>JAPPGM010000084.1 GCA_028874995.1 Gemmatimonadota bacterium | reverse complement strand
CAGCCGCTACTACGACACCAAGACCTTCAAGATGTACATGTCCGGCAACCGCCGGCAGCGCCAGTGGCTGATCATGGCCTCCCGCGAACTCGGGCTCATGCCCACCACCGAGGGGGGGCTTGAGTACCGCATGAACCTGACCCACGCGATCGACGGCTACCCCGGCATCGAGCACTCGCTCCCGATCGTGCCCGCCTACAACGATGTGGTGGAGCTCTTCGCCGAGTCGGGGACGGTGAACTCGCCCACGCTGCTGGTCACCTACGGCGGGCCCTGGGTCGAAAACTACTTCTATACGCGCTGGGACATCTTCGGCGACGAGAAGCTGACCCACTTCACGCCCCGGCGCGAGCTCGACATCAAGACGCGGCGCCTCCAGACCGACGGGCCGGGACAGGGCGCGTGGTTCATGGAGGACGAGTATGCATTCCCGAAGCACGCCGGTTGGCTGACACAGCTCGTCGAGGGCGGCGGCCGCACGGGCGTGGGGAGCCATGGCCAGCTGCAGGGTCTGGGGTTCCACTGGGAGTTGTGGGCCATGCAGGCCGGCGGGATGGACGAACACGACGCGCTCCGCGCCGCGACGCTGATGGGTGCCGAGGCGATCGGGCTGGGCGGCGACCTGGGTTCGATCGAGCCGGGAAAGCTGGCCGATCTGGTGATCCTCGAAGCGAACCCGCTCGACGACATCCGCAACACGAACACGGTGCACCAGGTGATGATGAACGGTCGGCTCTACGACGGTGACACGCTCGACGAGCTGTGGCCGCGGCAGCGGTCCGCGCCGTACGAAGCTTGGAGGCATCTCGCCCCGAACGTTCGCGCCGGGATGAAGGGAGGTGAACGATGAGCCCCCGGGTGAAGTTCCTCGGATCGGCCGCGTTGGCCCTGCTCGCGCTCGCGGTCCTCAACGCGCCCGTGGAGGCCCAGCGGCCGGGAGGACGGCAGAACCCGCTGCCGCTCCGCAGCGCGCGGACGGCGGAGTTCACGGCCACGGAAGGGACCTGGATCTCGCTCGACGTCAGCCCCGACGGGCAGATGATCGTCTTCGACCTGCTGGGCGACCTCTACACCATGCCCATCACGGGGGGCGAGGCGTCTCCGCTCCTCACCGGGATGGCCTACGAGGTTCAGCCGCGCTTCAGCCCGGACGGCGAGTCGGTGGTGTTCGTCTCCGACCGCAGCGGAGGGGACAACATCTGGACGATGCGGCTGGACCGCACCGACACCACCCAGGTCACGCGCGGCAACAACAACCTCTACCTGTCACCGGAGTGGGAGCCAAGCGGCGACTACATCGTCGCAAGCCGGTCGGGGGGCTTGGGTGGCTCGGCCCAGCTCGTCATGCTCAACGCCGAGCGGGGTACGCCGGCGGCGCTGAGCGGCCTGGTCGGCGGAAAGACCATCGGCGCCGCCTTCAGCCCCGACGGACGCTACCTCTGGTACGCCCGGTCGTTCTCGGACTGGACCTACAATGCCACCTTCCCGATCTACCAGGTGTACCGCTACGACCGCGAGCGCGCCTCCAGCTCGGTCATGACCAGCCGCTACGGTTCGGGCATGCGGCCGGCGATCTCGCCCGACGGGCAGTGGCTCGTCTACGCCACCCGCTGGGGCACCGAAACCGGACTGCGCAAGCGCGATCTTGCGACGGGCAACGAGGAGTGGCTGGCGTATCCGGTACAGCGCGACGAAAAGGAGTCGCGTGCTCCGCTGGATGTGATGCCGGGATATTCCTTCACCCCCGACGGCTCGGCGATCGTGGTTTCGTACGGCGGGAAGATCTGGAATATGCCGATGGACGGGAGCGACCCGGCCGAGATCCCCTTCGAGGTCCCGGTCGAGCTGGCGATCGGTCCCGAGGTGAAGTTCGCCTACCAGATCGACACGGCCGCGATGGTCACCGCGAGCCAGGTCCGCACGCCGGTCGCCTCCCCCACGGGCGACCGGATGGTCTTTGTCGCCTTCGACCGCCTCTGGATGCAGGAGATGCCCGATGGGGAACCGGTGCGGCTCACCGGGCGGGACGAGGGCGAATTCCACCCGCAGTGGTCGCCGGACGGACAGTGGATCGGCTACGTGACCTGGGACGACGCCGAGGGCGGGCACATCATGAAGGTGGCTGCCTCCGGGGGAGAACCCGTTCAGCTCTCCGCCACCCCGGCGGCCTATTCAAACACGGCCTGGGCGCCTGGCGGCGACCGGGTGGTTGCCACGCGGAGTGCCGCGGGGGACCTGCTGGCAGGTTCCGGTCTATTCGCGGGGCCGCTTGGCGGCACATTCGTGTGGGTGCCCTCGGATGGCATCGAGCCCGCCGAGCCTGAGGTGATCTCGCCCACCGGGATCCGGGACGTGATGCACTTCGCGGCCGACGAGCCCGACCGGATCTACGCCTACAGCCCGATCGAGGGCCTGGTGTCGTTCCGCTGGGACGGCACCGACGTGAAGAGCCATCTCCTTGTGAGGGGCATGGTGGGTGCGCCCGGAATCGTCGACCCGCACCCGGACCAGTGGGAATACCTGCCCAGGCGGGTGTTCCCGTGGCGGAAGACCCCCGACCCAACCGACCCCGACCCGGACCGCGATCCTCCCGCCGAACCCGGATTCCCCCAGCCGGCGGGGCTGGTGATCCTGTCACCCCAGGGCGACCGCGCCCTGGCCCAGATCGGCCGGGACATCTACGTGGTGGATCTGCCCGGCGCGGGTTCACAGCCGGCCACCGTCGTGACCACGCCGGGCACATCGCGCAAGCTGACCGACGTCGGCGGGGAGTTCCCGTCGTGGGCGCCGGACGGCTCGTCCGTGCACTGGTCGCTCGGCAACGTGCTCTTCTCCTACGACCTGGACTTCGTGGAGGCGGAGGAGGACGAGGTGAAGGAGATCCGTCACGCGCGCAGGCTGATACGCGCGCGGGCCGTCGCCATATCCGACACGCTCAAGGAGAAGCGCGCGGAGGCGGACAGCATCAGGAATGCGGACGAGGAGGTACCCGACTCGCTCGAGGCGGAGATCGACCGGCTGACCGGCGACTCCGTGCAGGTGGTGGCCGATTCGCTCATGGCGCGGGCCGACTCGATCCGCCGGGCCGCCGAGGAATACGCGGAGAAGGCCGGCAGAATCCGCGAGGGCGACAAGGAGATTCTGGAAGACTCGACCGAATCCTACGAAGCGAAGGAGCGCAGAATCGAGGCCAGGCTTCCGCGGGATATTCCGCGCGGCACGGTGGCGTTCACGGGGGGGCGCATCATCACGATGGCGGAGGTGCCGGGTGACACCACCGGGGAGCCCCAGGTGATCGAGAACGGGGTGGTGGTGGTCACCGACAACCGGATCGTCGAGGTCGGGATGGCCGACTCGGTCGAGATCCCGGACACCGCGGTGGTGATCGATGTGGCCGGCAAGACACTCGTGCCCGGCTTCATCGACACGCACTACCACGCCCAGTGGCTCGTCCCCGCGATCCATCCGGAGGAGGTGTGGCAGTACCTGTCGACGCTCTCCTACGGCGTCACGACCACGCGCGACCCGCAGACGGCGGTCACCGACATCCTGAGCTACACCGACCGCGTTCTCACGGGCGGCATGACGGGGCCGCGCATCTACTCGACCGGTCCGGGCGTCTTCAGTAGCGAGAACATACGCGACGCCGACCATGCGAAGACCATCCTGCGGCGCTACGCCCAGTACTTCGACACGAAGACGCTGAAGATGTACATGAGCGGAAACCGCCAGCAGCGGCAGTGGATCATCCAGGCGGCCCGCGAACTGAGGCTGATGCCCACCACCGAGGGCGGACTCGACTTCAAGATCGACATCACCCACGCGATCGACGGCTATCCCGGCATCGAGCACAACCTGCCGATCACGCCGATCTACTCCGACGTGGTGGAGCTCTTCGAGGAATCTCAGACCACGAACTCGCCGACCCTGCTGGTGTCGTATGGGGGACCCTTCGGCGAGAACTACTACTACGTCACCGAGAACCCGCACGACGATGAGAAGCTCAACGTGTTCGCGCCTGCGGACTACATGGACGAGCGGACCCGGCGGCGCGGTTCCGGCGCCGGGGGCAGCCCCGGCCCGGCCGGGTGGTTCCTGGAAGAGGAGCACGTCTTCCCCCGCCACGCCGAATTCGTGAAGCAGATGCTCGAGGCCGACGGCCGCATGGGCGTGGGCAGCCACGGGCAGATCCAGGGCGTCGGATTCCACTGGGAGATGTGGGCCATGGGGGCCGGCGGGGCGACGCCCCACGACATCCTGAGGGCGGCGACGATCCTCGGTGCCGAGGCGATCGGTTTCGGTGCGGAGCTCGGCAGCATCGAGAAGGACAAGTTCGCCGACATCGTGGTCCTCAACTCGAATCCGCTCGACGATCTGCGCAATACGGTCGACATCCGCTACGTGATGAAGGACGGGCGGCTCTACGACGGGATGACGCTCGACGAGGTGTATCCCGAGGAGCGTGCGATGGAGCGCAAGCGCCAGGCGGAACCGGATGCGAACGATGCGGCGGCCGGGATAAGGAGGCGGTAGGAGATGCCGGCCTGAATCTGGCCAGATTTTCTGGCTAGTTTTCGGGCTCACGGCGAAGCGGCCCGCGCAGGGAAACGTTCCCCGCGCGGGCCGCTCGCTTCTCGGCGCGCCGTGAGCGCGACTACCGCCTCAGCGACGCGTCCAGATCAGGATGACCCCACAGCTCGCCCCCGTCGAACTGTACTGCGCCGGCATGCCCGCGGTGGACGGATAGATTTCGACGCCGGCAACCACGCCCGGAGTCAGAAGGTGGTCGATCCCCGCCGGCTCGGTCCCGCCCATGTGAACCAGGATGTCGTCGAGATAGACGCGCGGGTAACAGTAGTTCCCGTCCAGGTCCCCGATGCGGCCGCTGCGAAGCACGACCCACTTGTCGATCCCGTCGGCGTGCACCAACACCCCGGGGAGGCCCTGGAACATGTCCGTCATCTCGCTCGGCCCACGAAACTCGATGTCCTCCCGATCGATGAACTCGCCGAATCCCTCCGACTGGCGGTCATAGAACCCGGTCTTCTGCAGCGCGACTTCGCGTCTCTCGACGACGACCTCAAGTGGCGCGAGTTGTACGGGATCAACCGACAGGGAAGCCTCCACGTTGGTCACGCGTCCGGGGAGCACCTCGATCGAGTCCGTCCGGGACGCGTAGCCGAATTGCGAGAAGCCGACCACATGCCAGCCCGGCGCCAGCTCATCGATCATGAACCGCCCCCGCCCGTCGGTAAGCGTGCCACCCAGGCCCTCGTCCAACTGCACCCGCGCCCCGCCGAGGGGGTTCCCGGTATTCCGGTCGCGCAGCACACCCATGATGCCGGTGATGACCTCGCTGCCCGAGGCAATGACCGGAGCCATCGTCGTCTGAAACCCACCGGCGCGCAGCACATTGAAGTCGCCGATCGCCGGGTTGTATTCCGGGTGGGTGAGCTGTAGCCGATACGCACCGACGGCGATTCGGTCCACGCTGAACTCGCCGTTGACGTTGGTCTCGTAGCGGAGGCCCGTCCCCTCCAGCACGACCGTCACCCCTTCGATCGGCTCGCCCGTCAACGCATCGAGCACCTTGCCGGTGATGGCGACGAATTCCCGTACGGGCACCTGTGCCGCCGCCGTGCCGGCCGCCACCTGGAGTGCCATGGCGAAGCACGCCGTCCAACTCATGCATCGTAAGATTCGCATCATACTATCTCCTCGGTTGCTCCCGTGCCTCGGGGGGCTCCACCCTCCACCACCACTGTGTGGGGAGTGGACGCTGGCGAGGCCACACCTCGGTCAGCGTGGCTGCCTCGTAAAGGCGTCCGTTCTTCATGACAAATTGGATGTCGATCGTGTTGTCCAGGTTGTCCAGCGGGTTCGACCCCAGGACCTGCAGATCGGCCAGCTTCCCCGCCTCCAGCGACCCGATGTCGCCCGCGAGCCCGATCGCGTCGGCGCTCATGAGGGTTGCCATCCGCAACGCGTCGTGGTTGTCCATGCCCCCGGACGCCATCATCCACAGCTCCCAGTGCGTCCCCAGTCCCTGGACCTCGCCGTGCGAGCCCAGTCCGGCCTGTCCACCCGCCTCCATCCACTTGACGAGCTGTTCGGCGTGCAGGAAGTGCGGGTACTGGTCGTCACGGTACCAGGTGGTGGTCTTCCACTTGTCGAGTTCGTCGTGAGGGGTGAAGGTGCGCAATCGTTCGACCTCGTCAAGGTTGGTGCGCGTCAGGTAGTACTGGCGTCCGGACGGGCCCCCGTAGGAGACGATGAGGGTGGGCGTGTAGACCATTCCGCTGAAGGCGCCCAGCTGGACCACATCGCGGTAGAACGGGCTGATCGGGAGATTGTGCTCGAGGCCGGCGTAGCCGTCCTGCGCCAGCGTCAGGTTCATGCTGAAGTTCGAACCGCCCTCGGTGGTGGGCGTGAGGCCCAGTTCGCGGGCCGCCATGATGACCCACTGCCGCACCTTGCGGTCGCCCGCCATGTACTGCTTGATCGTCAGCGTGTTGAAGTGGTCCGAATAGCGTCGGAGCACGTCGCGCGCGTCGTCGAGGCTGGAGATGGCGTCGCTGCTGAAGACGCCCGGGCCGGTCGAGTAGATGCGCGGCCCGATCAGTTCGCCCGTCTCCATGAGGTCGCTGTAGGTAACGACATCCTCCGACGATGTCTGGGGATCCCGCTGTGTGGTCACGCCGTAGGCCAGCTGCGCCAGGAACTGGGAGACCTGGCCGCGGTGGACCCCCCAGGCGACCCAGGTGTGCGCGTGGATGTCGACCAGTCCCGGCAGGATCGTCTTCCCGGACATGTCGCGCACTTCGGCGCCTTCGGGGATCGCCACGCTTCCGGTGGCGCCCACCGCGGCAATGCGGTTGTCCCGGACCACGATGTCGCCGCGGGGGATCACCTCGTCGCCGCGCATGGTGATCAATCGCGCACCGGTGAGCGCAACCGTACCGCGCGGCCTGTCCTTGGGCACCGTGATCTCCACGTCGTAGCGGGCCGCCTCGTAGACCGGGCCGTCGGGGTCATCGTCCTCTCCCTCGCCCTCGGCGACGATGACATCGGCGGAGTCTCCGGCGGCGGCGTCCGCGGTGCCCGGACTCTCCGCTTCCGCCCGGCGTTGGGCGCGCGCGGCAGCCACCGAGTCGGCCAGGAGGGAATCGCTCAGCGCCACATCGTGCAGGAAGAAGGAGCGCCCGATGGAGTAGAAGCCGGCGGAGCCGTCCCCGTTCCATCCCACGAAGTCGCCGCCTATCCTGGTCAGGCGACGCGTCGGCACGGAGGACGAGGCGGAGACCGACACCGTGGGCGCGTGGCCGCCCGCGGGCGGCACCGTGATCATGTAGACGTTGCGGTTGGCCCGCACCATGGCGCGCTTGCCGTCGGGGGAGAGGATGACCTCGTCGGGCGCGCCGCCACTCCCTGGGCCGCCACGCGAAGGGGCCGCCACCTTGACGACGGTCCGGACGTCGGTTCCGTCGTAGCGCATCGACAGCAGTCCCTCGGAACCCGCCCAAACGTACACGCGATCGGGGTCGGGGCCGGGGTGCGGGGCGTTGCGTCCCTGCTGGGTCGCACCCCGTCCGACCCACGCGATTCGCGTCGGCTCTCCGCCCTCGGCAGGCAGCCACACGTACTCGAGTTCGGCGGCGGGACCGTGGGAGCCGAAGTCCTCCAGCGTGCGCATGCGGTGCATCTTCGAGCCCCGCACGGCCAGGATGCGCGTCCCTTCGCGGTTGTATGCCACCCGGTCGAAGAACGCGGAGACGGGGGTCAGCTTCTCCGGCTCCCCACTGAAGTCGGCGCGCACCCGCCAGATGTCGCCCCCCGCGGAGTCGTTCCAGGTGACGTAGGCGATGTGGCGACCGTCCGGGGACCAGACCGGGCCGTGCTCGACGTCGGTGGAGGAGGTGAGGCGGCGGGCGTCGCGGATGTGCGGGTAGCCTTCCGTCTGCGTCCCCGCGGGCTCGGGCAGGGTGCCGACCCAGAGACGGTCCAGCGCCGTAAAGGCCAGTTGGCGGCCGTCGGGAGAAGGGCGTGCGCCGCGGATCTGGGAGACGGTCAGCGTGGAGTCGTTGATGGGGTAGTCGAACTTGACGAGCGGCCCGAGTTCCTGCTGGACGCGCGCGGTGAAGGGGATCTCGGCCGCCTCCCCCGAGGGCACTTCCACGCGCATGATCCGACCGCCGTAGCTCGTGATCAGAGCGCGCGAATCCGGAGTCCACGCCGAGCCGGGATAGACGTCCCGGTCACGCATTCCCCCGCCCTGCGAGTCGTCGCGCTGCACGTCCATGACAAGCCAGGTCTCCGCACCGGTCGTCAGATCGCGCAGCCGGAGCGCCTGGCGCGCGTCGTAGCGGGTGGCGTACACCAGCCAGCGGCCGTCGGGGCTCGGCACCGGCCGGAAGGCGCCTTCGTGTTCATGCGTGCGAACGAAGGTGCGCCCGGTCTCGCGGTCCAGCATGGCTATCTGGTAGTCCCCGATCCGGCGCGCCGAGCTGCGCCCTGAATGATCCGGGCCGAAGTGATCGGGCCCGAATCCCGCGCCGGGGTCGCCCAGCGCCGCGAACCCACCCCCGAGATTGCCCCTGACATTGACCCACAGATAGCGCGGATCGGCGTCGAATGCCGCGCCGATGTGGGAGGGGGGAAGCGGTCCGCCTTCGACCCGATGTCCGGTCAACTGGACGCCCGAACCGCCGTCCTCGTGGTAGAGCCACAGTTGCGACCCCTTGTTGGCGATGATGTACTCCCCGTCGGGCGTCCACACCGGGGACATGTAGCTCTCGCGCTGCGTGTCGGTCAGCTGCCGGGCATCCGTCCCGTCGGCGTTGGCCACCCAGATGTTCTCCGAACCGTCACGGTCGCTGACGAAGACCAGTTCGGCGCCGTCGGGCGAATAGCGCGGCTGCATGTCGTAGCCCTGGCCGCGGGTAATGCGGGTCGCCGTGCCGCCGCCGGCAGGGAGGGTGTAGAGGTCGCCGAGCAACTCGAAGACGATGGTCTCCCCATCGGGCGACAGGTCGAGCGATATCCACGAACCCTCGTCCGTCGTGAAGTCGAGCGTCCGCGCCGGGATGAGCGGGAGGGAGTTGCTGCGCTGCGCGGCCCGGGCGGAACTGTCGTTCTGCTCGGCCGTCTGGGCGAAGACGGGCGGCGCCGCGAGCGTCACCACCAGCGACGCGAACGCGGCCCCGGCGGCCCGTGAAAAGAATCCCCCCGGCATTTCCATGAAACAATGCCGGTCCGGGCAGTGCGTTTCATCCCTTCGGGGTGGCCGCTCGCGGCCACGGGGGATTCGAGCGGCCTTTTTCACGGACAGCTGGTCACCGGCGCGGCGACCCGCTCAGCGTCTCGTCCAGATCAGGATGGTCCCGCAGAAAGGTCCGTGACCCTGGTATTCAGGCGGAAGACCGCTCACCGACGCATACACTTCGACTCCTGCTACCACACCCGGGTCCACGAATGTGTCCAACCGGGCGGGCTCATCTCCGCCACGGTGGGCGACAATGCCATCGAGGTAGACGCGGGGAAAGCAGCGCTGATAGATGTCCGTAGGGGTCTCGGGTCCCGGGTCGTCCTCGGGCAACGTCCGTGGTTGCATGGTCATGTGCCTGCCACTCCGGAGAACCACCCACTTCTCAAGTTGGTTCAACGGGTCGGAGTACAGGTCGACGCCCGCCATCCCGCTGAAGAGATCGGTCATTTCACTGGGCCCCCGCATTTCGATCTCCTCGCGGTCTATGAACTTTCCGAAGCCCGTCTTCTGGCGGTGGTAGAATCCCCTTCTCTGCAATACGATCTCGCGCCTTTCGACGGTGACCTCGATCGGGTCGAGCTGCACGGGATCGACGGACAGCGACACCTCCACGTTGGTCACACGCCCGGGCACGACACGGATGGTGTCCGCCCGCGGCGTGTACCCGATCATCGAGAACTCGACAACGTGCTGGCCGCCGGTGAGCCTTTCGAGCACGAACTCCCCTCGCAGATCCGACATGACCCCCTGCCGCCCGTCGCCCATCGAGACGTTCACGCCGGAGAGCAGAGAACCGTTTTCGCGATCCGTGACGATACCGATGATGCCGGTCATGAGTTCGCCCGACCCCTGGCTGAGCGGTTGCAAGGTGGTGCGGAAGCTTCCGGCGCGCATGACCGTGAACTCGCCGGCCGCCGGGTTGTAGTCGTCATGACTGAGTTGGAGCCGGTATTCTCCCACGGCGATGTCGGACAATTGGAACTGCCCATCAGCGTCTGTCACGACGCGCAAACCGCCATCGGGTCTGAGACCCGCGCCACGCACGACCACCTCGACCTCGGCGATCGGGCCTCCGGTGTGCGCGTCAACCACGATGCCCGTAATCGTGACCCGCTGGGGGACATTCCCTTCCTGGGACACGGCGTCCTGCGGTGCGGCCAGGAACAGAGACATCGCGAAGGCCGCGGCCGGGACGACTCGTCGAGGGGTCACCCTCCGGCGCCCGTCCTTCCAACTTGCGGATGGCCGTACCAACTTGTTCATACCGATCATGTGTCTTGCCTCCCATACAGGCTGAAACCGCGTCCTTGACCGCCGAAATCCGCTCGCCCCCTGCGATCACTCCAACGAAGCTCTCGCTTGACGGGCGCACTTGGCTGCCGTCGGCGCCGCACTTCTCCAAACTCTCGGTGCGCCATGAGCAACCTACGCGAATCATCCCGGGACGTTACCGAAAAAGCTAGGCTCCGGAACAACCCGTCGCCAGTCCTGAAGGCCAACCACGGCCACGCCCATCTCTCCGGCCGGAAGGCTGGGCGGTCGTACAACGGGTACTACCCCCTTGATCGACGCGCGGTTCCCTGCTATGAATGGGACAACGGGTCTTCGCCACAGGGCGATCCAGACTCGATGACACGGCGATTTGTGGCGTATTGCGGCCGGGAACAGCTAAAAAGCCACCCGCAGTGGTGCGGGTCCTTCGAGGCCGCCGATTTCAGGGCCTTCCCGAACCGCGTCGCGCTGCTCCTCGCCCCGTGGGAACCGGCCTTTGCCGGGTGACGCAACGCCGGGGATTCCGGCGGAGGAGGCTTGGCAGCAAGTGAGATCGACCAGCAGGGCGCGGCGCGCGGCTCACCGGGGTGACCGGCCTGGACGGCGCGAACGGCACGGCCGTGGCTGACCGCGCGGAGCGCCGGCGGCGGCGAATCAAGCGGCTGCCGAACGAGCGCATTCTGGTCCTGGATGGCGCGATGGGGACCATGATCCAGCGGTACGCCCTGGACGAGGCCGACTTCCGCGGCGACCACTTCTCCGCCCACCCCACCCCGCTCCTCGGCAACAACGATCTCCTTTCGCTCACCCGGCCCGATGTGATCGGCGAGATCCACCGCGCCTACCTGGATGCGGGCGCCGACATCGTCGAGACCAACACCTTCAGCTCCACCCGGCTTCCGATGTCGGACTACGGGGTGGAGGACGCCGTGGTGGAGATCAACCTCGCAGCCGCCCGGATCGCGCGGGAGGCCGCCGACGAGTACGCGGCCCGCACCCCGGAGCGGCCCCGTTTCGTGGCGGGGATCCTCGGGCCGATGAACCGCACGGCGTCGATCTCGGCGGACGTGAACGACCCGGGCGCGAGGCAGGTCACCTTCGAGGAACTCCGTGCCGCATATGCAGAACAGTCCCGCGCACTGATCGCGGGCGGCGTGGACCTGCTCATGGTGGAGACCGTCTTCGACACCCTGAACGCGAAGGCGGCCATCTTCGCCATCCTCGAGGTGAGGGAGGAGACCGGGCTCGACATCCCCATCATGATCTCGGGGACGATCACCGACCAGAGCGGGCGGACCCTGACCGGTCAGACGCCGGAGGCCTTCTACAATTCGCTCCGGCACGCCGAGCCGCTGTCGTTCGGCCTCAACTGCGCGCTGGGGCCCGATGCGCTCCGTCCCTACCTGCAGGAGCTGTCGGCGGTCTGCGAGAGCTGGGTGAGCTGCCACCCCAACGCGGGGTTGCCTAACGAGTTCGGTGAATACGACCTGTCCCCGGAGGAGATGGCGCGCACCATGGGCGAATTTGCCGGCGCCGGGTTCCTCAACTTCGCGGGCGGATGCTGCGGCACCACCCCCGATCACATCGCCGCGATCGTGGAGGCGGTGGAGGGTGTCGCGCCAAGGCCGCGTCCCGACCACCCCGTACGGACCCGTCTCGCGGGACTGGAGCCCGTCACCATCGGCCCCGACTCGCTCTTCGTGAACGTGGGCGAGCGCACCAACGTGACCGGGTCCGCGCGCTTCGCCCGTCTGATCCGCGACGATGACTACGAAACCGCGCTGGAGGTGGCGCGCCAGCAGGTGCGGGGCGGTGCCCAGATCGTCGACGTGAACATGGACGAGGGGCTGCTCGACGCCGAGGCGGCGATGGTCAGGTTCCTGAACCTGATGGCGGCCGAGCCCGAGATCGCGCGCGTCCCCTTCATGATCGACTCGTCGAAGTGGGAGGTGATCGAGGCCGGGCTGAGGTGCGTCCAGGGCAAGGGGGTCGTGAACTCGATCAGCCTCAAGGACGGCGAAGAGGCCTTCCGCGAGAAGGCGCGGCTGGCCCGCCGCTACGGCGCGGCGGTGGTCGTGATGGCCTTCGACGAGAGCGGCCAGGCGGACACCGCCGACCACAAGGTGGAGATCTGCGCGCGCGCGTACGACATTCTGGTGCGGCAGGAGGGCTTCCCCGCGGAGGACCTCATCTTCGACCCCAACATCTTCGCCGTCGCGACGGGGATCGCGGAGCACAACGACTACGCGGTTGCCTTCTTCGAGGCCACGCGGCGGATCAAGGCGTCCCTGCCGCACGCGCTTGTGAGCGGCGGGGTCAGCAACGTCTCCTTCTCCTTCCGCGGGAGCCACGGGGTCCGCGAGGCGATGCACTCGGCGTTCCTCTATCACGCGGGACTTGCGGGGATGGATATGGGAATTGTAAACGCTGGTGCCATTGCGGTTTATGATGACATACCGGATGAGTTGCTTGAAGCGGTGGAAGACGTGCTCTTCAATCGGCGCACGGACGCCACGGACCGCCTGACGGCGCTGGCGGGAAGCTACCGGGGACGCTCCTCGGGGGACTCCGAGGACCTGTCGTGGCGCGAGGCGCCGGTGGAGGTCCGCCTGAGTCACGCGCTCGTGCACGGGATCACCGACCACATCGAGGAGGACACCGAGGAGGCGCGGCGGGAAGCGGAGTGGGCGCTGGACGTGATCGAAGGACCCCTGATGGCGGGTATGAACACCGTCGGGGACCTCTTCGGCTCGGGGAAGATGTTCCTTCCGCAGGTGGTCAAGAGCGCGCGCGTCATGAAGCGTGCGGTCGGGTACCTGGTGCCGTACCTGGAGCGCGAGAAGCCGGCCGACGGCAAGGACAGGTCCGCCGGGCGGATCGTGATGGCCACCGTCAAGGGCGACGTACACGACATCGGCAAGAACATCGTCGGGGTCGTGTTGCAGTGCAACAACTATGAGGTCTTCGACCTGGGGGTGATGGTGCCCGCCGAGGTCATCCTCGAAAAGGCGCGCGAGGTTGACGCCGACATGGTGGGCCTCTCCGGGCTCATCACGCCCAGCCTCGACCAGATGGTGCACGTGGCCTCGGAGATGGAGCGCACCGGCATGGAGATTCCGCTGCTGATCGGCGGGGCCACCACCTCGCGGGTCCATACGGCGGTCAAGATCGAGGAGCGGTACTCGGGGGCCACCGTTCACGTGCTCGACGCCTCGCGCTGCGCGGAGGTGGCGGGGAAGCTGCTCGATCCGGGCAGCCGGGTGGCGTACACGGCCGGTATCCGCGAGGAGTACGCGGGCGTGCGCCGCCGACGGGGAGCGCCGCGCCGCCGCACCGCCCTGCTGCCGATGGAAGGTGCCCGCGCGAACCGGCTGTCGCTCGACTGGGCCGGATATGCTCCCGTCCGCCCCGCCTGGACCGGCAACCGCGTCTTCCCCACCGACACCGACCGCTTCGTCGCGGGCGGCCACGGTCCGTCCGCCGCCCCCCGACCGCGCACGTTCCCCACCTACGACTTGGGCGAACTGGTCGAACGGATCGATTGGACCCCTTTCTTTCGGGCCTGGGAGCTGCGCGGCACCTACCCCGACATCCTCTCCGATCCGGACCTGGGCCCCGAGGCCACCAGTCTGCACCGGGACGCGCTGGCCCTGCTGGAGCAACTCCGCCGCGAGGGGCGCCTGGCCGCGCGCGCGGTCGTCGGGCTCTACCCGGCCAACGCCGTGGGCGACGACGTCGTGCTCTACCGCAGCGAGTCGCGGTCCACGCCGCTTGCGGTGTTGCCATGTCTGCGCCAGCAGTTCGCCAAGGGAGCCGGGCGTCCGAATCTGTGCCTGGCGGACTTCGTGGCCCCGGCCGCCGCGGGCGTGGCCGACTACGCCGG
Source organism: Gemmatimonadota bacterium (assembly GCA_028874995.1). Classification (GTDB taxonomy): domain Bacteria; phylum Gemmatimonadota; class Gemmatimonadetes; order Longimicrobiales; family Gaopeijiaceae; genus Bin94. The sequence continues at coordinate 30,861 of JAPPGM010000084.1, read as the reverse complement.
CGCCTTCGTGGTCACCGCCGGCGAGGGCGTAGCTGAACTCGCCGCCGGGTTCGAGGCCGCGGGCGACGACTACCGGAGCATCCTGGTGAAGGCGCTCGCGGACCGGCTGGCCGAGGCCTTCGCCGAGCGCATGCACGAACGTGTGCGCCGCGAGTTCTGGGGCTATGCGCCGAGGGAGTCGCTGACCAACAGGCAGCTGATCGCCGAAGAGTATGGCGGAATCCGGCCCGCGCCGGGGTATCCCGCGTGCCCGGATCATTCGCTCAAGCAAACGATCTTCGGGCTGCTGGACGCGGAGAGGATCGGGGTGAGGCTGACAGAGAGTTGCGCCATGTTCCCGGCCGCCTCCGTTTCCGGAATCTACATCGGGCACCCGGACAGCTTCTACTTCGGTGTCGGACGGGTGGGCCGCGACCAGGTGGAGGACTACGCCCGCCGCGCGGGGATGTCCGGGGAGGAAGCGGGGCGGTGGCTGGGCCAGAATCTGGCGGAGGAGGTCGGGGGAGATGGGGCCCGCGGCCAGGGTCGGACCGCAGGTGCCGGGGCGAACCGCGACGAAGCAAGAACGGAAAGCGGCCGTGGCTGACCTGCGCGCGATGCTGGCGGATGGGCGGGTCCGTGTAGCGGACGGGGCCATGGGCACGATGCTGTATGGACGAGGCGTCTTCGTGAACGTCTGCTACGACGAACTCAACGCTACGCATCCCGAGCTGGTGGGGGAGGTTCACGCGCAGTACGTCCGCGCCGGGGCGGAGATCCTGGAGACGAACACCTTCGGGGCGAACCCGGTGAAGCTATCTTCGTACCGCCTGGAGGACCGCACCGAAGAGCTGAACCATCTCGCGGCCGAGATCGCGGTGCGCGCGGCGGGGGGACGGGCGGCGGTGGCGGGCGCGATCGGTCCGCTGGGGATCCGCGTCGAGCCGCTGGGCCCCACGTCCCTGGCGGAGGCCCGGGAGTACTTCGGCCGCCAGGTGGACGGGCTGCTTTCCGGCGGTGTGGACGGGTTCATCCTGGAGACCTTTTCCGACCTGGCCGAGCTGGAGCAGGCGTTTCGGGCCGTGAAGAGCCGGTGCGATCTTCCCGTGATCGTCCAGGTGACGGTGGAGGGCGATGACGGCAAGACCGCATCGGGTGCCTCTGCCGAACAGGCCGCGCGCGTGGCCGACGACTGGGGCGCGGACGTGGTAGGACTCAACTGCTCGGTCGGTCCGGCGGTCGTGCTGGAGGCGCTGGAAGGCATGGCCCGGGTCACTTCCCTTCCCCTCTCCGCCCAGCCCAACGCGGGATTCCCGACGACCGTGCGGGAGCGCAAGATGTACCTTACCCGGCCGGACTACATGGCGCAGTATGCGCGCCGTCTCATCGAAGCGGGCGCGCGGATCGTAGGCGGCTGTTGCGGAACGACCCCGGAGCACATCCGTCGCATCCGCGAGCAGGTCGCCGCCAGCAGGCCGCGCGCGACACCGGTTCGGGTGGCCGGCGAGGCGGTCGTCGATGCGGGCAGGAAGCCGACGCCGCCGCTGGCGGCGCGCTCCGCCTTCGGTCGCCGATTGGCGCAGGGCGACTTCGTCACCTCGGTCCAGGTCCTTCCCCCCCGGGGATGGGACACCGCGGCGCTCGTGAGGGACTGCCGCGCCCTGGGCGCAGCCGGTGCGGATGTGATCGCCGTGCACGAGGACCGGGGTGCCGCGCGGCTTGGAGTGTTCGCCGCCGCCGCTTTGATCGCGCGTTCCTGCCCGGGCGTGGAGCCCCTGGTCCACTACACCTGTCGCGACCGCAAGCTCTCCCGGATGATGAGCGACCTCCTGGGCGCGGCGGCCACCGGCCTGCACAACCTTCTGCTCCTGACCGGCGATCCTCCCGGTGCGGCCCCCTACCCCGACTACCGATCCGTGGTCGATGTCGACTCGATCGGCCTCACGAATGTCGTTACGGGCTTGAACTCCGGGATCGACCCCTCCGGCAACGATCTGGGGGATCCTGCGCGCTTCGTCGTGGGCGTCGCCCTCAACCAGTCGGCCCGCGACCGCACGCTGGAACTGGGCCGGTTCCGCTGGAAGGTGGACGCAGGCGCCGATTTTGCCGTGTCCCAGCCGGTCTTCGACGTGGGCCGACTGAGGGAATTCCTGACCGAAACAGACCAGAAAATCCCCGTGATTGCAGGGATCCTGCCTCTGGCGAGCGCACGGCAGGCGGAGTTTCTGCAGAACGAGGTCCCGGGCGTGCATATGCCGGATCCGGTGGTGGAGCGGATGCGCCGTGCGGAGGGTCGGGGGATGGGCCGTGCAGTGGTCGAGGGGATTGAGATCGCGCTCGAGGTCGCGGAGGAGCTGCGCGGTGAGGTCGCGGGTTTCCTGGTTTCGGCGGTACGAGAAGGAATGGAAGGCGTGCTGGGGGTTGTGGAGGGGCTGCGGGGCAAGAGAGTCCGTGGATAGAGCCGTCCGGCCACCGGGTTATATTGCGACGATTCAGCGAAAGCGGGGATGCATCGCCGCCCAAATGCCCGGGGTTTTCTCCACGGGCTTCGGGTTGGCCGGGCCGTTCCGTTCCGACATGCTCGCGTCCCTGCTTTTGCCGCGGCGGCGGGCCCAGTACTCCCGGCGGATGTTCAAGGCGGACCGCCCGCCCGCCGCCGCGGCAAATCAAGGGACACCGGCATGCTTGATTGGGACGCCCCCCCGCTCGATCCGGACGGCCCGGCTGCATGGGATCAGCACACCGGCGCCAGCTTGGGTGGACACCCCATCGTCCCACCACGCACTTGTCGGCCGCAGCTCGGCAAAGGGCTGGATCGCTACCCCCCCGCCAACCTTCCCAAACGCACCGCCACCTCGCCGCCCCGCAGATTGCTCACATAGACCTTCTCCGCTCCGGCCTCCCGGAGACGACGGATCGACCGCGCGCAGATCTCGTTGGCGCTCGTTCCGGCGGCGAACTCCGCCGTGATCGCGCGGGCCGGAACCGGAAAGAAGCGATTGAGGTAGCCGAGCGTCCGCGAATTGGAGCTCCGATAGAGGAACACCCCGTACACGACCGGGATGTCCACACCCAGGCGTTCCAATTCGGCACGGAACGACTCCACCCGGCCGAGCGAGTGGTGCGAGACGATCTGCGTCAGGACGAAGTCGGCGCTGAAGTCGTCGTCGGCGACGAATCGGGCCTGCTCGACCGGATCCCGGTGCGGGTTCGCCCATCCCCCTAGGGGAAACCCCGGTTGCGCGCGCCGCAGGATCCCCCGCAGGTCCTTGCCGTGCGGAACGCACCGACCGGGCCCGATCGAGTGGTCGCCCCCCACCACCGCTATCCCCGCCACTCCCAACCCCGCCGCACGCCGCGCGAAGAGTCGGCAATACTCCAGCGGGTGCTTGCACGTCAGAAACGGGACCACCGTCTCCAGGTCGGCCGCGCCGCCCAGATTCGCAGCCAGGTGGGCCAGGCTCTCCTCCTCCGGGTCTCCCGCCGCATCGTCGGTGAGGAGGACGAAGGTTCCGCTCCGGGCAAGGTGTCGGACGGCGTGGTACATGTCGATCCAGACATCCATGCCGCGCGACGCGTCCAGCCCCAGCCGGGGCGGCCTCAACTCGACGCCGACCATCGGCCCGGGTTGGCGCAGGCGCGCCACGATGTCGATGGCCGGGGCGGCGTACCCGTCCCCCGTGCGGCGAGTCTCCATATCCTCCTCCCGGTCGGCCGAGCGAGGCCTCATCCGCCTGCCAGTTCCGCGAGCGCGGCCGGGTCGAGGGGCAGGCCGGCGGTCAGCACCTCCGCGCCTTGCGGCGTCACCAGCACGTCGTCCTCCAGCCTGATCCCGGTCCCCTCGATCCCGGCTGTATCCGCGCCGCTCCCAGGCGCAAAGTAAAGTCCCGGCTCCACCGTGAAGACCATTCCGGGCTCAAGCCGCAACGGCCCGTCGCGATCGCGGTAGGGTCCCGCGTCGTGCGTGTCCAGCCCCAACCAGTGCGAGGTGCGGTGGGGGAAAAACCGGCGGTAGGTCTCCCGTTCCAGCACCTCGTCGACCGTCTGCTTCAGGATGCCCGCGGCCACCAACCCCACCACGATCCCCCGCACGGCCGCCTGATGAACCGCATCGAGCGTGCCGCCCGGGACGCAGGCGGCCACCGCCGCACCGTGCGCGTCCCGCACCACCTCGTACACTTCGCCCCGCGCCCCCTCCAGCCGCCCCGCGGCGGGGACGGTTCGCGTGATGTCGGCGGCGTAGAAGTCGAACTCGGCTCCCGCGTCGACCAGAACCAGGTCGTCCGCGCCGATACGCGCACAGTTCGCCGAGTAGTGGAGCGTGCACGCGTTCGCTCCCGCGGCCACGATCGTCGCGAAGGCCGCGCCGTTCGCCCCCCGGCCGCGAAAGCCGGCTTCCAGCGCGGCCTGCACTTCCCACTCCCCCGCCCCCTCCCGCACGCTCGGCAACGCCTCGCCGAAGGCGGCCACAGAGATGCGCGCGGCCTCCCGCATGCGCGCGATCTCCGCCGGGTCCTTGCGCACCCGCAACGGGTCGAGGATCGTGCCCGGGTCGGCCACCATCCAGGGACCGGCCCCGCTGCGAGCCCGTTCGCGCCGTCCCGTCCGCAGGGCCTCCCGCACCACCCGGTCGCACATTTCGTTGGCCCCGAGGCGGTAGTGGATGCCCTCGCCACCCGCCAGCAGCCCGGGAGCTTTCTCGGCGAACTCCCGCAGGGCAAGAACACGGTCGGTCCCGAATAGCGCACGCACCTCTTCCGGTTCACGGCGGGGACCCGTCCAGAGTTCCTTTTCGGGGTCTCGCTCCGGCGCGAACAACACGAAGCGGTCCTCGTCCGCAAAGCCCCGCAGGAGCGCGATGCAGTCCGGCGTGTCCCAGCCGGTCATGTACAGCAGCTCGGAATCGGGACGGTACGGATACTCGGAGTCGCCGTTCCTGAAGCGCACCGGGGCCGCCGGAAGGAGCATCGAGGCGCCCTCCAGCCGGGCGAGCACCCGGTCGCGCCGGTCACCGTACGGGAGCGGCGGAAGCGGGTCGTCCCTCACCCTCGCCCGGCACCCGTCGCGGCGCGGCTCCGGGGTGGATTGTCGATCAGGAAGTGCACGAACCAGCTGCGCATGCGCTCCAGGCGGTCCACGAGCAGCCACGGCTCTCCGGTGCGGGACAGTCCGTGTGACGACCGGGGATAGCGCACCATCTCCACCGGCACGTCCAGCTTCTTCAGCGACATGAACCACTGTTCGCCGTCCCCGATCGGGGTGCGGTAGTCGTTCTCGCTGTGGATGATCAGGGTGGGCGCGGTCACGTTCTCCACGTATGAGATCGGCGACAGGCGGCGGTACAGGTCGCGCTGCTCCCACGGAGGACCGTAGAACTCGTATTCGGTCAGGCGCTGCGCATCGGAGGTGCCCCACCAGCTCTCCCAGTTGGTGATCGAGCGCGAGGTCACCGCCGCGCTGAAGAGCTCTGTCGTGGCGGTGAGCCAATTCGTCATGAAGCCGCCGTAGCTGCCACCCGAGACGCCCAGCCGGTTCGCGTCGATCTCCGGATATGCCACGAGCGCGGCCTCGACACCCGCGAGGTAGTCCTCCCTGTCCACGATTCCCCATTGCCCCCGGGTCGCGTACTGGAAGTCATGACCGTACCCGGACGAGCCGCGGGGGTTGGTGTACAACACGAAGAAACCGGCTGCGGAGAGGACGTGGAAGGTGGGGAAGAAGGTGTTGCCGTAGGCGGAGTGCGGTCCCCCGTGGATCTTCAGCACCATCGGGTACGAGCCCCCCGAGCGAAAGCCGACCGGCTTCACGACCCAGCCCTCGATTTCGGTTCCGTCCTCCGCCGTCCAGGTCAGGCGCTCGGCCGGCATCAGGTCCACGCCGGACAACCAGCCGTCGTTGAAGCGGGTGACCTTCTGCTCGCTCGATCCATCGGCGGGCCCCACGTACAGCTCGCCGGGGGTGACGGCGTCCGTGCCGGTGAAGGCCATCACGTCGCCGGAGGCGGAGAAGGAGAAGGACGACAGCCTGCGGGCACCGCTGGTGACCTGGCTTGGGAGACCACCCGGCGCTGCATGGAAGAGATGGCTGTCGCCACCGATCCCGGCGGAGAAGTACACGCCGGTTCCGTCGCCGGTCCAGGTTGGCGCCCCGGGACGCAGGTCCCAGTCCCCGGTGAGGTTAACCGACGAACCCCGGAAATGGCCATCGGACCCGATTTCGGCCACGAGCAGGTCGGTCTGGCCGCCCCTGGCCGGGGTTGAAAGGAAGGCTACGTAACGGCCATCCGGCGATACGGCGGGAGCGCTTTCGGTGCCCGGATTGGTGGTCAGCCGCCGCACGGTACCGCCCTGGGCGTCGACCGCCCAGATGTCGCCGGAGTTCTCGCTGTCGAGTTCGTCGTCCTCGCGTTCGTCGCCGGTGAAGAGGATGACACTCCCGTCCCGGGACCAGACCGGGGCGCCCGCGTTGAACGACAGCTGCGTGAGTTGTTGCGGCTCGCCTCCGGCCGCGTCCACGACCATGAGCTGGCGCTTGGCCCGCGACAGATAGTGGGGCTGCAGGGCGAGCCTCCCGTCGCGCTTGTAGCGGGTGGAGGTGATCACACGTCCATCGAAGCGGGATGCGTCCAGGGTGCGGGTCACCGCATCGGGCGCGATCCAGCCCTCGCGACTTCCGACATCATCGCCCCCGCCGCCCGGCGCCCCCGGATCCGGTGCCTTGACGTAGGCGATCAGCGTCCCGTCGGGCGACCACACCGGCGGGCCCTCCACGCCCTCGATGTGAAAGGCCTCGCCCCCGGCGCCCCGCACGCGGAGGAACCAGACCGGGTTGGGGTCGTCTCCGCGCGACGAAGAGAAGGCGAGCAAAGATCCGTCGGGGGACCAGCGGGGACCGCTTGACTCCTCGTTGGAGCTGGTCACCGGGAATGCGTCGCCGGTGGGCCGGCCACCCGCGAGGGGTTGCAGCCACACCTCCCGGTGCCGCCGGTTCTCGTCTTCGACCACCGTCGTAACCGTGAAGGCCACGTGGCTTCCGTCGGGTGCTACGGCCACCTCTCCCACGCCCACGAGCCGGTAGTACAGGTCGGGAGCATAACCACCACCCTGCGCGGCCGTCCCGGCGGGCGCGGACAGGTGGATCGCCACCGCACCGGCCGTTGCAAGCACGCATCGGCGCAGAGTCCCGCCGCTCGGCCCGCTGCAATGTAATGCGGACATTACATTATGTAATGTAAAGTGTACATCGCTGTTCTCCAGACTTCGCTCGGCGTTGCTCGTGGGGCGAATGGGTCCGCCACTGCCCCCACGTCGAAAACGCCAACCTAGGCGGCACGGCGGTTCCGCTCAAGTCGAGGCCCGGGGAGCCGACATGCCGATTGCCCCCCGGCGTATTATTATGACGCGGTTACAAGGGAGGCCACATCATCAACGGAGGTTCCAGTGAGACGCCCGCCCAGCCACGCAATCCGATATCTCTCCCCCCTGCTGCTCCTCGCTGCGGGCATTCCGATTCACGCGGACGCCCAGACGGTACGGGGACGGCTCCTGGATCCCGACGGAGTGACCGGCCTGGGAAGCGCCATGGTCGTCCTGGAGGACCGCAACGGAACCGAAGTCGAGCGCGCCCTGTCGCGCAATAACGGTCTGTTCCAACTGACGGCGCCCGCACCGGGCAGCTATCGGTTGAGGGCCGAGCGGATCGGCTACGCCACCACGCACACGGATTTCTTCGACCTCGCGGCCGGCGAAACGATCACGCAGAACATCGTGGCGGCGGTGCAGGCCATTACCCTGGAAGGCATCGAGGCCGGCGGTGAACGCAAATGCACCGTGCGGCCCGCGGAGGGGCTGGCGGTGACGCGCGTGTGGGAGGAGGCGCGCAAGGCGCTGAGCGCGGCGGCCTGGACGCAGGAACGCGGCTATTACCAGTACGAGATGATGAACGTCAACCGGCGTCTCGAACCCGAGAGTCGCAAAGTCCTGGGCGAGGAGCGCAGCTATAACCGTGGCTACATGCAGGCCCCCTACGTGTCTCGCCCGGCGGATTCCCTCGTCAACGGAGGATTCGCCCGCATCACCCCCAGAGAATCCCTGTACTGGGCGCCCGACGCCGAGGTCCTGCTCTCCGACCCATTCCTGGACACCCACTGCTTCAACCTCAGAACCGACGCGGAGGAGGCCCCCGGACTGATCGGACTCAGCTTCGAACCCGTTCCGGGCCGACGCTTGCCCGACATCGGCGGCACGTTGTGGCTCGACCTCTCCACATCCCGGCTCGAACGGCTGGATTTCACGTACAGAAACCTCAATCTCCCCCGTACGATCCTGACCAGCGGCATCGGGGGCACACTGGAGTTCGAGGCGCTGCCCAACGGCACCTGGATCGTCAATTCCTGGAGGATCCGGATGCCCAAGGCGGGCATGGGAACCAACCTCATATCGGGGGGGGGTACTGCGGTCCTCCAGGAGATCATCGTGCAGGGAGGGGACGTGATCAGGGTGCACGGCAACGAAGGAACGGTACTCGAGGCCGACGACCTCGGAGGCGGGATCGCCGGGGTGATTCTGGACACCCTGCGGGCCGGGCTCCCCAACGCCCGGGTCTTCGTGGAGGGAACCGGGATCGAGTCGTTTACCGATCCCGACGGGAAGTTCCAGCTGGCGGGGCTGGAACCCGGCGTCTACTCGGTCACCTTCAGTCATCCGTACCTGGAGCCGTACGCCTACACGCCCGAGCCCTTCGAGGTGGAGGTACTCGCCGACACGGATACGCCGGCTCAGATCAGTTTCACGGCGCCGACGGTGGCGAGGATCATCCGAGGACTGTGCAGGGATGTGGAGCGCCCCGAATCAACGGTGTCACTGGGGCAGGAGGTCCAGGCCAACGGTATCCTGGTGGGCCGGGTAACCGATTCCGGTGGCGATCCGGTGCCGAACGCGTCGGTCCGCATTCTGTCCGGACAGTTCGATGTGGGAGGACCCGTCCTGAGAATGGACCGCGGCGGCGTCATCGTGTCGACCAACGAGTCGGGCTACTACCGCGCGTGCTGGATGCCGGTCGACTCCCCGCTCGATGTGGCGGTCCTGGATCCGGATGAGACGGATCCTTCGGATGTCGAAGCGGCCAGCCTTCTGACCGAGGAGCAGGAAGTCATCCTGAGTCCTGCGTCGCCGCTGGGAAGGCTCGATCTGCGGATCAATCCGATGTGATCCGTCGGCGGTCCTGCGGGGGTGCGCCGACCGGGTGGAACCTGGGCTTCCTCTGGCGTTCGGCATTGTCGGCCGCATCAGGTTCTGCTTACCATCAGCAAACACCACCACACAGCCCCCCACCGCGTCGAAGATTCCGTGACCCTGCGCACCCTCGCGCTGACGGGACTGGCCTTCGCGGCCGTGCCGCTTCCAGCGTCCCCCACTCCCGCCCAGACCGAAGAGGGCGACACCGTCGCGCTCGAGCCCGTCGTGGTGTCCGTGTTGCGGTTTCCGGCACGGCTCGACCGCCTCCCCTTTTCGGCCTCGGTGATCGCCGGTCCCGATCTCGTGGAAGGTACCGCGGGTCTGTTCATCGAGGAGGCACTGCACGCCCTGCCGGGGGTGCGGGTGCAGAACCGGTACAACGCCTCCGTCGGCGAGCGGATCTCCATACGCGGATTCGGTGCCCGCTCCCAGTTCGGCGTGCGGGGCATCAAGGTCCTCGTGGACGGGATTCCGGCGACCCTTCCTGACGGCCAGACCACCCTGGATCACCTGGACGTGGGTTCGCTGGGCCGGGTGGAAGCGCTGAGGGGACCCGCGGCCGCGCTGTATGGGAATGGCGCAGGCGGCGTGATCCTCTTTCGCAGCGCGCCGCCCTTCGAGGGTGGGTACCGGCAGCAGGGCACCGTGGTGGCCGGCTCCGACGGGCTGCTGAGGCTGCAGGGAACTGGCTCGGGGACGATCGGAGGCGTCGGGGTTCGCGCAAGCGTGGCACGGAGCGTATTCGACGGGTTCCGTAACAACATCTCCGACTCGGGGGAGGATCCGTACAGCCGGTCGGAACGGACCACCATCAACGCCGCGCTGGCCTCGGCGGCCGGCGGCGGTACCCTGACGGTACAGCTCAGCGGCCTGGACCTCGACGCGCTCAACCCGGGTTCTCTGCCCGCGGGGCTGTACGATGAAGGCAGCAACCAGGCGTGGGGCTTCAACGTCGCGCGCAAGACCCGCAAGGACGTCAGACAGGGTCAGGCGGGGATGGGCTGGAGCGGGCCGCTCGGCGCAGTCGAGGCCGCGTTCTCGGCGTATGGGGTGCGGCGGGAACTGGACAATCCAATCCCGACCCGGGTGATCGACCTGAAGCGAAATGGCGGCGGTGTGCGCGCGGCGCTGGGGAAGGAATGGGACGTGAGCGGTCGCACGGGCCGCGTGGACTTCGGGGTGGAGGGGGAATTCCAGGGCGATGACCGCAGGAACTACGCGAATCAGGGCGGTGAAGCGGGGGACCTGCAGGTCGACCAGCTGGAAAGCGTGCGGGCCATGGCGGTGTTCGGCCAGCTTCGCGTGCCCCTCGGCGCCCGCCTGGAAGGGATGACCGCCCTTCGTGTCGACCGCTTCAACTTCAGCGCCGACGACCGGCTGGTGGGCGCCGGCAACCCGGACGACTCCGGGGACCGCGACATGGGCGGCGTCAGTCCCTCGTTCGGGCTCCACCTCGATCTGGGTGATCACGGCTTCTTCGCCTCGGTAGCCCGCTCCTTCGAGACTCCCACGACCACCGAACTCGCCAATCAACCCGACCGAGCCGGGGGCTTCAACCCCGACCTGGAGCCCCAGCGTGGCTGGACTATCGAAGGCGGCCTCCGCGGGACGTTGGGGAGGCGTTCCGCCTACGACATCACCGTCTTCAACACCGGGCTGACCAACCAGCTGGTCCCCTTTGAGGTCCCCGACGCCCCAGGACGGCGGTTCTACCGCAATGCGGGAAAGTCCCGAGTCAGGGGATTCGAGTTCTCCACCCGCACGGAACTGTCGTCGCTGATGACTGCCCGGCTGGCATACGGGTACGTGGACGCCCGGTTCAGCGAGTTCTCGGTGGGGGAAGACACCTTCGACGGGAACCGCGTTCCCGGCCTCGCGCCGCACCGGCTCGAGGGCGCGTTGCGCATGGGGGGGAGTGCCTGGTTCGGCGAGGTGCGCGTCGAAGCCAGGGGCGAGGTTCCCGCCAACGACGCCAACGACGCTGCAGCCGACGGCTTCGCCCTGGTTGAACTGCGTTTCGGAGCGACGGGCGTTCGCGCGGGCAATCTTCGGATTTCACCGTTCGCCGCGGTCACCAACGCGACCAACGTGCGCTACGCGTCTTCGGTCGTGGTGAACGCCTTCGGCGGGCGCTACTTCGAACCCGGGCCGGACCGGGGTGGCTACGTGGGACTGTCGCTGGCCTGGGAATCCGCTTCCGGGCCGCGCTGACCGTTCTCGCAGGCCGAGCCGTCGCGCACGACCCAGAGGCTGTTTCCCACCGGGCGTTCGCCTGTGGCGTCGGAGGGACTGCTGACCATCCGTTCGCCCAGGGTCATCACCGACGATCCGCCACCGTCGAGGTTGAGCGCCTCCACCGCGCCAAGGGCCAGGAACAGTTCCGTCAATTCCTCAAGCGACATTCCGGCTGAGCGGGGCAGCTGGCGACCGTCGACCACGACCAGCCAGAGAAGATTGCCGGCAGGGTCGAAGCCCACCGCCGTGCGTGGATGACGCGCTGCCGCGAACGCCGGCCGGTCCGCCACCTCGAGGTCCCCTACGCGCGTTCCTCCGTCCAGCAGCTCGGGGAATCCTCCCATGACCTGAACCCCTTGCGCTGCGGCACCGTCTTCGGAGAACGAGTGATCCGGTCCGATCCGGGGAACGCGTTCCGCGTCCCACGCGATACCTGGCCGACCCGAAGAACGCCGCGTCGCCGACGTGACCTCCGGACCCACCGGCGCACCGCCGCGGGCGAAGAAGTCCCCATTGACGCCGGCCAGCGCCGTGACCGCGCCCTTCGGGATCATTGCGGTGACGGTCTTGCGCGCACGGGTCGTTCCGTCCTCCGCCAGCGCCGGGACCACGACGAGTTCGAGTTCGCACAGGTCGAGATCGGCCGCCACCAGATGCACGGCCCACGGCCCGCGCGCGGACCAGGCGAAGTGATAGGAGACACCGTCCGCTACGGCGCGGCTCCGAGCGGAATCGGGTGCCAGCCATTCCACCGCGTCCGCAGGCAGCGGCGGGGCGACGCCCGCCGGGCGGTCCGGCGCCACGCAGGCGGAGACGGCAAGCGCCGCGCCTGCGACAGCGCCTGGAAACGCGAGGCGGGTCCAGCGAACGGGATTGTACTCCACGGGTACCATGCGGCGATTCCGGCCCTGGTCTTCTCGGTGCGAATGACAGGGTCGGCTTCTCCGTTCCCGGTCTGGAAACCACCCCGTCGATCCAGTATACTCCCGCGTCATGACGCTGTCGCCCCCCCTCCCCGCCACCACCCCGCCCCGCCCCCCCATCCGCACGCTACGGGCCCTCCTCGTGGCGGCAGCCCTCGCCGCCACGGCTGGAGACGTCTCGGCCCAATACCGCTTCGGCGTCTCCTTCGGCGGCGCGAGCACGGTGGCCGTGCTGGTCGAGCACCGGTGGGCGCACCAGGGCCTGGAAGTGCAGGCGGGGACCTGGCAGTTCCGGGACCTGAGTCTCTCGGTATCCGCGCGGCAGTACGTGGGCTCGTACAGGGTCGAACCGTTCGTGGGGGTGGGGCTGTGGGGGATCGTGGCCCGAGCCGAAGAGGGTACCGGCTACGGCCTGATCGCCCGTATTCCGACCGGCCTCAGCTGGGACATCGGGTCGCGGCACGCGGTGTCGATGAACATCTATCTCAATCGGGCCCTCGCACTGAAGCGTCCGGATCCCGAGGACCGGCGGCCGCCCCGCACAACCCTCATCCCGCTGCCGGAACTCAGCTACCGGTTCCGGTCCGGAGGATAGCGGGACGGAGGGCTACGCCCGATTCGCGCCACGGCCGATCAGGTCACCCCACCGGCTCCATCCCCACATACTTGAGCCCGCTGCCGGTGTTGAAGAGGACCACCTCGTCCCCGGCGCCGATGAGCCCCATGTCGCGCAGCCGCGGAACCGCCGCGGCGGTGGCCCCTCCTTCCGGCGCCGCGAAGATCCCGGTCGCGGCCCCCATCCTGCCCACCCACTCCTCCATTTCGCCGTCGGGCACCGCCACCGCCCCACCGCCCGACTCGCGGATCGCGCGCAGAATGAGAAAGTCCCCCACGGCTCCCGGCACTCTCAGCCCCGCCGCGTAGGTGACGGCGTCCTCCCACATCCCCGCCTCGCCCAGGCCCCGCTCCCACGCCCTCACCATGGGGGCGCAACCCGCGGCCTGGACCGAGAACATCCGCGGCCGCTCATCCCCGATCCAGCCCAGGGCTTCCATCTCGTCGAACGCCTTCCACATTCCGATCAGGCCCGTACCACCCCCCGTCGGGTACACGACCGCGTCCGGAAGGCGTCCGCCCAGCTGCTCGAACAGCTCGTAGCCCATCGTCTTCTTCCCTTCCAGGCGGTACGGCTCCTTCAGCGTGGACAGGTCCCACCATCCGTCCTCGTCACACCGGCGCCGAACCAGCCTGCCGCAATCGGTGATCAGGCCGTCCAGGAGTTCGACATCGGCTCCAAGCGCACGGATCTCGGCCAGGATCGGAGCCGGTGTGTCCGTCGGCACCACGACGTGCACCGGCAGCCCGGCTGCGGCGCCGTAGGCCGCGGTCGAACCGGCGGCGTTGCCCGCGGACGGGATTGCCAACTCGCGCGCGCCGAGCTCCACCGCCCGCGAGACCGCCATGCAGAGACCCCGGTCCTTGAAGGAGCCGGTGGGGTTCTGTCCCTCGTCCTTGATCCACAGCCTCCCCACAGCCAGGGAGCGGGCCATGCGGGGCGACTCCAGCAGGGGGGTGAACCCTTCGCCCAGACTGACCCGGCACGCCCGGTTGCGGACGGGCAGAACCTCTTCGTAGCGCCACAGCGTCGGGGGGCGGCCCGCGACGGCTTCGGGAGTGAAGTGGCCGCGGATCGGGTCGAGATCGTAACGGGCGAGCAGCGGCTTGCCGGCCGGCGAGAGGCCGATCAGCTGTTCGGATTCGAAGGTCTCGCCGGTGGCACCGCATTCCAGGAAGGCGGCACCCGGCAGGTCGGGGGCTCTTCGGTTCATCGCAGCGGTCGGGGGGGGTCGCAGGGGACGGAATCATGATGGAGCTGAAAGCTGGCCTTCGCGCCGCCCGGGTGGAAGCGGGAGGCAGGCAACCCTAAATTGTCCTGACCGCGTCTCATGGACGATGGCAGCGGAAGCAGGGCTCGTTCCGACCGGAGCGGTCCGCATACATCAACCGTGCCTCCGGGCACAATAACCTGGATCCGGAAACATCGAAGCCCAGTTGATTCGTCGCGCGTGCGAAGGAGACAACCGAGCCGTTCGCGCCCTCTACGACCGGTATTCCCCACGGGTCTACGCTGTGGTGCGGCGGATCGCCGGCGACGATGATCTGGCGGAGGACTACGCCCAGGAAGCGTGGATTCGGGCCATCCGGGCCCTGCCCACCTTCCGCGGCGAGGCCCGTTTCTCGACCTGGCTGCACCGGATCGCCGTCAACTCGGCGCTCCAGGCGGTCAGAAAGGAGAAGACGAGAAGGAAACGCGAGGTGGCGCTGCCCGATGTCATACCGGTGCCGCCCCGCATTGGCGACACCCTGATGCAACGCAAACTGGAGGAGGCACTCGCCGAACTCCCCGACGGAATGCGAAAGGTCCTGATCCTGCACGACGTCGAAGGATACACCCACGAAGAAATCGGCGCCGCCCTGGGGGTGACCTCGGGCACGTCCAAGTCGCAGTTGTTCAAGGCGCGGGCGAAGATGCGGCGCATGCTCAAAGGACACGAAACTCGTCCCAAGGAAATCGAAGCATGGAGCGTTTGAATCTGGAACAGCTGGCTCGTCTGGTCGACGAGCCGCCGACGCCGGAGGAACGGGCGGTCCTGGAAGGAGATCCCGGTCTGCGCCGGGAACTGGATGCGCTGCGGTCGCAGACCGAGGCGCTGGGCAATCTCCCCGCAGTGCTCCCCCCTCCCGGCGGCTGGCACGAACTCGAGAAGAAGCTCATGGCGGCGGGCCTCATCCTCGGCGGCCGCAGCAACGCCCACCTCTGGCGGAAGTGGCTGCAGGTGGCGGCCGCCCTGGTGATCTTCGTCGGCGGCACCACGCTGGGCTGGGTGACCGGCTCCGCCCCGGCAGGCTTCGGCGGCGCGGAAGTCTCTTCCGAGCCGGCGTCCTACGCGTCGCTCGAGGAGGCGATGGCGGCGGTGGACGAAGCTGCCGACCGCTACAGGGCCGCGTACGGCGGACTCCAGCAATTCGTAAGTGCCGAGGGGTTGCGGGGTCGTTCCCGGGACCCCGCCGCTCACATCGCGGCGCTCGAGACACTTATGGCCGCCAGCCGCGCGGCCGTGGAGGAATCTCCGGGCGACCCGTTCTGGAACGACGTCTACGTACGTTCACTGGCCGAGCACGACTTCACCATCCGCGAGGTCATCGCGGACTGGCGTTGATGCCGTGACTGCCCGCCCTCGTCCCGTTTCGACCTCTCCGGGCCTGGTCGGGGTTCTCGCAGCGCTGGCCGTCACCGGTGCGGCGGTGCCGGCCGCGGGCGTTGCCCAGGATACCACCGGCACGCCCAGGCAGGCATGGATCGGGATCCGCTTCACTACGGAGACGGCTCCTTCGGCCCCGGTACTCCGGACGTCGTTCCAGCTGCTGGTCGACGACATCTACCCGAACAGCCCGGCCGATCTGGCGGGCATCGTTCCGGGCGACTGGTTCGTCTCCGTTGACGGCAATCCACTCTCCACCTTCGAATCCTGGCTGCGCTCCACCTCCAACCTGCGGCCCGGGCAGTCCGTCCGCCTGATTGTCGTTCGGAACGGAGACCAGCACGACGTGACCGTCGTCGCGGACCCGGCCCCCGCATTCGTCATTCCCAACCCGCTCGACAGACTGGAGAGTGCCTGGGCACGGTTCGACTCCATCTTCGACATCATGCTGAGCGATCCGCTCATGGCCGAACCGTGGCCTTGGCACGTCCTGCCGGGCATCCCGGGCATCACATCAGCCGACGAGATGGCGTTGCTGCTGGGGCAGGCCCGGGCCGAGCGGGAAGCGTTCCCTTCGGTCGGTGGCGGAGGAACCGAGTTGACCGGGGTGGTGGACTTCGACAGCGCGGGCGGAGGCCGACGCTCGGTTTTCGCCCTTCAGCTGGAAGGTACGGTGCTTCTGGGCGGCGTGCTGTTGCGGGATCTGACCGCGGACCTGGGGCGCAGCATCTTCGGAGTGGAGAGGGGTGTCCTGGTCACCGATGTGATGGCCATGAGCCCGGGTCTATACGCAGGATTCCGTCCCGGTGACGTCATTGTATCGGTGGAAGAGAAGGCCTTCGAGAACATCAACGATCTTCGCCGTCTGTTGTCGGAATTCCATACTCCGATTGAACTTACGGTTATTCGGCAGAAGAATCCCGTGAAGATCGTGTATCCGCGTCCGGACCGGTAGGGAATCTCGCCGCGGAGTCCCGCCCCACGGCGGCTCCCTCTACTCGTACCGCAGCGCGTCGATCGGATCCAGAGTGGACGCCCGCCGCGCCGGCCAGATCCCGAAGAAGAGACCGATCGCAACCGAGAAGCCCATCGCCACGACGACCGCCTCCACCGCAACCGCCGTGTCCCGTTCGTAGAGTTTGGTCACCAGTTCCGCGCTGCCGAAGCCGAACCCCACTCCCAGAATCCCGCCCAGCATGCACAGGACCAGCGCCTCGACGAGGAACTGGAAGAGGATGGCCTTGCGGGTGGCCCCCAGCGCCTTGCGGACCCCGATCTCGCGTGTCCGTTCGGTGACGCTGACCAGCATGATGTTCATGATGCCGATACCGCCCACCAGCAGGCTGACGCCCGCGATGCCCACGAGGAGCATGGTGAATGTCTCGGCGGTCTCGCCCAGGGCATCGAGGAAATCCGAGGCCTGCTGGATCCGGAAGTCGGCGTCCTCGGTGGCGCGAATGCGGTGTTCGCGCCGGATGATCCGGTCGATTTCGCCCCAGGCCGGCTCCAGCTCTTCCGGCGAGGGAGCGGCAACGTAAAGGGCACGAAGGAATTCGCGTCCGCCCATCACCCGGTACAGGGCCGTCGATAGCGGAATGTAGACCTGCTCGTCGGGGTTCTCCCACCCCATGCTGCCCTTCTCTTCCAGAACACCGACCACCTCGAAGCGGATACCGCGAATCTGGATCTCGCGGCCTACGAGAAGCGGGGCCGGGGTGTTCAGGGCTTCGGGAATGCTGTAGCCCAGAACGGCGACCCGCTGGCGCCCCTGGAGCTCTCCCTCGTTGAAGACGCGGCCGTGTTCGACGTGCCGTTCGTGCATGTCGAAAAAGGTCGGCCAGGTCCCGATCACCTGATTGGAGGTGTTCCACCGCAGATAGGAGATCTGCAGGCGGGTCTCGGCCTCCGGAGCGATGTCGTACATCGCCCCCATCTGGTTGCGTAGCGCCACCGCGTCGCTCTCCTTCAACCGAACGCTCCCGCCGGCGACACCCCGCCACCATTGCTGGCCCGGCCGCACCGTGAGGACGTTGGTCCCCATCCTCTCGATCTGGGCCTGCACGGCCCGCTGCGCGCCCTCACCCAGCGCAACCATCGTGATGACGGCTCCCGTGCCAATCACGATGCCCAGCGTAGTGAGGAGGGAACGAAGCGCATTGGCTCGGATCGACGCGAGTGCGACGTTGATGGTCTCTCTGAAAACGAACATGGTGGGCGCCCTCGTTGCCTAGTCCGTCGCTCTGCGGACGGAAGCGGTTTTCACGGGAATCAGAAGGGTCGCATGCGTTGCCGCATCCGTTCGACCTGGGCCTGCTGCCTTGCCTGCAGCTGGGCGGCGCCGATGAGCGCGAGCTCTTCGCCCATCTGCAGACCCGCCAGAACCTCGACGTAGTCCCAGTCGCTCAGGCCGATCACGACCGGGCGCGGTTCGATGTTGCCGGTATCGTCGATCACAAAGACGACCGCAGGCTTGTACGGCAGGTCGTTCCCCCCGCGCATGGCTGCCATCATGCCACCGAAGCCGCCACCGAACCCACCACCGGCGCGTCCAGTCCCGGCACCTCCACCGAAGCCACCGCCACGCTGCCCTCCCACTCCATCGGGTCGTCCGCCGCCACCGCCCGGCCGGTTTCCGCCCGCCGCGGCACCGGCCCGCTCGGCGTTGGCGTTCGCGCCCGCATTTGCGCGTCCCCCGGTGCGACCTTCAGCGCCCGCGTCGGCGCCCGACTGCCCCCGCATGGAGGAAAACAGCGCACGAGCCGAGTCAGGCGAGATCTTGCCCGACATCGCCTTTTGCCGAATCTCGTCCATCGACATGCCATTGGTTGCCGTCGCCTCACCGGCCGCTCCGCCAGCCATGGCACCTCCGGACGCGGCTTCCCCGTCGTCGGCGACCGCACCGCCCCGCGCATCATTGCCCGCCGCCTGATTGCCCACCCCACCTCCAAAGCCGCCACCGCGGCCACCCGGGAACCCCCCGGATGCCATCCTGCCGGCACCCGAGTTGGTACCGCCCAGCTCGGCGAACCTTGCTGCGGCCTGCCCCATCAGCGCCCCGAAAGCCTGGAAGTCGATCGACACCGATTCCGGATCCAGCCCCAGCACCTCGGCCGCGGCAGTGACCTCCTGCGGCTGCACGATCGCGTTGTTGGGCACGGCCAGCGTCTCCGTGCGCTGGTCCACCAGGACCTCGACCTCGGCGTTCATGCCCGGCTTGAGAAGACCCGACGAGTTGTCGAGCAGGACGATCACCGGGAACATGGTGACGTTCTGCTGCGCGATCGCCTGCGGCTCGATCTTCTCGATATACCCCTGGAAGGGGCGGTCCGGGTACGCCTCCACGCTCACGGTGGCCGGCAACCCGGCCGCCAGCTTGCCCACGTCGGTCTCGTCGACGAGCGTGCGGACGCGCATGTTGTCGAGGTTGGCCATCATGAAGAGCGTCGTGCCGCCCGACACGTTCTGGGTGGCCGACTGGATCACCTGGCCGTACTCGACCAGCTTCTCGAGGATCGTGCCCGCCATCGGCGCCGAAATCGTCACGTCGGTGCGTCGGAGCGCGGCCAGTTCGCGGTTGGTCTCGGCGCGAACAAACGCGGCCTGCGCGTTGGCATACTCGAGCTCCCGCGATTCGAAATCCTGCATGGAGATCACTTCCGCGTCGAGGAGGCGCCGGCTGCGATCCATCTGCTCCTTGGCGAGATCCCTCCGCACCTTCGCCACCTCGTAGTCGGCTTCCGCCTGGTCCCACGCGTTCTCCACGTCACGGGGATCGACCTTGGCCAGGGTGTCGCCGAGCTCCACTTCGTCGCCGGAGTCCACGAAGAGCTCCAGGATCTCGCCGGAGGCCTTTGACTTGACCTCCACCTTCAGGACCGGCTCCAGCTGTCCGCTCGCTTCCGCCGTGATCCGCATTCCACGGAGTTCCGCCGGCGTCGACTGAATGCTGATGCCTTCGGTCTCTTCCGCCTGCTCGCATGCCAGGGTGCCGAGGAGAACCACGGCCGCCCCGGTTCGGACGGCCGCAACAAGTCCTCTTCCGCGGGTCACGTTTCGCTTAAGGTTGCGCATCAGATTGCCATCCCTTCGTTCATGAAGTCGCGCTCCACCAGTCCGTCCATGAGATGTACCTGGCGGAACGCCGCGGACGCGATGTCCGGTTCGTGTGTTACCAGAAGTATCGTCTGCCCCGCGTTGTTCAGGGCGCTCAGGATTTCCACAATCTCGCTCGAGGTCTGTGAGTCCAGGTTGCCCGTCGGCTCGTCGGCGAGCAGCAGGGCGGGATCGTTCACCAGCGCCCGGGCGATCGCGACTCTCTGCCGCTGCCCCCCGGAAAGCTCCGGCGGCTTATGGTGCATCCTGTCCCCCAGACCGACCCTCACCAGCTTCTCCTCGGCGCGCTTCTTGCGTTCCTTTGCCCGTATGCCCGCGTAGATGAGCGGCAATTCCACGTTGTGGAGCGCCGACGCCCGCGGGAGCAGGTTGAAGGTCTGGAAGACGAATCCGATGTCGCGGTTGCGGACCCGGGCAAGCTGATTGTCCGATAGCTCCGAAACCTCGCGGCCGTTCAGCCAGTAGCTTCCCGCCGTTGGCGTGTCCAGACAGCCGATCAGGTTCATGAAAGTCGACTTGCCGCTCCCGGACGGACCCATGATCGCGACGAATTCGCCGCGCCGCACCGTCATGTCCACACCCCGCACAGCCCGCACCGTCTCGGCGCCCAGGACGTAGTACTTGCGAAGATTCTCGGTCCGTATGATTGCGCCGTTGCCGATCGGACCGTTCGTTGGGGCCCTCATGGCGCACCTCTCTTTGCGGCGTCTTTCATCTAGAGTTCCCTCCCCACGATTGATTCGAGTTCAGCCTTGGCGAGCGCGTAGTCGTACCGGGCCGCCACCAGGTTGGCTTCGGCCTGGTCCAGAGCCACCTGGCTCGTAAGGAAATCAAGGACGGTGCCGCTCCCGGCTTCGTAGAGAGCCCGGTTGAGTCTCAGGTCCTCCTCCGCGACGTCCCGGGACTCCTGCGCGATAGCGATCGCCTGTTCCTGGGTCTCTAGGGTCCGGAGCGCTGCGTCCACATCCTGCCGCACGCTTCGGCGCGCGTCGTCCTCGGTCAGACGGGCCACTCGCTGGCTCTCCGTCGCCTGGCCGAGGCTTTGCTCGCGCGCGAAGCCGTCAAAGAGCGTATAGCTGCCGTTTATCCGCAAACTCCAACTCGTGTTGCCGCCAGTGAACGAACGGTCCTGGTTGCTCCACGAGTAGTTTGACGAAGCAGACAGGGACGGCAGGTACGAGCTCCTGGCAGACCCCAGCGAAGACCGGGCCACCAGGGCGGCCGCCTCGGCGGCGCGGACGGCCGGGGATACCGACTCGGCGAGCGCGATGATTTCCGGCTCCGAGAGCGCCAGCGGGGCCGGGGTGAGATCAACCACATCCTCGGGAGCGACGGGACCGCTCATGCCGACCTGCCGGCCCAGGGCAAACCGTGCGGCCCGGAGCTGATTCTCCGCCTGCAGCAGCGACTGGCGAGCATTCGCCAGTTCCAGGCGTGTGCGAAGCGTGTCCGAACGCTTGGCGGATTGCGCACTGAAAAGAGTCCTCGACATCGTCAGACTCTGTTCGGCGCGAGTCACGCTCGCTTCCGACACTGCGACCAGGTCACGCTGGCGCAACGCGTTGATGTAGAGCGTCGTGGTTTGCAGCACGACCGCATAGCGCTGGCTCTGAAGCCGCGCCTCCGCTTCGACGCGGGCCGACGCACTCCGATTCAGTTCGTGGTACTTGCGGCCGCCCTGGAAGAACTGGTAGTTCGCGCCGAGGCCCGCGTTGTAGTTCTCGCTGCTCCCCTGGACGATGCGCTGAGTATTCGGATCGAAGCGACTGGAACTGTTCACCGAGGCACCCGAACTCATGCTGATGGTGGGCAGGAAGGATCCCCAGGCGCGGCGGCGGCCGCTGCCGGCGTTGATCAGGCTCGCCTGCGTCTGGGCCAGCTGCGGACTGTGAATCAGGGCCAGCTCGATGGAGCGCACGAGCGACACCGTCTGCGTGCCGTCCTGCGCGGCCGCCTCCGTGCCCGCCGCCGACAGCAGGAGCATCGAAGCGCACGCCATCCCTATCGACTTCTGTCTCATCTTACCGTTCTTCCCCGCCGTTCGGGCGACCCCTGTCGCGCACTCCTCCCGACCCGTCGCGGTCGCGATCACTGTTGCCGTATCGCTCGGCCAACAACGAGTCGTAGAGGGCGCGCTGCTCGGGCGCCAGGATGGCCTTGATCGAGTCGCGGGTCTGGCGGAACAGCTCTCGCTGCTTCGGCCGGTACGCCTGCTCGTACTCGTCGTTCAACTCCCGAACGCGGACCCGCATGGGCTCGAATTCGCCATGCAACGCCCGCATGCGAGCCATGAAGTGCTGAATGATCTCCTCGACTTCGGTTCGCTTGTCAGGCTCCAGCCCCACTTCGTCGATCACCATGCGACGTTCGCTGCGGTCGCGCCTGGGCTCGGCCCCACCCTCATCCGACTGAGCGGAAACGGGCTGGTTCCTCTGCCACGCCACGCCCCCGAAGAAGCCGGCGGCCAGGGTGACGGTGAGGAGCGCAATCGAAAGAACGCTGGCTTTCCTTAAACCCGCCATGTTACGGAACATTCCCTTCCACCAGGACCATGAAGGCCACCGGACTTGCAGGGGCCTGGCCATTCACAACAGCCGGCAGGGCCCTGTCTTCGACTTCGCTCGCGAGCACGTCTTCCAGCACGAGGGGAGGCGTGGCATCCCCCGCGTTGCGCACCTCGGAGCCGACCAGCAGGGCAGCCGCGACCGCCGCCGCGATCCCCACCGGAATCAGACTTCGGGACCATCCGGAGAGCACCGCGGCCACCGACTCGCGGGCGAGCCGGCGCCGCCTTGCCAACTCGAAGGCGGCGCGCTGCATGACCGCGGCGTGGAACCGCTCCCAGTAGCCCGGGGACTCGTACCCCGGATCCAGGGCATTCAGCGGCTGACGGGGTTCACGAGCGGATTCCCCATTGGTGGCGCGAACCGGGGATCGGCCCCGGCCCGCCGTCCGATCTCTGTCTTCCGTGTCCATCTCAGACGCCCTTTCCGTAGTCCTTCCACTCGGACAACTGAATCCGTAACGCCTTGCGCGCGAAGTGCAGATGCGACCTGACCGTGCCGGACGGCATGCCGAGCCTCTCGGCAATCTCGGCGTGCTTCCATCCCTCCAGGTCGTGAAGCAGAACGACCTCCCGCTGCACGTCGCTCAATGTGTTCAAAGCCTCCGTAAGCCGGCCCCGCAGGGCTGATATGTCGGCGGCGCGCTCCGGACTGGGCCCCGAAGAGCTGGCGCTCGCCGGAATCTCGTCCCCTCTCCGCAGGCTCTCCCTGCGTATGAGGTTGCGAGAGCGGTTCCGCACGATCGCCAGAAGCCAGCCGGCGAACCTGGCCGGGTTCCGGCACTCCTCGAGCCGCTCCAGAGCGACCATGAAGGATTCCTGGGCAGCGTCCTCGGCGTCCTGGTGCCTGCCGATGACGGACAGCGCCACGGAGTAGGCCGGCCGCTGATACCGCACGACCAGCTCTCCGAACGATTCCCTGTCGCCGGCGCACGCCTGGATCACCAACTCGGCGTCCGAGCGATCCTTCATTTCCTGAAACAAGACACCTGTAGCATCTTTCCCGTTGAGCACTTCCAGGTGGACACAGGACCGGGGTCGGCCGTTAGCGCCGCCATGGAGTGGGGACTCAACGGTTCCGGTGCCGGAAACGCCCGCGTCGGCGACGCTTCCCCGCGCGACGGGCCGACTCCGATCCGGCCGCGTGGGTTCCCACCGCCCTGGTCACCAATCCTCTGAGCACGTCTTCGTCCACATCCTCGAGCCGTTCCGCGACCAGATAGTGGGTGCCTTCGGGGTTCGGACGGTCACCCGGCGCTTCCAACCCCACGCTGAGCAGCCGGACCCCGTGTGCATTCGGGGATCCTACCCTGGAGGACCCGTTGACCAGGACGTTCCACACCTCGTTCCCGACTTCGACCTCGCGCGATGCGATCTCGGCAACCGGGACGTCGGTCAGTTCACGCGCAGGCGGTGGTGTGGGGCCCCGCCGGGGCGATGGTCTTCGCCGCCGCGCGGGCGGCGGCGAACGACCCGGGCTGTAACGCCGGGTCCGCTGCATGGTTTCCCGTACGGATGCAGGGGGTTCCGACGCCGGCGAGGACGCAACGGGCGCACGGTCGTCGTCCACTTCGGCTCCGGCCCTCTGCAACCGTGCCGGCGGGGATGCCGGTTCCTGCCGACCGGCGGAACCGTCGTTCACGTGCCCTCCCACCCGGGAGCGAATCCACCGCCCGCCTTCAACGGCACGACATCTTCACCGAAGAACATCCGGATGTACTTGGCCTGGATGGGTGTGACCCTCCTGACGGCCCAAACGAGTTCGACGTGGTTCGGCTCGACGGGACGGACCAGCAACCGCAGGCCTGCCTCCTGCGGAAGTCGGTTCCCCTTTCGGTGATTACAGGTGGAACAGGCGGTGACGACATTCTGCCAGCTGTTGTCACCTCCCCGCGAGATCGGAACGATGTGGTCGCGCGTGAGGAACTCCCGGTTCCTCAGCTGCCGCTTGTGGCGCTGGCAGTACTGGCACGCGTACCCGTCACGAGCGAAGAGAAAGGTGTTCGTTACCTGTCTCCGAAAGCGTCGCGGCACGTGCACATACCGCACCAGCCGGATCACCACCGGACAGGGGTGATGGAGACGGACGGTGCGGAAGGACCGGTGCATGTCCTCTTCGAGCACTTCGGCCTTGCGGTCCAGCACAAGCCGGATGGCCCTCCGGGAAGGGACGATCATCAACGGCTCGTAAGAAGCGTTCAAAGCCAGACAGCTCACGCCTGCCTCCCTGAGTGAATACCAGATCTCCGTCACACCCGGACACTAACGAGAATAACGCCAAGCAGCCCCCGGTGAAATTCCCGCGGGCATCGGGAGCCGGCGACGCGCCCGGCTGCCAGGGCACAAGGGGACGAATGGCGTTGTTCGCGCGAGGAGCACCGCGGCCGAAGGTCATCGGGCGGAATGCCCCGCCGATCGAATTCCGCGCGCGCCTACATCAGGTGCAACGGGTCACGGTCGAGCGAGACGCGGACATCGGCACCCCTGGCCCTGAAGCTCCCGGACACCGAGCGCAGCGCCCGCCCGATGCCCCCGACGCCCCCGCGAAGCAGAACGTGCCAGCGGAAGCGCCCGCGGAGCTTTTCGATCGGGGCCGGCGCCGGCCCCAGCACCTCGACACCCGCGTGGCGGCCGCTGCGCAGCCACCCGCCCAACGATTCCGCCGCGGCCAGCGCGTCCGCCTGGGTCGGGCTGCTCAACAGGATCCTGGCCATGCGCAGGTGAGGCGGATAGGGGGGATCGGTCCGCGCACCCAGTTCCCGCTCCACGAATCCCCGGTAGTCGTGGGCAACGGCCGCCCGCACCACATAGTGGTCCGGCACATAGGTCTGGATCACGACCTCGCCCGGCAGACTCCCCCGCCCCGCCCGCCCCGCCACCTGCGACAGGAGCTGAAAGGTCCGTTCGCAGCTCCGAAAGTCGGGGAGATGCAGTCCCGTGTCGGCGTTGATGACCCCCACCAGCGTGACCCGCGGGAAATCGAGGCCCTTGGCGATCATCTGCGTTCCCAGGAGGATGTCCACTTTCCCCTTGCGCACGCGCTCGAGGATGTCACGGTGCGACCACTTTCCGCGCGTCGTGTCCATGTCCATCCGGGCCACCCGCCCCCCCGGGAAGCTCTCGACCAGGACGCGCTCCACCTGTTCCGTGCCGAGTCCCCCGTACGTCATCTCACGGGAGCCGCAGCGCGGACATCGCGTCGGCGGAGACTCCACATGGCCGCAGTGGTGGCAGATCATGCGCCGCCGCGCCCTGTGCAGCGTCAGGGATACCGAGCAGTCGACGCACTCGCCAACGGCGCCGCAGTTCTCGCACAGTGCGAAGGTGGCGTATCCCCGGCGGTTGAGCAGAAGGATCGTCTGTTCCCGCCGCGAGAGTCTTTGCCGTACCGCATCCGCGAGCAGCGGAGACAGAATACGCAGGGGGGGTGCGGGCGGCCCGGTGTCATCGCTCTCCGCCGGTGCCGGATCCGCGACCGCACCCTCCTTCGGCGGCAGCTTCAGGTCGACGACGCGCACGTCGGGCAGGACGCCGCCGCCGACCCTGTCGGGCAGTTCGAGGAGCCCATACTTCTCCGAGCCCGCATTCATCCAGCTTTCGAGGGAGGGGGTGGCGGAACCCAACACGCAGACCGCGCCGGCTCTACGGGCGCGCACTACAGCCACATCGCGTGCATTGTAGCGGGGCGACTCGGATTGCTTGTAGCTACCATCGTGCTCTTCGTCCACCACGATGGCGCCGAGGGCGGAAACGGGTGCGAAGACGGCCGAGCGGGCACCCACGGCGATTCGTCTTGCGCCGGACCGGAGTTGTCTCCAGGCGTCCAAGCGCTCGCCGTCCGAGAGGCCCGAATGCAGCACGGCCACGCTGTCTCCGAACGCCTGCCGGAAACGGGCGACGGTCTGGGGGGTCAGCGCGATCTCGGGCACGAGCACGACCGCGCCTCCGCCTCGGCCGAGCACTCGCCGGATCAACTCGATATAGACCAGGGTCTTACCAGAGCCGGTCACCCCGTGCAACAGGAAGGTCCCGCCCCCGTCGCCCAGCGCGGCATCGAGCCGGGCGAGAACCTTGCGCTGGGCCGGAGTGGGCACGTGCGCGGGCTCCGCCCCCATCGCCTCGTCCCTGAACGGGTCCCGCACCAGAACTTCCTTCACCACCCTCACGAGCCCCTTCTCCTCCAGCCCCCCGATCACACCTCGGCTGAAGCCGCCCTCCAGCAGCGCGGCCAGTGCCTTGCGCCCACCAGCGCCCACGAGCTGCTCGTACGCCTCACGCTGCCGCTTCGCCCTGCCAAAGACCCGGTCCAGTTCGTCCAGCGTTCCGATTGGACGGACGACACGGACCACGGCGCGACGGGCGGGCGCCGGCTCCGCGGCGGCCGGGTTGGCCATGCGCGCTGGGAGCATGGCACGCAACACGACCCCGAGCGGCACCACGTAGTACGCCGCGATCCACTGCGCCAGTTGCCACAGCTCTGTGCCGACGGAGGGTTCCCGCTCGAGTACCGACACCACGTCCCTCAGGCCCGGAACCTCCGACCCGGGACCCAGCACCCAGCCCACCACGGTGCGGTTCCGGAAGGGGACCCGCACGCGCGTTCCCGGCCGGGGAACCGGTCCGGCCAGCCGATAGTTGAAGGTCCGCCGTAACGGGACCGGGAGTGCGACCTCCACGAGCGAACGGCGCCCCGACGACATCAGACGGCCCCTGCCCCGGGAGCTGAACACCGGACGAAAGGACGGCCTGCCGGCCGGAGGATTCGCCAGGGATCACAGCAGCAGAAACACATCCTGCTGCGGCTCCGCCACCGTGACCTCCGGACCGTCCGGTCCCATGAACACGTTGATTTCGGTACGGAGCCCAACATCGTCCGCGATGTAGATGCCGGGTTCCACCGAAAAGCCTACCCCCGGAACGAGCACGCGGTCGTCGCGGGTCTCCAGATTGTCCAGGTTGGGACCGCGGCCGTGGATGTCCAGATCGATCGAGTGGCCGGTACGGTGAATGAAGTACTCGCCGTACCCCGCGTCGGTGATGATCCGGCGGGCCACATCGTCGCCCTCGAAGCCGCGCAGCACTTCGCCCCGGGCCCAGCGCGCCCGCAGCGAGTCGACCACACCGTCGCGCGCGGCCTTCACAGTTTCCCACAACTCGGCAATCCGTGGTGGGAGTTCGTTGCCCATGAAGCCCATCCACGTCTGGTCGGCGGGCACGGAGTTCTCGTGGAAGCCGCCCCACAGGTCGATCAGGAGGAGGTCGCCGCGCTGGATCGGCTCGCCGGTCTCA
Source organism: Gemmatimonadota bacterium (assembly GCA_028874995.1). Classification (GTDB taxonomy): domain Bacteria; phylum Gemmatimonadota; class Gemmatimonadetes; order Longimicrobiales; family Gaopeijiaceae; genus Bin94. The sequence goes on along the minus strand of JAPPGM010000084.1, from coordinate 3,260 downwards.
CCCGGATCGTAGTGAGGGTCGGCGGCCTTCGGGCCGATCGCGACGATGCAGTCCGCGTGAATGGGCGCGCCGCGCCGCGCCAACTCGTCGCGGATCCAGGTGGCGAGCTCGCCTTCGGTGATCGGCTCGCCGCGTGCGATGTGGTCGGCGGCCCGCGCGAAGGCGTCCCCGGCCAGGACCTTGACGAGCTCGGACGCGCGGCCGTGCTCCTCGCGTTGCGCCGGGGTCCACACCGCGTAGAAGGTGGAGACGAGGTCGCCCGAACTGTGGAGTTCGACGCCCATGTCGACGATGATGTCGCGGATGCCGGCGGGGAGGAGATCGAGGTAGGGGACATCGCCCCGCGCCGATGTCTCGGTGGCCACCCGCTTGCACCCGGCCAGGAGGTCGCGCAGCCGGTCCACCATTTCAATGCGGCTCGAATAGCTTTCGCGGGGCCAGTCCAGGTGGCGCCAGGACGAGTGCTCGATGGCGTGGATCAAGAGGCGCGGGTGACCCGAGGCGGGGACCAGGGCGAAGCCGCGCCGGGTCGTCCACTCCAGCCCGAGCAGTGCGCGCCCGATCGGATTGCGGTCCTTGAAGTCGTAGAGCAGCCAGCCGTCCAGCCCCATGTCCCGGAGCGCCGCCTGCACCCTGGCGACCCCGTCCTTCCTGGAGAGCAACGCCCGCGTCGCACCGGCTTCCGCGTTCATTGTTGCGCTTCCTCCATCTCTTCAAGTTCGGCGAGGGCCGCGTCCAGGCGGTCCCTCTCTTCATCGGTCAGGTCGGCCCGACCAGCCACCGGCGCCGGTCCCTTGAGCCGACGCAGCACGAGAACAACGACACCAAGTCCGGCGACGAGCATCGCCGGAGGTATTGTCCAGGCGAGGAGCCCACGTCCGGACCGCTTCGGATAGGCGCGAGACTCCTCGCCGTGGGTCGCCACCACCCGTTCGATTATGCTATCGGCGGGCATACCGCCATGGGCCATGGCGTTGATGCTGTCCCTCAGCGCCACCGCGTCGGGGGACCGGCAGACTTCGAGCATCTCGCCGGGGTGGACGGGCGAGAAAAGCTTCGAGATCGCCTCACTCGCCTCGGGGTGGATTTCTTCGGCCATCGCCGCCGCGTCGCGCGAAGCGAGTTCGGCGGCTTCCGGCGGGAGATCCGTACCGCAGGCCGACACCAGCGCCGCGAACAGCGGCGCAAACCACCGTCCAGTACCGGCGTCTCTCGTCAGCCGGACACGCATTGCGACTCCTTACCGGACCCGGCCACTGCGGTCATACCTTCTACCTTCGACTTCCTTCTTCGCTCAGACATCCGTTGAGACCCCTGCCAGCGCCCGGATCACGGCCACGCATCCCTCTCCGAGCCGGACGGGGTCGTAGCCTCCCTCCAAGAATACCACAACCCGACCCCCGCAGAAGCGCTCCGCCGCATCCATCACCATCCGCGTCGTCTCGTGGAGGTCCTCGGGCTCCAGCAACTGGCCGCCCAGCGGATCTCCCGCGAGCACATCGAAACCGGACGACACCAGGATGAAGTCGGGCTCGCAGCGGGAAACCGCGTTATCGAGCGCCTTCGCGAAAGCGTTCAGGTAGTGGGCGCGAGGCGTCCGCGGACTCAGGGGCACATTCAGCGTGAACCCCTCCCCCCTACCCCGTCCCGTCTCGTTCGCAGCCCCCGTGCCGGGATAGTGCGGGTACTGGTGGAGCGACAGGAAGAACACGTCCGGGTCCTCATAGAAGATGTCCTGGGTGCCGTTCCCGTGGTGCACGTCCCAGTCCACGATCAGGACCCGTCCGGCCTCGCCGCGCGCCCGCAGGCTCGCGGCCACGACGGCGATGTTGTTGAAGAGACAGAATCCCATTGCGCGGCCCGGCGTTGCGTGATGCCCGGGGGGACGCGCGGCCACGAAGGCATTGCGGTATCGCCCCCCCACTACCCCATGCACAGCCTCGAGTCCGGCCCCCACCGTCCCCAGCGCCGCTTCCCAGGACGCCCCCGAGACTCGCGTGTCGGCGTCGATCGCCGCCGGTTGGCCCCACTCGCGAGCCTGGCCCACGGCCTCGCGCACCGTCTCGATCAGCGCGGCGTCGTGGACCAACGCCACATCCTCTTCGCTGCCCGCCTCCGGCGCGACCTGCTCCACCCTCCCGTGCAGCGCGACCAGGTCCTCCTTCAGCGCCGACGCCACCGCGCGCAGCCGGCCCTGGTGTTCCGGATGCCCCCAACCCGTGTCGTGCAATACCGCGGAGGGATGCATGAGGAAGGCGGTCGGGAGTGACTCGGACTTGCCCCCGGAATCACCTACGGCATCCATGCCGGGTAGGCCGGCATCGTTCATCTCGCGACCCCGTCCCTACTCCACACCGACCGGCTCCGCCACCCGGGCAATCCGCTCCTGGATGCTCAGGATCTCCGGTCTGCGCGTCCGCATCGCCGTCAGGGCGTCCACCGCCGCGCTGGTGGCCGACATCGTGGTCAGGTACGGGACCCCGTACGCGATCGCCGCGCGGCGCATGGCGTAGTCGTCGTACTGGGACTTCTTCCCCAGCGGGGTGTTGATCAGCAACCCCACCTGGCCGCTCACGATCCGGTCCACGATGTGCGGTCGCCCCTGCCCGACCTTGTGAATCCTTTCACAAGGGATCCCGAGCTGCGTGAGGTGGTTCCGCGTACCGCCCGTCGCCAGCACCCGGAAGCCGAGATCCGCCAGCCGCCGCACCAGCGGCGTTACCGTGGGCTTGTCCGAGTCGTTGACGGTCACGATAAGCGAAAGACCGTCCTCCCCCTCCGGCAACCGGTTCCCCGCCGACACCTGCGCCTTGGCAAACGCCATGCCGAAGGAGTCGTCCACCCCCATTGCCTCGCCCGTCGACCGCATCTCCGGCCCGAGCAGCGTGTCCACGTCGAACCGGTTGAACGGAAAGACCGCCTCCTTCACCGCAACCCCGTTCACCTCCGGCTCCGAAGGCACCCCCAGGTCCGCCAGCTTCTCCCCCGCCATCACCCGCGCCGCCAGCCGCGCCAGAGGAACCCCAGTCGCCTTGCCCACGAACGGCACCGTCCGCGAAGCCCGCGGGTTCACCTCGATCACGTACACCTGCCCGTCCTTCACCGCGTACTGCACATTCAGCAGCCCGACGACCCCCAGCTCCAGCGCAAACCGCCGCGTCAGCCGCCGCATCTCGTCCAGCTCCTCGCGCCCGAGCAGGTACGGCGGCAGCACGCACGCCGAGTCCCCCGAGTGCACCCCCGCGTCCTCGATGTGCTGC
>JAPPGM010000094.1 GCA_028874995.1 Gemmatimonadota bacterium | reverse complement strand
GCGTCGAAGGTCCACATCTTGCCGTTGTCGAAGGCGCCGGCCTGCACGGTGTCGAAGGGGGTGGGGGCCGGGGGGGTGGGGGCCGCGGAAGGGACGGAGGGCACCGCCCGGACGGGGGTCACGGTCCGGACGGGGGGCTCCGCGTTTGCGCGGGGTGGGTCGCGTTCGGGGGGGGGCGGGGGTGGTGGGGCGGTGGCACAGGCCGAGAGTACGGCCGACAGGGCGAGGGCGAGCAGTGGGCGGGCTGCTGAGTCGGTTCGGTGAAGACGCATCGGGTGGAGTCCTCGTGTCTTGGGCGGGTTGGCACCGGTGTCCCCGCGTGAAAACCGTGAAGAGGGAAAGTCGAACCGGGGCGCCGCGGCGGGCAAGGGACGGCGGACCGGGGATTCTGTACAGAAATGTGTACATAATTATGTACAACATCATGTACAAATCTGGATCCATGCCTCCCATGGACGCCGGAGTTCGCTTGCCTGGCGGCCGGAGATGGCATGCCCAGGCCGACCGGAGACCTCTTGCCCGGCAGCCGATGGCGGGATGGATTGGCCTCCCCCCATCTTGCCCGGCGGCCGGAGAAGCGGAAGTTGGGACGCCATGTCGACCGTTGACGAACTGGGTGCACACGTGTCGGTAGCGGGCGGTGTGGACCGGGCGCCGGGCCGCGCGGCCAGGATCGGCGCGGCCGTCTTTCAGATCTTCAGCAAACAGCCGAACCGCTGGGCGGACCCGGTCCTGGGAGAGGACGCGGCCGCCCGGTTCCGCGAAGAGGCGGGCCGGCACGGCGCAACCTGGACGGCAGCGCACGATTCGTACCTGATCAACCTGTCCAGCCCCGACCCCGTGCTGTGGCGGCGCTCCGCGGATTCCTTTCGCCGCGAGCTGGAGCGGGCCGCGCTGCTGGGCCTGGATGCGGTGGTCACCCACCCCGGCAACGCCACCGACGGGGACCGGAGCGGCGGGATCGAGCGCAACGCGGCGGGGGTCGCCGAGGCGCTGGAGGCGGTTCCGGCCGGTCCGAGGGTACTGCTGGAGCTGACCTCCGGATCGGGAACGTCGGTCGGCGGCACCTTCGAGGAGCTGGCGCGGATCATCCGGCTGGTCCCCGTGCCGCACCGGGACCGCGTCGGCGTGTGTTTCGACACCTGTCACGCGTGGGTGGCCGGGCTGGATCTGCGTGGCGACTTCGACGGGGTCTGGATGCTCGCGGACGACACCTTCGGAATCCACCGCATCGAGCTCTTCCACCTCAACGACGCCAAGACGGCATTCGGGTCACACCTCGACCGTCACGAGAACATCGGCAAGGGGACGATGGGCATCGAGCCCTTCCGCCGCCTCATGAACGAGGAACGTTTCCGGGCGGTGCCCAAGGTGCTGGAGACGCCGAAGGGGGACGACGGCGTAAGCGCCGACCGGGAGAACCTGGCGGTGTTGAGGGGGCTGCGGGAGAGGTAGCGGGCTGTGGACGCCCCCTGGGGGTCGGGCCGCGGCGGGGCACGGGACCCCGGCGGGCACCCGGTGGGTCGGGCCGACTGGCGGACCGAGCCGGCGGACGAGGCGGGCCTCCGGGCGGGGCGGGGCGGCGGGCTGGGCCGGGCAACGGTCCGGCGAGGACGTCAGCGCCGCAGCCGCCGGTCCCGCTGGGCCGCGGCCTTCTCCACCAGGCGGCGCAGCTCCGCGATCGGCTCGGGATCGTCCTCCACGTGCAACCGGAGCACCACGTCGTTGTTGAGCCACACTCCCCCGTCCTCCTTCACAATCAGCATCGCCGCCGACTGCATTCCCCGCGTGTCGCCCCCGGCCGCCTGTCCCGCCTCCAGCGCGGCCAACAACCTCAACGAGAGGTGTCCTTCAGTGGACTCGAAGGCCTCGACCATGTCGTCGACCACGGCCGGGCCCGCCAGGATGTTCCCCTGCGCGGAGCAATACTCGCCGATGCGGTGGCCCGCCCAGTCGCTGGCGCGGGGACCCGTGTGGGTCGCCACTTCGCCGCGCGCGTTCATGATCGAGAATTGGCGCCCCTCCTTCGTCCACCCCCCGGGGTTGGGGTCGGGATCTCGGGCCAGGATCTCGCGCACGGCGTCGGCGGGGGAATAGCCCTCGCGAAGAAGCTGCAACCCCTGCGGGCCGTAGCTCACGTCGACGATCGCCTGCGTGGCCACCACCCCGACCCCCGCTTCGCCCCAGATCACCCCGTTGCCCACCGAGAAGACGCGGGACTGAACGGCAACCCCGGCCTCGCCAGTCTCCGGGTCGTAGCCCACGATCGAGAAGGTCCCGACCGGAGACCAGGGCGGGGCCTCCTGCGCGAGGGCCGGATGGTGGACGGATCCGGCGGCGACTCCCGCCAGCCCCAGAAAGAGCGCGGTGATTCCTGCTGTCGGTCTCATATGGTTCCTTCTCGCGCGGTTTGTGGTAGGCTTGGTCAACTGCCAACGGGCAATCTGGCGCGGCCGCGCGACTGTTGGCTACCTTGACCGCATGTCGACCATCCCCCTTCGCCCCCTCGGGTTCGGTGAAATCGTGGACGGGGCGCTGCAGCTCTACCGGCGCGATTTCGGCCTGTACTACCTGATCGCGCTTCTGGCGGCCGTCCCCGGGTACATGCTGATGCTCGTCACGGGTGCGGACGCCACCCTGTTGGCCGCCGACCCCGAGGTCGACCCCCTGGCCGCCGGTGGGGCGGGCCTGGTGCTGATCTTCGGCTACGCGATCGTGTGGGTGGGGACGGTGGCGGTCGCGACCGCCATGGCGGAACGTATCGAGGACCGGCCCGTGTCGGTGGGGCGGTCTTATCGCAAGATGCTCCGTCATCTTCCCGGAGCGGCCGGCGCGAGCATACTGGCCTTCTTGCTGTTCGGGTTCATCGCCGGGGTGTTGCTGCTCGTGGCCGTGATGATCATGACCTCCCTCGTGCTGTCCGGAAGCATCGCGCTCACCCTGGTCGGCGGACTCGGTGTGTTCGTACTGGGAGCGGCCCTTACCATGTTCTGGCTTGCGGCCACCTTCGCCATCCTCCCGGCGGTGATCATCGAGGGACGGGGAGTGATCGGCGCCCTGCAGCGTTCGCTGGGCCTGTGCCGGGGCGGTTGGCTCCGCGTGATCGGGATCATGATCGTGGCGTCGATCATCAACCTGGCTCCCACGGTGGCGATTACGGTCCTCTTCGGCATGCAGGACCTGTTCACGTCGCCGGAAGCGCTGGGTACCGTGGACTCGGAGACCCAGTGGCTGATGAACACGGCAAACCTGCTGATCGCACCCCTGACCGCACCCTTCATGGTCGGCAGCATCATGATGCTCTTCCACGACCGCAGGGTGCGCAGCGAAGCCTATGACCTGGAGACGCTCGCGGGCACGATGGACGCCCGGTGATGCAGGAGCCGGGGGCCCAGCGGGTTCCTGAGGCGGACGAGGTCTCCGAGGTCCTGCGCGAGATTCTCGCCGGGTCCGAATTCGCCACCTTCCAGCAGGACCCGGTGGCGAGGTTGCTGGAGTGGGTTTGGGAGGAGGTGCGGCAGTTGTGGTGGTGGCTGCGGGATTACCTGGGGGACGCGGGGCCCGCAGCCGAGATCGTGACGGTGCTGATCGTGGTGGTGGCGGGGCTGGTCGTGGTGCTCCTGACCCGCCGGTACGCGCCCGGATTGCTGCGGGGCGAGAACGGTGGCCGGAGCGAGGCGGCGCTCGAGACGCCGGTTACGGCGCGGGAGTGGTTGAACCTGGCGAGCGACCGGGCGGGGCGGGGCGAGCTTCGTCCGGCGGCGACGGCGCTCTACCAGGGGTTCCTCCTGACGCTCGACGGAAATGGAGCGCTCTCCTTTCATGCCTCGAAGACACCGGGCGACTACGCGCTGGAAATGGCCCGGGGGGGCGGGGGGGCGGTGGCGGCCGGGTCGCGGTTCCTCGATTCCTTCCAGGACTACTCCTTCGGGCAGGAGAGGCCGACGGCGGCGGGGTACGACGGGCTGGCGAGGCTGGCGCGGGAGGCGGGTTGTGCGACGGAGGGGACCGCGCCGGAGGGTGAGGCGGGTGATGGTGAAGCCATGGGCGGGGGTGGGGGCCGGGAGGGGTGGGCGGCGAGGGAACCGGTGGCGAGTGCCGAGGCGGTGGCCGGGAAGGCGGCAGCCGGGAACGCACAAGGCGAGTCGGAGACCGGTTCAGGGTGAGCGGGTCGACGGGGGCCGGGGGATGGGCGCGGCGGCCGCTCTTCTGGATCATCGTGACTGTGGTCTTCGCGCTCGGCGTCGGATATGTGTATCGCCCGCAGGGACAGACGAGCGAGGACGTCCGCCGCAGCTTCTTCCGCACGACGCCGGACGGGGTGGCGGCGCTGGCCCGCGGGATCGATCGCCTGGGACGCCCGACCGCACCCCGCACGACGCCGCTCGCGGACGCGGATCCGGTGCGCGGTACAATCGTGCTGCTGCAGCCCCCGGCGTTCCCCAGCCCGCGAGAGGTGCGGGGGCTTCTGGACATGCTGCGGGAGGGTGGCACGCTCCTCTACATCCCCCCCTATCTCACAACGGGAGGCGGGACGGCGCAGTCGCCGCTCATGGACTCGCTGGGCATCCGGTTCCGTCTCTACTCGCTGGCGGACCAGATCCGAGAGCAAACCCTGGAGGAGCCCGGGTGGCACGAACACGCCCTCACGACGGGACTCGACACACCCGGCTCCTTCGTCCACGGACTGCGAATCGATGGGGAGGATTATCCCGATTCGACCGGTGTCCACAGCGTCAGGCGTCTGCTCACCGCCGAGGACCCGGGAAGCAGCGACTGGGAGTGGATTCTCGCGGCCGAGTTCGGTTTCGGGGAGGGGCGCGTGGTGATCTTCTCCGAGGGAGGCCCCATCTCCAACGAGCGTGCCGGCGACCATCCGCTGGCCGTGCTCGCGGTCCGGGCCGCGCTGGCGTACACGAGCGAGGCCGACACGGTCTTCTTCGACGAGTTCCACCAGGGGATCCGGGGCGACCGGACCCGGGCCGAGGTGCTACGCGACTTCTTCCTGGGCAGTCCGGGAGGGCGAACCCTTCTCCACCTGGTTGCCGTCGGCTTCCTCGTCCTCGCCTGTCTCGGGCTCCGCCTCGGGGCGCCCACGCCGGCCGTGGCCCCGCCCGACCTGGAGCGCCGGTCGCCGCTGGAACACGTCTCGGCGCTGGGAGACCTC
>JAPPGM010000164.1:13997-46667 GCA_028874995.1 Gemmatimonadota bacterium | reverse complement strand
TCGCGACCGCGAGGGAACCCGAAGTCCGGCTGCTGGACGAGCAACGGCGCTTGCGCCGAATCGTGCGTTGGGAGGATCCGGACAGAGAGGTCATCCGTACCCATGTGCAGGTGTACCGGGACGATGTTATCGAGCGCCGGGGAGGACGCGACAGCGATGACTGGCACCCAACCGATGATGTCCGGATCAGCGACCGCCGGCCGTTCGCCGATGTGTTCCCCACGTTGGAGACCGTTCAGGTCGCCCGCGAAGGCCGCGTGTGGGTCTCTCCCTATCGCAAACCCGGTACCGAGGAGGCCGCGAAGGAGTGGTGGGGATTCGGAACCGGTGGTGAGTTCCAGTGCCGTCTGGACCACCCGGCGGGAGTCACGATCTACGAATTCGGGGCCGACTACCTGCTCGGCGTACACATCGACGAACTGGAGGTCGAACGAGTCGTGATGTACGAATTGCGTTTGCCGGAAGCGGGTGCGGGATAACATAACACCCGACTGATCCGGCGACCCCACCAACTTCTGGCGCCACAATCCATACAATCGGCACGATATCCTCGTCGTTGTAGACGGCAAGCCAGCCGGGGGCGAAGAAGGACGGCGATGGTGTCGGCGCCAAGCCCGTGACCTGCGACGTGATCACTGCCGGTTCCATGTCCACGGTTTCTATGATTCACTCGGTCTCACCGGCCTCATTTGTGCCAGGCACCCAATGCGTTCCGGGCCGAAATGGCCGTGCCTTCCAGCGGTCCAAGATCTCGGTTGCCTGCCGGGGCAGGACCGGTGATATTCCCGGTAGGTTGTCAGGAGACGGACTTGAGTCCCCGCTGAACTCGGGCCGCATCTCAGGGAGGCGCTTTTTCCACACCTACGCAATCCATGACCCGATTTCCCTCCTCCCCACACCTCGTCGCCGCGCTTATGGCGTCCCTGGCCCCCGCTTGCGACAGCCCGGTGGAACCGCCGTCGACCGACGTAGCCCTCACGAGCGGGCAGGAACCTGCATGGTCTCCGGACGGGACCAGGATCGCTTTCGCATACTTCAGCGCTCCCCTGGTTGGCCAGGTCTTTGTGATGGACGCGGACGGAAGCGGCGTGGAGTGGGTGACGAACATCAGCTACGGGACGGTATGGGACCCCGCTTGGTCCCCGGACGGGACCAGGATCGCTTTCTCGTCCAACCACAGCGATGGCAACCTTGGGAACCCCGACGGCTACTCTGAGATCTACGTGATGGACGCGGACGGAAGCGACGTTGAGCGCCTGACGAACCACGACGAGGGCAGTTCTAGCCCCGCGTGGTCCCCGGACGGAACAAGGATCGCTTTCTCATCCTACCGCGACGGCTACTCTGAGATCTACGTGATGGACGCCGACGGAAGCAACGTTCAGCGTCTGACGAACCACGAATGGGGCAGCTATAGCCCCGCGTGGTCGCCGGACGGGACCAGGATCGCATTCTCATACGAGCTCGACAGCCCCTACCATGAGATCTATGTGATGGACGCCGAGGGAAGCAACGTCGAGCGCCTGACGGACTTCAGCGGCCGGTACCCAGCGTGGTCCCCGGATGGGACCAGGATCGCTTTCGCATCCACGCACTACGGCAACTCTGAGATCCATGTGATGAACGCGGACGGAAGCGGCGTGGAGCGGGTGACGAACCATAGTGGGAGCGATATAGACGATAGAAGCCCCGCGTGGTCCCCGGATGGAACCAGGATCGCTTTCGAACGCAACACCCACGGCATCCCCCCGCATGACTCTGAGATCTACGAGATCTACGTCATTCAAATCAAGTAGGCATACCGAGGCGCCGACGGGAGTTCTGTCTTGCCCAATGGCCGAAGGTGCCGGCGGGTTGGGGGGCCGGGGGTTGTCGTTCCAAGGCGGGCCGTGAACGGCCGGCCACCCGATAGGGCACGGTCGGGATACCGCACGATCCCCGCCAACCCCGACGCCCTTTTTTGTTTTGGAGTTCCCCGTGGCGGCGTCATGCTCCTGTGGAGCTGAAGCTCTCGGCGGCCGTGTTCCCAGTCCGACTTCGGCTGGGGGGTATCTGTGGGTCAGGGAATGGGAGTCGGGGACGACGGAATCAATGGAGCGTCTTCGGTCTGGACGGGCGTGTGCTGGGTGTATCGTAGATGTAGGTCATACCGTGGCTGTGCCGCCGTGCGGAGCCGGAATCTTCCTCGCGTAGCGGAGGCCGACTGCCCATTGAGGGCTCCCCGAGACACTCGACTCGGCAGAAGGCAGGCCATCGTGGCCCGATGTCAGCCCCCAAGCCGCGAGTCACACCGTGATGTACCGCGCCCAGTCTTCCATGACCTTACGCCGCCGCGCGAACAGCGTTCCACGCGCATACGCCGCCTCGACCTTGTCCCGGATCACATGAGCGAACGCCGCCTCGGCGACCTCTCGGGCGACGCCGGTGTCGCCGCACCAAATCCGGAAACTCGTCCGGAACCCGTGAGGTACCGCCCGAATCCCGAGTTCGCGCAAGAGTTTCGAGAGCGTGGATGGTGACAGCGTGCGACCGGTCGGGGATGGGAACACCAGACCCGTACCGTCGGCGAGGTCCTCGGCTCGCCGCAGTACCTCGAGCGCTTGCGCGGAAACCGGGACCCGGTGCTTGCGTGCCGCCTTCATTCGCTCCCCCGGGACAGTCCAGGTGGCACTCTCGAAGTCGATCTCCTCCCACCGAGCACCCCGAACCTCGCCGCTCCGCGCCGCGGTCAGCACCAGAAACTCGAATGCGAGCTTGCTGATTGTCCATGCACTCGAATCCCGGACCGCATCGAGCGCGGGCCCGATCTCCGAGTGGGGGAGGGCCCGGAAGTGCTTGCGGGTGCCGCTGTTCTTTGGGAGGGCCGCACCGATAGCCCCGCCGGCTGGGTTGTCCGGCCGGTATCCCTTCGCCACGGCCCACTTCATCACCGTACCGATTCGTTGCCGGACCCTGCGAGCCGTTTCGGCCTTACTCGTCCAGATCGGGAGCAAGACGGCCATCACGTCCGAGGTTGTGATCTCGTCCACGCCCTTCTGGCCGAGCCGGGGCATCGCGTAGTCGCGCAGACTGGCCCGCCACTGTGCTTCGCTCTTGCTGCCCGGGCGCCATGCGTCTCGGTGAATGGAGATGACCTTCTCAGCGGCCTCTGCGAATGTGGGTGCGCTACGCCGAAGCGCCCGAGGATCCCCACCCGCCCGAGCCAGCTTTCTGTGCTCGAAGGCCGCTTGGCGGGCCTCGGCCAATGGAGTGTACGGATATCCGCCCAGACCGAGGTCCATTCGCTTCCCGCGCACCGTTCCACGCCAGATCCACTGCTTGCTCCCTGAGGGCAGCACCCTTAAGATCAGGCCATGCTGGTCGCCATATTTCCCCGGCTTGGTGACCGTTCGAACGAACGCTGCTGTCAGATGTCGTGCCATTTCGTGTCCCCCATTATGTCCCACAGTCAGAATGAGACTACACGAAATCGTGTGACACGTCAAGAATCACTATGAGAAACGGGGCCAACGACTTACGATTCCTTACGCTACTGTATGATACTGCCTGAAACCCTACCTGCAGGGACACCCCCTCCGTGAAGCGTTGGCGAAACGGACGGCGTGATTCGGACGGCGCCCAGCCGGAGGCGGTCGCGCCGCCAGGCGCGGGCGCCGGAGAGGGCTAGAGGAGAAATGTTCGTGCCCGTCCGCTAACAGCTAACCCTCTGGACCCGCGTCGGACACGATCCGGTACCGATGTATCTCCTCGCGGTCCAGCGCGTCGCGCACGACGCCGATGACCCAGTCCGTCCCCCACCGCTTGACGTCGAAGCCCGCCGGAAGCTCGACCGCGGCGACGGTCCCGCTCGGGTCCACCGTGATCCACCTTCGCGGGGACGCCGTGCCCACCCCGAATTCGCCAACCGCTATACCACCATCCGTTGTCCCCACGATCTTGCCGAACGCTGGCGTTGCCGTGTGCTGGGCGATCTCCCTCTGGTCCTGTTTCAACTGTTCGAGAGCAGGATCTTGACCTGCATACCGGTACCGTTCGCCGATCCACGCCTCGAGAATCTCTTCCGTCACCGCTGCGGGGCCGGCGGAAGACCGGACCAGCATGCGGAGGTCCCCCGTGGCCGAGTACTTGCGGACCTCCCACCGATCGTCGTCACCGATCCAGACGCCGTCGGGCGCGGGCGCGATGTGGAGGCGCCTGCCGAACGGAGGCTGCGTGACCTCCAGGAGACCGTCCTTCTCAAATATGGCGAGTTCGTCCCCGGGCCACGTTCCAATTGGGCGCACGGAGCCTCCGGCTGGTGGAATCATCGTGATCTCGACCGGAGGCCGCGCGGTCCCCGCAGCCGGATCGGGCTGAGAAAAGACCGCTCCGATCATCGAGCCATCCGCGAGCAGGCCCATCGGTCTCGGCGGTATCGGGCTGGACGCTGGAGTGACCGCATCTGCCATCCGGAAGCTGCGGACGTACTGGCCCGTGGCATCAAGGGTGGTTACACGCCTCAGGCCGCGGTCCCCAGCCGCGAGGGTGTCCGGGGGCAGATGGGCCAGCCACTCAAGCTGCCGGAACTCCCCGGGCCCGCTACCCGTGCCGCCCCAGGTAGTTACCCGTCCGCCGGACGAATCGAATACCAGAATCTCGTTGCCGCGCCCGTTCGCCACGGCAACGCGACCCTGCGGCAGCACCTCAACATCCCGAACGTCGGCAAACACGGAAGAAACGTCGTCTTCGCTGCTCCGAATGACGAAGTCGGGCCCGGAGGCAACCACGCGACGCTCGACGAAATCCAGAGGCGCATCGCCGAGATCGACGACCCGCACGCCGGCGCTGTCGGTGACGGCGATGGCCGCGTGGGGCGTGGGGGCGTCTTGGGCGCAGGCAGCGGTGAGCGCGAGTGTCAGCGCGAAGGGCACCGTTCTGAGCATGGAATCACCCACGAGCCCGTCTCGCATGGCACGGAACAAGGCATGTGCCTTCATGGATGGTCACACCCGATGGCTGGCCGGTATGAACGCGGTGCTCCGTTCCTTGGGGTGGGGAATGAGGATCGCAACTGATAGAGGCTCGGTCCAGCGAAAGGGTTGCACGGGGGACGTGTCATCCCTCCTCTGCCACCCTCCGCTCACGCAAGACCATAGGTAACGCGCATGGTGATCTGATCGGTAGCAGCAGCGAGACTCCCGATACCTACCACACCCCACTCGGCAACCGCTTCACCACGACCGTCGGAACGTCCAGATTGTTCCGCTCCACGAACGCGACCAGCCCATCCGGACCGAACGCGGACGGCATGTCGGTCGCGTCGCGCGCGAAGGTGCCCAGATAGCGGCCATCGGCGGTGATCAGGTCGACAGGCCCGTCGATACCGAGCTCGTCGCTGCCGCGGCGGACCCAAATCGTCCCTTCACGACTCGTTCGGAGATCCCGGATCAGCGGAATCTCGTCAAAGTACTCAATTGATTCGAGCTGAGTGCGCCGGAAGTCGGCCGCGGGCCCGCCCAGACTCTCAATCTCCTCAAGCTCTTGCTCCACATACTCGGCTTTGAACTTGTCCGTCAACGGTGCCGGCCGAATCGGTCTGGTGAGGATGCGAGATAACCCGCCTTCCGCTCCCGTGATCTTGATCGCGTAGGTGGACGAGTCGGTGAAGGCCACGCCGCCATCGGGGAGCACGCCGACCCTGAACACGGGGACGAAGTCGAACCCGGACCCCGGTGGCTTCCACCCTGCCGCCACTGTGTCAATCACGGCGTTATCGCCGCTCAGCCCGTAGCGCATGACGTGCCGGAATGACGGTTCCGAAAGTGGCGTCCAGCCGAGGTACTCAACCTCGCCGGTCGACACCACGGATTGCGACAAGGCCTCACACTGCAGCCCCGGAATCGAGACGAATCTGGGGCCTCCCAGCCGGATCCCCCGTTCGAACTCGCCGTCCGGACCGAAAAGAACGAAAGCGCGTCGCCACGCGTCGTAGACCGCGACGCGGTCATCACTGCATACGGCCAGTGTCCACACATTCCGGGCTCCGCTGAACTCGCCGGGACCCTCGCCCACCCGACCGAACCGGCGCATCAGATTGCCCTGAAGATCCACGACCGAGATGCGGGCGGTCTGGCCATCGAGGATATGGAGATTGCCCGCCCCGTCGAAGTCCACGTCCGCAACTTGTCCGAAGGCATCCCATTCATCTCCCAGGAGGGATCCGACCCGATACAGCACATCGAAGTCGGCGGACAGAATGCGGTCCTCCGCCGGCAGTTCGGTCACCTCCTGGGCGCTCAACGGCGGCACCCCTGCCGCGCAGACGGCACCAACGACCAGTACGCGACTCATTTGAATTCGAAGGTCCATAGTCCCCATTCGACCTCTACCTCAACTCCGGAGGCAACCGCCGCACCACGACCGTCTGCACGTCGAGATCGTTCCGCTCCACGAAGGCGACCAGCCCGTCCGGACCGAACGCGGACGGAAGGTTTGTCGCGCCCAGCGCGAAGCTGCCCAGATAGCGGCCGTCCGCGGTGATCAGGTCGATGGGCCCGTTGGTATCGGGTTCGTCGCCGGTGCGACGCACCCAGATCGTCCCCTGCGGACTCGTCCGGAGGCTGCGCACCACCGGCACCTCGGGGTAGTACTCCATCGCTTCGAGCTGGCCACGCCGGAAGTCGGCCATAGCCTGTTGCATCGGGTCACTGGCACGTTCGCCCGAAGCCTGAAGCGCCTCGAGTTCACGCTCGAGATAGGCGGCCTTCAGTCCCTCGGTAACGGGGACCGGTCGGAACGGCCTGGTCAGGACCCGGTCCACTCCGCCTTCGCTGGCCGCGATCTTGATCGCGTAGCCGGACGAGTCGGTGAAGGCCACGCCGCCGCCGGGCAGCACGCCCGCGCGCAGAACGGGAGCGAAGGCCTCCGGATCTCCCGGGGGGTTCCACCCCATCGCCACCGTGTCGTGCAGAACTTCGTCGCCACTCAGCACGTAGCGCATGACGGGGCGGTGTGAGAATTCGGGTGCGTCGAAGTGACGGACTGCACCGGTGGAGATGACGGACTCGGCCCCGGGATCGGCCTGGAGACCTGGAATAATGACCCAATGGGCGCCGCCAAACGGGACGTTGCGCTCGAAGTCGCCCTCGGGGCCGAACAACACGAAGGCACGCCGCCCGGCATCAAAGACGGCGATGCGCTGATCGTGCAGAATCGCGAGATCCAGCATGGGCGCGGCGTCTCCGACAAACTCTCCCGGGCCCTCGCCCACCCGGCCGAACCGGCGCACCAGATTGCCCTCAAGATCCACGACGCTGATACCGGCGCTTGGGGCATCGAGGACATACAGGTTGCCGGTCGCGTCGAATGCGACGGCGCCAACCCGGCCGAAGGTGTCCCATCGGTCCCCCTGCATCGATCCCACCCGGTACAGCTCCTCGAAGTCGGCGCCGAGCCATCGGTCCTCGGCTGGAAGCTCGATCACTTCCTGCGCCCCTACGGGCGGAACGCCCGCGAGAAAGATCGCACAGGCGACCAGCGCCGAGCCGGTGATCCCGAGATGCGTGTTGCCGATCATGATCCCTCCCCTTCGATCAAGTGAAACACTGCCACGGTCTGCGCCCCTAACCACCCCGGTGCAGCGGAAACGTCACGACGAACGGAACATCCAATTCATCCCGCCGCAGGCCGAGAACGTAGTCCGCGCCAACCTCGAAAACCCACAGCCCGTCCGGAACGGGGACTTCGCCCAGCCACACACCCTGATCGTCAAAGACGTACCAGGAGGACTGTGCTGACTCCCAGGGTGGCCGGTAGCGCTCGGCCCATGGGTTCCCGAGGCCATCGACCAGCAGTCGCCGGTATGCGGGCATGCGGTCGGGGAACGGTGTCTCCCGCAGGTAGCGGTTCCAACCGGCGCGATCGACGTCCCGGGGAGGCTCCGACCGGGCCTCCCGGTAGCGGCGCTTTTCCCGGTCCGTCACCCGGAGTTCGGGGGTCGGCCATCGAATCACGCGGATCAGGTCGCCGCTGCCGTTCCGGCGCTCAATCCTCCCCTGGGTGTGGTGTCCGACGTAGACATGGTGGCGGCTCGCCGCGTGGGGGCCGATTCCTAGGGTCAACGGCAGATACGGGAATGACCAGACGCCTGGAATGTCATGTCCCCACCTGTCCGCCTCCTTGACGAAGGCGATCTCATTCATGAACCGGCCGTCGCGCGAAAACCGGTCGAGCCGCCAGGTGTTTCCCTTGATGGTGCCCAAGGTGAACGAGAGGCCGCCGCTCGGCGCGCTGAGCACCAGAAGCGTCCCGTCGGGAAACTGGTCTTCCGCGGCCGGGTTCCCGGCCCCCTCCGCCACCTCGACCCGAACCATCTCAAGAACATCCCCGCCCCGGTTGAAGACGGCGATGCGCTTCTGCAGGTTGCAGAAGCCGAAGATGGTGTCTCCACTCACCCACATCTCCGTCAGAAAACGGAACTCCCCGGGTCCTTCTCCGGTCCCCCCGAGGTTGCGGACGAACCCCCCGCCGCCGTCGAAGAGCCGGAGTTCGTTCGTCCCGCTCTCCATGACCACGATCGTCCCGTCGTCCATGCGCACCGCGCCGCGGACCTGTACGAAGATGTAGTTCGGATCGCCTGCAACCGTTCCGATACTCAGATCCGGATCCGTCCCCACGCGCCATCCCTGCCCGCCGGACCAGACCGGACCGCTGTTCTCCACGATAGTGATGCCGCCGCTGTCGCGGACGGAGTAGGACTGCCGGGCGCTGATCGCATCACTGCCCACAGCTGTGTTGAGCACCAGCAGCACGAAACTGACGGCGGTGTACACGGCGAATGACTGCGTGCTCATCCCGTCCGGTTTTTGCATCATGGTGACTCCTGCATCTCTCCTCGGCCGCCGCCGTTCGCGGTCCCGGCGTCACGCCGTTTCTTCTCCAAGAGCATGCGATCCACCGTTTGGACGAGATCGCCGCCGCGCTTGTTTACATGGCGGATCACGCCTTCCACGTCGCGGACGCAATGGTGGGCCGGATCTCCATCCTTCACTGCCCCGACAGCGAAAGCGGACCTTCGCTGGTGGTGGAAGCCGCCCACCGAATGCGGTAGACCTCACCGCCCACGTAATCGGGATCGCCCCGCTCGCCGGCCCCCTCCTCAAGCAGCTGGTCGACCGCCTCGATAATCCCGTCCCCGCGCCGGTTCACGAAGCGGATCACGCCATCTTCGTCCAGGATGAAGATGCTCGGCCACATCCACACGTCCCACTCCGTCGAGATCGGGCCGTCGGTGTCGCCGTCCCACCAGGTCCGGTAGTGCAACCGCTCCCGCTCCTTCGCCTCCCAGATCGTCTCGAGCTCCTCGTCGCTGTTGACCCCGAGCAGGACGACGTTCTCGCCCTCGTACCGCTCCAGCATCCTTCGCTGGTAGGGGTACTCGGCGCGGCAGGGACCGCACCACTCGCCCGAGAAAACCAGCACCACGATGTTGCCGCGATACTCCTCCAGCTGGAACCGAACCCCGTCGGTGTCCGTTCCGACGATGTTCAGTGCGACGTGGCCGGGGCTGAGGATCTCGAACAGACGGCGCTGTCTGTCGATCATCCTGCCGTCACCGCGATGATCCTCCTTCAGCCCTTCCAGGTGCGCGACGATGCGCCCGCTCTGTGCCTCGGTCACCATCCCCTTCCCCAGCGCCCAGCGGAACCCCTGAAGGTAGCGTCCCGCCTGGCGCCGGAAGCTGCGAACCGTTTCGGGAAGCGCCAGCACGGAGTCGAGCGTCGCGATCAGCTGCTCGACCCGCGCGTCTTCGAATGGAGTGCCCTCGGTGTGTCCGGCTACGGCGTCCGCGAAGTCCTCGTATCCGATGTCGTAGGGAGGCACGTCGCAGGCGGTCGCCAGGCAGATGGCGAGCAGCGTGGGCCATCCGGCTCGCCGCGTTGGCGGTCGGGCGGGTCGTGTTGGTGTTGTCATCGTTCGTGCCTCCACCTATTTAACAGTTGTCGGCCCGGTTTCGTGCAAAGCCGTGGCGATCAGCAGGGCACCAACTCCCCGGGAGGAGGGGCACCGACCACATGGCGGACCATCGGGAGCGAGTCGGGATCTGGATTCCGGTCGTCAATGTGGTGCTGCTCTGGGTCCTGTTGTTCGTCATCGGACTCGCGCTGGTGGTTTTCCGCGGGGCTCCCGGCGGATTGTCCGGATCGCTTCTCCGATGGCTGACCTACGCCACCGCGGAGACCGCCTTCGTCCTTCCGTTCACCCTGTTCGCGGCCGGCGTGGTACTGACGCAGAAGCTGGGGTACTCGCGTCGGGTTTTTCGCGCTGCGATCGCGGCGGACATCGCCGGGGGCGCTGTCGCCTACCTGTTGGCGGCGTGGGTATCGCCGGTGATCGAGGATCGGTACCGGGTCGGCCTGGGTGGGGACGCAGCGGATGTGCGCCGGTTCGGGCCGGCAACTCCCGCGGGGCTCGCGCGGCAAGTCCGTTTTGTGGAGGCCAATCCTCCGGACGACTACCACCTGGCGGTTGACGCGCCGCACCGGCACCCGCCGAACGTGCTCCGGTTCAAGGTTCACCTCCCGGTCGCGCTATCGGCGTTCGGGGTGATCAACGTGCTTCTCGGAGTCCTTTCCGCCGAGCTGACCGCCGATCTCAGGCGCGGAAGGCGCCGCACCGCCCGCCTCGCGCTCGGGGTGATCGGGGGACTGGCGTTTTTCGGATTTCTGACCGTGTCGGATCCGATCACGCCCTTACTGAACGATGGAACACTGCGATCGGGTGTCGGCGGTGCCTGGGTACCGTTGGTGCTGCCCGGGGTACAGGCGCTATTGTTCTTCCATCTGGTGCGAAGAAGGAGGTACGGATGAGTGATTCGGCGCTTGCCGGTGTGTTGGGACCGGCCGATCTGCACGCCGCGTCGCCCCCGAAAACGCGAGAGCGCGTCGACCGGGCCGCCATTGACGCGGAGGCGTTCAGGCGCGGGGATCCCGAGTGCTTCCGGGTTGTGCTGAAACGCTTCGGCCCGATCATCAGGAGCGTGGTCAGGTCCTACGCGAAGAACGCCGACGACCAGGAGGACCTGTACCAGGAAGTGTCGGTGCGCATGCTGACCCAGAGATCGCGCTATGAGGACTGTGGAGCGATGCCGGGCTGGATCACCAGAGTGGCGCACTGTGCCTGCCGCAACTGGTGCGCGGCGCGGAAGGCGCGCAAGTCGACCCTCGATCGATACGCCGCCGAACTGATCCCCCACGAGGAGTCCGGTGCACTGCTGGACGATCCGTCGAGGATGCTCAACTACCGTCGGTTCCTGGAGAGCCTCGGACGCGCCATGGCCGAGATGCCCGCGCGACAGGCCGAAGCCTTCCGACTGGTCCACATCAGTGGGCTGAGCCCGGCGGCGGCGGCGCGGATCATGGACGTGTCGCCCGCTACGGTCCGGTCCAATCTGCGACATGCCCGAAGGAGACTGCGTGAGCTGCTGCAGGAGGCCAGGGATGAAATGTCCTGATCTTTCCGCGCTTGCACGGGCGGGGACACCGCGGGCGGATCCGGCGGTGAAGGAGCACCTGCGGACCTGCCACACCTGCTGGCTGGACTGGCAGATTCAGCAGGGTGCGCGCTATCTGGATGACCCGCTGGTCACGCACACCGGCGATGGCGACGACCGGGTGGCGGCGCGGGCAACTCTGATTCAGCGTCTTGCCGACCGTCCCGCCGGGTGGCGGCATCTGGCCGCATCGGGCCTGCTCGTGGCGACGGCGGTCCTGGTCTTCCTGCTGGCCCCGCTGGACCGCACGGCCGCGGTCACGCTGGAGGACGCCGCTCTCTATGCATTGGCCGCGGGCATTCTGGCGACGCTCTACTTCCGTACCCAGGACGAGAAGGAGTGCGGTGGCCCTCGCTGAGACCGTGTAGCCCGTAGCGGCCACGGCCCCTCCACCTGTTCCACGGTTTCCGGCCGGACTCGGTGGAATCCGCATCCCCTCCGCTCGGGAACTGAACACTCCCCAGCGCTTGCCCCCTCTCCCCGCGATCCCCAATGTCGAAGCCCGTTGTCCTCCCAGTCCACTCAGAACCCGCTTACCCGTCGCACGCGAGCGAAAAAATGTCGCACCGAATCACCCTGCCGGCTCTCTCGGCCATCCTCTCCGTCACCCTCTCGGCCACGCTCCTCGACGCCCAGCAACGCGGGGGCCGCGGCGCCCGGGACGGCGCTGGAGGGACAGCCACCCAAACCCCCTCCGACCACGCCCTCGTCAACCAGACCGCCGCCCGCTCCATCGGCCCCGCCGTCATGAGCGGGCGCATCGTGGACATCGCGGTGGCGCAGTCGCCCGGCACCCGCGGCGGTCGCCTCGGCACCGTCATCTACATCGCGGCCGCGACCGGCGGCGTCTGGAAGTCGACCAGCGGCGGCGTCGACTGGGAGCCGATCCTGGACGATGCGGGCGTAGGCTCCATGGGTGACGTGACCGTCGCGCCCTCTGCCTCCGACATCGTGTGGGTGGGCACCGGCGAGCCCAACAACATGCGCAGCTCGTCCTACGGGGATGGCGTCTACAAGTCCGTGAACGGCGGCGCCACCTTCGAACACATGGGGCTGCGCACCTCGCAGCATGTGGGGCGAATCGTCATCCACCCCGAGAACCCCGACATCGTGTACGTGGCCGCGGTCGGCGCGCTCTGGGGTCCGGGAGGCGATCGCGGCGTCTTCAAGACCACCGATGGCGGCGAGACCTGGGAGGGCGTGCTCACCATCGACCAACACACGGGCGTAACCGATCTGGCCATGGACCCGACCGACCCGGACGTGCTGTACGCGGCGGCCCTGCAGCGCGAACGCCGCGCCTACAGCTACGTCGGCGGCGGGCCCGGCAGCGGCATCTATAAGACCGTCGATGGCGGGTCCACCTGGAACAAGCTCACCCACGGTCTCCCCACCTCCGACATGGGCCGCATCGGCCTCGACATCAGCCTCAGTCACCCGGGGACCGTCTACGCCGTCATCGAGGGATCCGAGCAGGGCGTCTACCGCACCGACAACGGCGGCCGGGGCTGGCGCAAGATGAGTGACATCGCGTCGATCCCGTGGTACTTCGGCCAGATCCGGGTCGATCCGCAGGACCGCGAGGTCGTCTATCACCTGGGCGTGCCGCTGCAGCGCTCCACCGACGGCGGGGCCAACTGGCAGCGCATCGCCCAGACCACCCACGTCGACCACCACTCCATGTGGATCAACCCCGAGGACCCGTCGCACATCCTGCTCGGCAACGACGGCGGCTTCTACGTCTCCCACGACCGGGGCGACACGTGGGACTTCTCCCCGAACCTGCCCGTCAGCCAGTTCTATGCGGTGGGCCTCGACAT
Source organism: Gemmatimonadota bacterium (assembly GCA_028874995.1). GTDB lineage: Bacteria > Gemmatimonadota > Gemmatimonadetes > Longimicrobiales > Gaopeijiaceae > Bin94. The sequence continues at coordinate 33,317 of JAPPGM010000164.1, read as the reverse complement.
GCAGGAGCCCTTCTTCGGGATCTACGGGGGACTGCAGGACAACTCGACCTGGGGCGGCCCGAGCCGGACCCGGAACAGCATGGGGATCGGCAACGCCGACTGGATCCGGATGGCCGGAGGCGACGGGTTCTTCGCCGCCATCGATCCCACCGACCACAACATCGCCTTCGTGGAGTCCCAGAACGGGAACATCCAGCGCTACAACCGGCGCACCGGCGAGCGCAAGTCGATCCGCCCCCGCCCCGCACCCGGCGAGGACCCCTACCGCTTCAACTGGAGCTCCCCGATCCAGCTTTCGCCCTTCGACCCGGCCACCGTCTACTTCGCCGGCAACCACGTCTTCAAGAGCACCAACCGGGGCGATGCCTGGGAGGTGCTGGGCGAGGACCTCACCCGTGAGATCGATCGCGACAGCCTCCCCATGATGGGCGGCATCCCCGCCCGCAACGCGGTCTCCCGCCACCAGGGCACGGCCGTCTTCTCCAACATCTCCACCATGCACGTCTCCTCGTTGCGCCCCGGCCACATCGCAACCGGCACCGACGACGGCACCATCTCCATCACCACCGACGACGGCCGGACCTGGCGTAAGATGACCGTCTTACCCGGCGTCCCCGACACGACCTACGTGAGCCGGGTACGCTGGTCCCACCACGACGAATCCACCCTCTACGCGACCCTCGACGGCCACCGCAGCAACGACTTCCGCCCCTACGTGCTGAAGAGCACCGACATGGGCGAAAGCTGGACCTCCATCGCGGGCGACCTCCCGGAGTTCGGCAACGTGCGCGCCTTCGCCGAGCATCATGAGGACCCTAACCTCCTCTTCGTGGGCACCGAGATCCGGCCGTTCGTGTCGCTCGACGGGGGCGAATCGTGGGTGCCGCTCGAGAACGGCATCCCCCCCTCGCCCGTCCACGACCTGAAAGTCCACCCGCGCGACGACGCGCTGGTAGTGGCGACGCATGGACGCGGTTTCTTCGTCATCGACGACCTCAACGCGATCCGCGGGCTCGCCGAGGCGAAGGCGGCCGGGGGGCCGTACCTCTTCCCCGTGCGCGACCCGCTGGCCCATGTCGTCAACACCTCGCACACGACGGGCACGCACGCGGACCGCAACTACTCGGCGAGCAATCCGCCGTACGGGACGACGATTTCGTTCATGATCCCCCAAGGGACGCGCGGGGAGCGGCTGCTGGAGATCGTGGCCACCGATGGCCAGACGCTCCGCACGCTCGGCGCGCCCGGCGGCGCGGGACTGCACCAGGTCCAGTGGAATCTGCGGTTGGATCCGCCGTGGTCCGGTCCTCCCGCGGCGCCCTCCGGTGGAGGTCCGGGTGGTGGTTTCGGGGGCTTCGGCGGATTTGGCGGCTTCGGAGGCGGAGCGGGCGTCCCCGCCCTCCCCGGTCAGTACACCGCGCGTCTTACGATCACGCCGGATGAGGGTGATCCGACCGTCCTCGAACGGGAGTTCTCCGTGAGCATGGACGACCTGATCGGGATGACCGGGGCCCAGCTGGCCGACCTGCAGGCGCTGCGGCTGAAGCATCGCCGTCTCTCGGCGACGGTGGGAATCGCGGTCCGGCAGGCGCAGGCCATCCAGCAGGAGCTGGAGGGGATCGAGGCCGCGATGGACCGCGTCGACGCGAGCGAGGAGCTGCGGGCCCAGGCCGATTCCCTCGACGAGGCGGCAAGCGAGGTTCTGCGGGGGCTGAGGGGTGGCGGTGGTGGGAGATTCGGTGGCTTCGGCGGCGGCCAGCAGGAGGACGGGCCGCAGCCGGTGCAGCGCATCCTCGCCGACGCGAACGGGATCCACCAGATCTACGCGCCCCCCACGGAGGCCGAGCGCGCTGCCCTGGAACGCGCGGGTCCCGCTCTGCAGGAACGGCTTCCGGCCCTCAACGAACTGGTGGCCGCGATGGTGGACTTCCGCCGGGCGCTGGACGGGGCGGGCGTGCCGTGGACGCCGGGGAGGGTGGTGAAACCGCCGGTGTAGGGCACTTCCGCCCGAGGAGCCCTTCTTCCGGGAGATTGACCCCGATTCGCCAGCGCGTTGCGATCCGATGCGGCTTTCTCGGCGTGGACGGATCGAGTTTGCTGATTCCGGCAGTGCGGAGGTCCAGCCACTCATCGAGCATCCTCGGCTCCGGAGGATGGATCAGCCCAAGAGCTTCAACCAGAAACCCGAAGCGTTTGACAACGGCGCCGGAGCCGAAGCGGCGCAGATACCGCGTCGTGCGGTCCCAGTCGAAGTCGCCGTCCCCCGAAAGAAACGCCTTCGCGACCTGGTCCAGTCCTCCGCTCAGATCGGGCCTGTCAAGGCAATCGACGATCGTCTTTTCCCGATCCGTGACCTCGATGTGGGATTCCCCGGCACGGTATCGGTGGTTGCCGAAGAACTTGCGAGGGTTCACGCGAACGATTCGGAAGCGCATCCCGAGGACCCGCGGCCTGCGGTTCTCCTTTCGGGCCGTCGTCTGCACGCAGGTGACGCGGGGTACCTGTTCGGTGAGGTTCCAGTAATTGAGGGCGGACCAGTAGCTGACCACGCCGGGACTCACCAGGTGTGCCGCAATCACGTGCGCGTCCTCGGTCCAGGTGCGATCGGGGCCGGCTTCGAGTGGAACGATGAGGTACTTCCCCTTCTCGATTCGGTCCAGCCATCCCTTGGCGACGAGTCGGGCCAGGGTGTCCCTGGCCGATCTGCCTTCGCCGAGCACGTCGTACCCGTCTTTGTTGCGAAGATCCGCTTCCCGCTCGCTGCCAGGGTGGTAGTCCTCCAAACTTGGATTGCGGACAGCCGAGTCCAGGAATGGCGCCGCCGCCGTCCATCGACCCCGCTCGGGAACTTTTGGTGCGGATCACTCGTCAGGGAAAGACGAACCAAATGCCACACACGGCCAACCAACGGAAAGGAAGAAGGATGACGAGACAAATGACATGGAAGGCGGCAGCGCTCCTCGGCGCAGCAGTTGTGACCCCCGCATCACTGGCCGCCCAGAACAACTGCAAGTTTCGTGAAGACATGGAACTCGGCGCGAGGGCGGGCGAGAGCCTGCGGGTGGACGCCGGCGCCGGGAAGCTGGTCATCGAGGGGAGCACCAGGACCGACGAGGTCCATGTCACCGCCACCCTGTGCGCGTCCGACCAGGACCGGCTGGCGGCCCTGGACGTGACACTCGACGGCGGCAGGCTCGACACGGATTACCCGCGCAACGGGGGCGGCGGTTGGTTCGGCGGGAACCGGTACGCGCGCATCGACCTGGTCGTGAAGGTGCCCGCCGGGATGAACTTGCGCGTGGAGGACAGCTCGGGCAGCGTCGAGATCACGGGTGTCGGCGAGGTGGAAATCGATGACGGGTCCGGGAGCATGCAGCTTCGCGGCGTGGCCGCGGTGGTCATCGAGGACGGTTCAGGCAGTCTCCGGATCGAGGATGTGGCCGGCAGCGTCACGGTCGACGACGGCTCGGGGAGTCTCCGGATCGAGGACGTGGCGGGCAACGTCACCATCAAGGACGGCGCGGGGTCGGTCAGGATCCGAACCGTGGGTGGCGACGTGTCGGTTTCGGACGGATCGGGCAGCATCGAGGTCACGTCGGTGGGCGGCACCGTGCGGATTGGCGCGGGTTCGGGGAGTGTCACAGTGCGCGATGTGGATGGTGACCTGGTGGTGACCGACACGCGCCGGTCGCGAATCCGGTACTCGGATATTCGCGGGGCGTTGGACTTGCCTCCGGAGCGGAGGAAGGGGAGAGGCCGGTAGGGGAGGTCTCTGGGTCCTCTACCTCCGCCCGGTGAGGGTGTGGCGCCGGACCTACTCCTATTTCTGGCGATAGAGCCGTAAGCGAGATTCACTGACCCGCCGCCGGGTGGTGTCCGCCATTTCATAGGGATCGAGCTCTAACTCGACCAACTTCTCCAGGCAGGCGGGTCGGGGATCTAGCATGGGCACCCAGCGTCGTGGCCACCAGTACTCCGGCGCTGTCTTGTTCCAGGAACGGGACCCCACCGGGCAACCCGGTCTCAGGCGGCTGCTCACATGCCGCGGCGATGACGAACAAGGCCAGGAGGATCGGAGACCGAACACAGGAGCGTGAAAAAACACCGCTTCCTACTCTGGAGGGCTCATTCGCGGCTCGAGTCCCAACTTTTCCGCCACCTCCTGGAGCTCAGCGAAGCTACGCGCACCAAGCCTACGACCGTTGACGAAGAGGGTGGGTGTCCCGGTGACATTCCGCCGCTTCCCAAGCTGACGGCCGGCGTCGATTCTCGGAAAAGCATCCGCGGGTAGCGCCACGCATTCTTCGAACGCTATGAGATCCGGGATCTCGGCCTCTTCCGCAAAGGCCGCCCAATCCTTGCTCCCGAGTGACTGCTGTTGCGCAAAGAGCACCCGATACATTCGCTGAAACTTGCCCTGACGATCAGCACATTCGACCGCCATCGCGCTGGGTCCGGAAAGGGGCCGGTCCAGCGGAAAATGCTGAAAGACCAGTGCGACATCGTTGGGATAGTGGCTGAGAAGCGAATCAACGGCCGGGACCACCATCGCGCAGAAGGGGCAAGTGAAGTCCATGAACTCCGTGACCACCATGCGCGCGTCGGCCGGTCCGACACGAATGCCCAGTGCGGTATCCTCCTGCCAGTTCTCGATCTCACTATCGTCCACTTCCCCTCGTGAGGGCGATCCGCCCGCGAGTTGTCCGTGGACGTAGACTGAAGCCACAACTAAGGCAGCCGCCGTCACCAGCATCGTGGCCGCTGTTTCCATGATCGTTCGGGGTTTGCTCATCTTTCCATCCTTCGGTTGGGACCGGTTGTGAATAGTCTCCGTAAGCCTGCACCGTGAACCTCCGTTACCTCCGCCCGGTGAGGGCGTGGCGCCGCACGTACTCCACCCCGTGCTCGTCGCGCCACACCCCCAGGACGAAGTCATGGCCGATCTGCCACACTTCCAGATCCGGCGGCATGTCGACACTTCCGAGACCCTCGCCGTTGGACCCGAATACGAGCCATCTCACCGGCTGGCCGACGTCAAACCGATAGAGTTCCGCCCACAGCCAGCCCGCTTCGTCGACAAGGAGTCGCGCGAAGACGGGCATGATCTTCGGCAGTGGCATCTTTCCGTATCGGCGTCTCAAATTGTCAAACACCGTGTTGCGGGAGGTGTCCGCAATACTCCACCGATCAACGTGGAACGCAACGTACTTGTCGAGCTCTCTAGGCGAGGGAACCAACACCGGCTCTGCAAGGCGTATGACTCGGCGCAGTCGACCCATGATGTCATACTCCAGAATCTCTGGACCGTGTTCTTCACCCAGCGTCAAAAAAAAGCCGTCGCTGCCCAACACCGCGTCGGGCACAATGTCGAAGGGAACGGACGATACGACTCGTCCCACCGGACTGTCGTTCACCCAGACGGTATACCTGTATTGACCGGGAAAGAAGCCCTCCCACACGACACTCCAGGTTGCGAGTTCCAGCAGCGCGAAATCGGCGGTGGACGGTTCACTCGACAGGCCTTCCCCTTGGGACATAACGACAGATCGACTTTGTGCCAGCACCCTTCCCCCGACGACGCCAGCCACGTGCGTTACCGATTGCCCAGGCCATGAGACCGGAAAGCGACGGCTGAACCGACCCCGGTCGTCCAGCAAGCTCAGCCTCGCGCCATCGAAAACACGCAACGAATCGATGCCGGGCGAGGGTATCAGGTCGCATCTTCCAGCTATTCCGGCATTGAACTCTCCGGGCCCTTCGCCTTTCCCGCCGGCCAACTCGAGGAAATCTGCGTCCGGGCCGAAGAACCGTAGCTCACAACTCACTGCGTCCACCACAAGGACCCGCCCGTCCGAGAGTTGCTGTGTACCACTGATTCTCGAAAACAGATACGGATCCTCCCCCTCCACCGCTCCCAACTGGTACTCCGGGACTGTATCCACGACCCATCCGATCGGGAATCTCGCTTTGGCGCCCAACGTCGTGGCCACGAGCACCCCGGCGCTGTCCTGTTCCAGGAAAGGCACACCGCCGGGTAGTCCCGTGTAGGTCGGCCGTTCACACGCTGCTCCGAGCAGGAACAATGCTGGCAGAAGGAACTGGACGCGGAGTGGCGATACACGCAACACACGAGACTCCATTCGGTCGTACACGGCCTCGGACTACAACCGCGCGCCTGACAATACGCAGTCCGAGCGAAGGCCTGGCCCAGACTCTCGTGTGACGCACGTTGTGTGCCTGCACTGAGAAACGTACTCACAGTTGTCTAGGCATTCCGGGGGGACGGCACCTTCGGGAACGCACTTAATGCCATGGCTTTCTGCGCACTCTTCCGGAGGATTGTGACAGGTCCAGTCGCCCCACGGATTGCAGTCCACCGGGCAATCCGGGACACCAATACCACTCGCCGGCGCAGTCGTCATCGCCATCAGCGTGATCGCCAGCACCCCCAGTGAGCGGATCACCAGTGGCGAAAGCCCTCTGCTTCTCTTCCGATTCGGTCTCATCTTGTCATCTCCTTTTCTTGAGGTTCGTGGGACCGATTTCCCGCGGTTCACCGACCGCGTGGTACACGATCGCATTCCCGACCCGGCCCATGAAGGGCGAAATCACCTCAATTCGGATGTGAAATGCCACTTCTTCGCGTCTCACGTGTGGAAACTCCCTCAACCCCCACACTACGCGCTCGGAGGTGCCGGATCCAGCCGAGCCCGTCATGCCTCTCCCTCCAGCAGCCCGGCCTTGTCGGCAAACGCGATGAGCTCGGCCCGTGTCTTGAGCTCCAGCTTCCTCCGCACCCGACCCCTGGCGTTGTCCACGGACTTGGCGGTCATGAAGACTCGGCGCCCGATCTCCTTCGAGGTGAATCCGCGGGCGGTCAGCACCACGATCCTGCGTTCCTTCTCGCTCAACCTGGCCAACCGCGCTTCCGCCCCGGATCCGTTGGTCACGACCCTCCGCCGGACCAGCCGCGAGGCCTGCCGCGGCAAACGCATCCGTCCGGCGGCGACCAGGTCGACCGCGATCACCAGATCGCCGGCCGTCCGGTCCTTGCCGATGCATCCCCTGGCGCCCGACTCGATGATCCCGTCCAGTGACTCGTTCCGTTCGGAATCCGTGAGGACGAGCACATTCGTTCCCGGGTCCCCGGCTCTCAGCTTCCGGATCGCCCACAGAGTCCTCCCGCGCCGCCCCTGGAAGCCGATCGCCAGAACATCGGGCTTCGCACGGCTGGAGATCCGCACCGCTTCCTCGGTACAACCCGTCTCGCCCACGACCGTCATTCGCCCGGTGGCCTCCAGCGCGAGCCTGAGTCCTTCGCGCACCATGGCGTGCGGATCGGCAAGCACGACTGTGGTTCCTGCGTCCATTGATCCCTCCCTTTCGGATCGGGTTCCGAGCCCCACCCGGTTGGCGTGAAACGAAGTGGATTCTCCTCATCTACCCTTACTGACAGGGCTCGCGCCCAAAACGTGCAAAACGGGTCAGATGAGGGGACCGACAACCCCGCCGGTCCTACCGCAGGTCCAACCCCCGGCACTACCTTGGTTCAAGCGCGACCCGTCCATCCCCGTCAGCCGGAGGCAACGGCCCTGCAACACCGCAACGACCCCAGGCCGCAACTGCGCCCCCGGTCCCCCCTGGCCATGGCGGTGCCCCTCGCGTTGGCATTCCTCTTCCCTGCCGCACCGGCCGAAGGCCAGCTCATGCAGCTCCTGAAGGCCATCGGCGACGGCGGCAGCTGGATCAGCCTGCCGGTCGAGAAGGGCCGCGCGTCCCTCAGCAGTCCGGTGGTGCCGCTCGCGGGAATGTCCATCACCGGATGCCTGCACGTCTGGACCGGTCATTCGGGCAAGTGGACGGTGCGGGCGAAGGACACGCTCGGCGACGAGACGCTCGATGTCGTCGCGGAGCCGGGCAAACCGGTCAGGTTCGACTACAAGGCCGGACTCCGCGCGCAGCTCGACCTCAACATCGAGTGGAGCGAGCCGCGCGACACGACCCTGTTCATGTGGATCGGTCTGGCCCGTGGGAAGAAGGAGGATGAGAAGAAGGAGGGGGAGGAGAAGAAGGAGGAGGGCAGGGACATCTGCCGCCCGGCGCAGTCGTGAAAGAGGTGGCGCGGCGTCGAGCGCTCATGCCGGCGGCATGACGCGCAACTGCATCACTCTCACCGCTGCGCTGGCCGCCTTCGCGCCCGGCCCATGGACCGGGGCCACCATGGCCCAGATCCTCGCGCTGTCCGGCGCCACCATCCTCAACCCCGCCGACGAATCGGTCCGGCGCGGCGTCCTCCTCATCGAGAACGGCACCGTATCGCGCATCGCCGAAACCGTCCCCCCGGACTTCCCCGGCGAGACCCTGGACCTGACCGGCAAGTTCGTCATCCCGGCGCTCGCCGACCTGCACAGCCACACCTTCGGCAACAATTCGCCCGCCGGAATGCCCCAGCTGCTGGGACCCCAGGGGACGGCGAACGCCGCCCTCTACACCGGCGTGGCCTTCGTCCTCGACCTCTTCAGTCCGGAAGAGATGATCCTGTCGTTCCGGGACCGGCAGCGGGCGGAAGGGGGGCAGGGGGCTGTCATACTCGCCGCCGGACCGTGCTTCACCGCCACGAACGGACACTGCACCGAGTACGGAATCCCCACCCGCACCGTGGACACGCCCCGGGAGGCGCGCCGCGAGGTGGCCGATCTGGCCATGGCAGCGCCCGACGTGGTGAAGGTGGTATACGACCATCAGATCTACGGCGGCCGGAGCTTTCCAACGATCGACCTGCCCACGCTGACGGCCGTGTTGGAGACGGCCCGGGAGCACGACATCAAGACGATCGTCCATGTGGGAACGTGGCAGGATATCCGTGACGCTGCGCTGGCAGGGGCCAGTGCGGTCACCCACACGCCCGGCCCGGAACCACCGCCGCCCGACCTCCCCGAAATCCTGTTGCAGGCGGGGACCGTTCACATCCCAACCCTGGCCGTGCAGGGCGACTTCTCGCGCCTACTGGACGATCCCGCCCTCCTCGACGACCCCCTCCTCACGGAGACCGTACCGGCCGCGCTGCTGGGTGCCTACCGTACCGACGCCTCCGCGAATCCACGGATCGAAGGTTGGCTGGGGTGGCAGCGCACCCTGATGGAGCCGAACCTGGCGGCGGTGGGGACGCTCGCCGCCGCGGGCGTGCCGATGCTCGCCGGGACCGACGGGGGCAATCTTGGGGTCTTTCAGGGGTACTCCGTGCACCGGGAGCTGGAGTTGCTCGTCGAGGCCGGCCTTTCGCCCTGGGCTGCGTTGCGTGCCGCCACGACCGAAGCGGCGCGATTTCTGGACCGCCGGTGGGGCGTCGCACCCGGCGACGAGGCGACGCTGCTCGTGCTTGACGCGTCCCCGGTCGAGGCCATCACGAGCACGAAGCGGGTGCACGCGGTGGTGCAGAGGGGGGTGGTGGTGGATCGGGAGGCGCTCAGGACCTGGAGGTAGGAGGAGCTGCGGAGGGACATCATCCCTGCAAATTCATAGGTATACCTTCGATTTGCCAGGATTTTGAGTCGCCTCATCGCCGGTCAGCTACTGCTTCAGAGCCTGCGGATTCGCCAGGATCCTCGCCATTTCGGCCAACCCGATCACCTCGACCGATTCCGCCACCGGGTAACGCTCACCTCCGGCGTAGACCACGAAGGCACGTTCCGGTGCCAGGTCCGCGTGCGCGCTGCGGAACCCCCTACCGAGCCTTGGCGAGAGGCCGCGCTTGATCTCGATGGCCAACGGTCGACGGAACCCGGGCACCTCAAGAACCAGGTCGATCTCGGCCCCCCCCGCCGTCCGGTAGAAGCTGGCCCGGGTCCGCGGATGGGCGGCCGCCAGCAGGTTCTCGATCACGAATCCCTCCCAGCTCGCGCCGACGACGGAATGACCGGCCAATGCGTGGAAGCTCTCGATGTCCAGTAGCGCGTGCAGCAGTCCACTGTCGCGGATGTAGACCCTGGGTGACTTCACGAGTCGCTTGCGAACGTTGGCCACGAAGGGAGGAAGCCGGCGAACCAGGAGCAGGCCCGTTAGCACGTCGACGTATCGCGTCACCGCCGGAGCGCTGATCGAGAGGTTTCTGGCCAGTTTGGAGATCGTCAGCAGTCCCCCCTGATCGTGGGCCAGCATCGTCCAGAGCCGTGCGAGGGTTTCCGAAGGAATCCGCATCTGGATGAACTCCGCCAGGTCGCGCTCCAGGTAGGTGCGGATGAAGTTCTGCCGGAAGGCGAGGCTGTCCTCGTCGCTCCCGGCGAGAAAGCTGTCCGGGAAACCACCGCGGACCCACAGAGATGTCGTCGCCTCATCGTCCGGGGCGGCCTCGAGCACGTCCAGCGGATCGAGGGAAACGAATTCGATGCGCCCGGCCAGGCTCTCGCCCGCCTGCTTCAGCAGGTCCACCGAGGCCGATCCGAGGATAAGGAAGCGTCCGGTTCGGCGACCGCGCCGCCGCCCCTCGTCGATCAGCCCGCGGAGTTCGGGAAAGAGCTCGGGAACCCGGTGAATCTCGTCGAGGATCACGAGGCGGTCCTCGTAGTTGCGCAGGAACAGACGGGGGTCCGAGAGACGGGTTCGGTCGGCTCTGGACTGAAGATCCAGGTAGAGCGATTCGGTCGTGCGCGCGATCTCCTGGGCGAGCGTCGTCTTGCCCACCTGGCGCGGACCGAGCAATGCCGTGGCGGCCTGGCGGGTCAGCGCCCGGCGGACGTCATGAAGGACTCTTCGTGTGATCATCCCTGCAAAATCATAGATATAACTGTGATTTGCAAGGATAATTGGCAGATGTCGATGGAACTATTGCTGGCTGGACAAAAGCTTGCCGGACCTATTCGCCGCCGGATGAGCGCCTCGGACCCCGTCGCCGCGGTTCAGCCCGATAGCGCCGACTCGATTCCGGCCGGTCGGTCAGCAGTCCCGGCAGCTGCCCCTCGGCTTCACGCTGGACGTAGCTCAGCGCCGCGCGGGCGAGTAATCCGGAACGCGATTCTCCTTCACGTACCGCGGCCTGGTCCACGATCGCCAGCACCCGCTCCGGCAGCGTGATGTTGACCCGTGTGGTCTTGCTGGAGAGCTTGGAGACATCCACAGGGACAAGGACCCATACGCCATCCTTGTAGTCCTCGTTGGCCTGGTGCATTTCCAGTGAGGCGCGTTCGGGGATCGGCTCGCCGTCCAGGAGCAGTCCCTCGATATGGCAGGCGATCGCCTCCCTGGCGGACTCGATAGCCTCTTCCAATGTGTCACCGGCCGAGAAACATCCCGGCAGGTCGGGCACGGTGACCCCGTACCCGGTTCCAGTGTCCTTGTGAATCACGGCAACAAAGCGCATCAGCGATCCTCCCAACTCCACCGAGCCTGTCGGTAGATGTTGCGCAGGGTCCCGACCGGAACGTCCTTGCTGGGGTGCTTTACCGTCACTCGGCCGGGTTTGTCAAGGTGAACGAACTGGTGGTGGCTCCCGCGGACGTTACGAAGCGACCAACCGTCCGCGACCAGCCTGCGAATGATCTCCCTGCTCGACATGGTGTGTATTATACACACTCACGCCTGTTTCCGCCAGTCGCTTCCTTGCGGACGGTCCCCAAGGCGATCCTTCGGTGGGGGTCGACGAAGCGGGGGGCGCCGTTGGACAGGCGGTCGGGGGGTGGGGGCGGGCTCCGGCAGTTTCCGGGTGACCTCCGGCAACGGGGGCGAGCCCCCGAGCACCGCACCCTCGCGCGTGAAGAACGCGGCCTTGCCGTCACGGTCCAGGCCCTGCAGCGCCCCTTGGGGGTCATTGTGGAAACGGTCCCCGACGCCGCGAGAGCGCGAATCCAAAACCGTACATGGTGGAATCGGCCTGTGATCAGACGACCTGGGACGCTGATGCTCGGATGGCCTGTGATCAAACCGCCCGCCCGCCGCCGCGGCAAATCCAGGGACAGCCGCATGCTCGATTGGGACGACTCGGCTCGATTGACTCCGCTCCCCGCCTGGCGTCAATGTCAGTCGGGCACCCGCTCCATCCCCGCCGCGCAGTCGGCATTGCGCCGCGGCGAGATCACCCCGCCGACGCGCCGCCACGGTCTGATGGCGCTCTTTCAGCACCCGCCGCACCGTCTGACGACATATCACGTGTGACATGACACCAGCCCGGGGGAATCGTCTTCGCCTACGACGAGGCCCAGAACATGGCGGACCACGCCGGAAAGGACGAATACCCGCTCTCGGTCATGCTCGACGTGTTCCAGTCCATCCAGAGACAGGGTGCTCCATTTCTCCTGGTGCTGACCGGTCTGCCCACGCTCTTCCCCAAGCTGGTCGAAGCCAGGACCTACTCGGAGCGAATGTTCCGCGTGCTTTTTCTCAATCGCCTGGATCCACCCGATGTTCGTGAGGCGATCGTGAAGCCGATCCAGGACGGTGACTGCCCGACCACCTTCACCGAGGAGTCCATCCGCCAGATCGAGGAGCACTCGGCCGGATACCCGTACTTCATCCAGTTCATCTGCCATGAGGCCTTCGACGTTTTCGTGTCGCAGATCACCACCGGGTCGAGCAACCCGAGCGTCCCGATCAAGGAGATCACGGCCAAGCTGGACAGCGGTTTCTTTGCGGGCCGGTGGTCGAGGGTGACCGACCGGCAGCGCGATCTTCTGAATGTCGTGTCGAGGCTGGGCGACCCTGAATCCGAGTTCAGCGTTCAGGAGATCGTCGAGCTTTCCAGGGAACTCCCCGTGAAGGGGTTCAGCCCCAGTCACGCAAGCCAGATCCTTGCGGCGCTAATCAACTCGGGGATCGTCTTCAGGAACCGGCACGGGAAATACTCCTTCGCGGTTCCTCTTCTCGGGGACTTCATCCGGCGGCAGTACCCGGTCGACCAGCGCGAGCTCATCGATGAGGGAGGTCATACACCACGACGCTCTCCACTCCCATCTCGTCCGTCACGATACCCAGCACCCGTCCCCGACCGACATCCAGAATGCGAAGCTCGGCCGGCCCATCCATCGTCCCCAGCCACTCCCCTTCCGACGAAATGACGGTATACGGAGGGACGCCCTCGCCCGGGACGCCCGGCATGGAAGTGGGGAGCCAGACCCGGCCCTCCGCATCGGCGAACGGGGACTTGAAGTGCTCGATGGGATTGCCCAGGTCCGCCTCGTGTCCGGCCATGTTCCGCTTGGTCATGCTTTCGACCTCCTCGTCCGAGGCTCCGGGATTCGCGAAACGGAACCTGTCCCGGAGGATCGGCTCGATCGCCTCCAGGTCTTCCTCGGTCAGGTACCGGGGATCGAGCTGCCAGCGCGCGATCTGTCTCACCGTGCCGTCGGCCAAGTGCCAGACGACCTCGGGGATGTCCGTCCGCACGTAGACGAACTGCCCGCCCGAGACGAAGACGTCTCCGATACCGGGAGCGGGGTTCGACTCTCCCGGCACGAACTTGTACGACCCGACCGTGTCGACCGCCCCGGTCTCCGGGTCGTACCGGGCCATGTGCCCGAAGAGCCATTCCTCTTCGAACCCGGGCAGGAACGAACTGGTGGCGACGAGGAACCTGCCGGCGTCGTCGATTCCCATCGGCCAGAGCGATGTGGCGCCCCGGAGGTCCAGGATGGACGCCGTGTGGGCGAGGGCGTCGTTCACGAACAGCGAGGAGCGGGTCTGACCCAAATCCAGGACCAGAATGCCGTCCTGTCCCACCGCAAACATCGACGTCACCAATCGGCTCACTTCGCCGGGCCCCTCGCCAGCGGGCGCGAGCACCGAGTGGAAGGTGCCGTCGGGGTTGAGGCGCACGACCTCCGAACTGCCGGCATCGAAGATCGCCGCGCTCCCGTCGCCGAGGAGGATGCCCCTCCAGATGCGCGCGAACGCGTAGTCACCCGGGCTGTCCCCGTGGCGGTAGACCGGTTCCGGCGCGAAGGCGAAGGGGGGCTCGGCGTCAGGTGCCCCCGTGTGCTGGACGATACGCACGCCCGCGCTGTCCTGGACGACTGCGTCCGCGATTTGGGTGGTGTCGCCGGCGCAGGCGAAGAGGGCCAAGGTCGCCAGCGCCGTCAGAAGGATGCGGTGCGGACTGCGGCTGGGGGATTCAGGGCGGCTGGTCATTTCCTGCTCCTTTGCAGTGTGTATAATACACACTCTTGTTGATCTTCCACGGTGCACCGCTCACCACCCCACCAGCTCATACACCGCGACGCTCTCCACATCCGTCTCGTCCTTGACCACCACCAGGGCGTGATCCCCGGCGACACCCAGCAGATCGAACCCGTCGGGGGGCTCGAAGACGCCCAACCAGGTACCATCGGGGCCGATCACGGTGAAGCGGAGCCGGTTGTGGCAGGGCATCTCCCAGTGCCATAGCCAAGCCCTGCCTTCGTCGTCGCCGAAGATGGTCGTGAACAACGGTTCCGGTGCAACATGATTGAATCGCCAGCGTGCCAGGTCCATCTCGATGATGGCCTCGGGCCTGTTCGGATCGTCTCTGAGCAGGGACTCCCAGCACGTCAGAAACCGCTCCCGGCTCTCTTCGGTCGTATAGGTCCACTCCGGTTCCCAGCGCATGATCTGGCGCACCGAGCCGTCCGGGCGCCGCCAGAAGAGTTCGGGGATGTCGTTGCGGCCGTGGACGAATTCTCCTCCGGCGGCCCCGACGACACCGAAATGCCGGAAGAACGGGCTACCGTCCTGGCGCGGCGGTTCCGACCGCACGTGGTCGAAGGATGCGACCGTGTCCGCCCGTCGCGTCTCAAGGTCGAATCGGGCCATGTGGCCGGGCTTCCACGGTGCGTTGAAGCCGCGGCCGGAGGACGCACCCGATGACATGAGGACCTGGGTGGCCGCGTCGAGGCCTCGAGCGCGCAGGTCCGCCCCTTCCCCAGGGCTTGGCACCCTCACAGTCCGGACCAGCGCACCGTCGGCGAACAGCGTTAGCCTCCGATTGCCGCGGTCGTCCACAAGGAAAGTGCCCGAACTCCCCGCGTACAGACGGGCGGACCAGCCGATCTCGCCCGGCCCCTCGCCCGCCCTCGCAATGACGTCGTGATGGGCCCCGTCCCGGCTGAGCATGACGATCTCCTTGTTCTCCCAATCGCTTACCGCTGCCGTGCCGTCCGGGAACAGCACGCCTCCCATCCAGGAATCAATGCTCGCAAACATGTAGTCGCCGGGGCGGGTTCCGTGGGTGTAGACCGGCTCGTCGGCGAGCGTGAGCATGGGGGGCGACGGGGTTCCCACGTACTCGACGATGCGAATGCCCGCACTGTCCCGGATGTTGACGTCGGCACCGCTTGTGGGCGCGGAAGTGTCACCGCATCCGCCGAGAGTCAGTGCGAGGAGCGGAGCGAGGCCGGGCCCACGAAGGCTCGAGCATGCAGCCATCAAGTCAGCCGGCATCCACAAGCTCATACACCACGACGCTCTCCGCACCCATCTCGTCTTCCACGATGCCCAGCACCCGTCCCCAGCCGACATCCAGAATGCGAAGCCCCGGCGGCCCGTCCACCATCCGCAGCCATGCCCCATCAGGAGAAACGACCGTGTAGGGCGGGGCACCCTCGCGGGGGCCGCCCGGAATGAACTTCGGGAGCCAGACCCGGCCCTCCCCATCGGCGAAGGGGGGCGAGAAGTGCGAAATGGGATTGCCCAGGTCCGCCTCGTATCTGGCCATGTGCTCCATGGTTACTTCTTCCAGCCGTTCGTCCGACATCCCGGGATTGGCGAAACGAAGCCTGTCCCGGAGGGTCGGCTTGAGCCCCGCCAGGTACTCTTCGGTCATGTACCGGCGCTCGAGCTGCCAGCGCACGATCTGCCTCATCGTGCCGTCGGCCAGGTACCAGACGACCTCGGGGTTGTCCGAACGCACGTAGATGAACTGCCCGCCGGAGACGATGACGCGTCCCATGCCGGGAATGGGGTTCGAGTCTCCCGACACGAACTTGTAGGACGCGACCGTGTCGACCGCGCCGCTCTCCGGATCGTACCGGGCCAGATGTCCGTAAAGCCACTCCTCTTCGAAACCGGAACGGTACGAACCGGTGGAGACGAGGAACCTGCCGGTGGCGTCGATTCCCTTCGGCCAGAGCGAGGTAGCGCGCCGCAGATCCACGATGGACGCCGTGTGGGCGAGCGAACCGTTCGCGAACAGCGAAAAGCGACCTTGATTCCGGTCCAGGATGAGAAGGCTGTCCGGCCCCAGCACGAACATGTCGGTCACGTAGTCGATTTCGCCGGGGCCCTGGCCCTCCCTGGCAAGGATATCGTGTCGGCTGCCGTCAGAGCTCAGCACGATCACCTCGGTGTTGGCGACGTCCGCGAGGGCGGCGCGGCCGTCCGGAAAGAGGCGTCCTTCGCCGATCCGGCCGAAGGAGTAGTGGTCGGGATCGTCTCCGTGGCGATACGTCGGCTCGTCGGCGAGCGCAAATGGGGGATCCACTTCGGGCACTTGGGCGTATTGGATGATCGGCACCCCCGCGCTGTCCTCGACCACCGCGTCCGCGATCGGGGCGCTGTCGCCGCCGCAGGCGAAGAGCGCCAGTGTCGGCACGGCGGCCAGGAAGGCGCGGTGGGGACTGCGGTTGGGGGAACCAACGCGACTCGTCATTTTCTGCTCCCTTGACTGGTGTGTACGATACACACTGCAGTCGGTTGTTCGTGTGCCACCGGTCACGACCCCACCAACTCCCACACCACCACGCTCTCCACATCCATCTCGTCCTTGATCACGCCGAGGACCCGTTCCCCGGCCACGTCCAGGACGCGCATCCCGTCGGGCACATCCAGGATCCCGAGCCAGTGCCCTTCAGGTGAGAATACCGTGTAGGACGGCGCGGCACCCCGGTCGGAAGCCACAGTGAACTCGCCGAGCCAGACACGTCCCGTGTCGTCCGTGACGGGCAGGGTGAAGAGGGGCAGCGCTTCGTCGGGAACCAGTCTGTACCGCGCCAGCATGTCTGTGACGAGCTTCTCGATGGCCTCTTCGGTCCGCGCCTGGGGATTGTACTCGGGCGCGGTCTCGCGCAGGTCGGCCGCGAACAGGTCCCAGTGCTCTTCGGTGGGGTAGACCCGGTCGGGCTCCCAGCGAACGATCTGCCGGATCGACCCGTCCGGCCTGCGCCAGATCAACTCCGGCGTATCGGTACGCCCGTACAGGAATTCGCCCCCGGCCGCGACCACGATGCCGACGTGCGAGAACGGGTTTTCGGGAGTGCCGTCCGGTGGGCGGAACGGCACCCAGTCGAATGTGGCCACGGTGTCGGCAGTTTCGGTTTCCAGGTCGAAGCGGACCATGTAGCCGGGCAGCCACTCGTCCGGGAAGCCGCGCCGGTACGACGAGGACGACATCAGCATCCGCCCGGAAGCGTCCATGCCATGCGTGCTCAGACCTTCGCTGACCGGGCCTTGGGTGCTTACGATGCGGGCGACGGCACCGTCGACAAAAAACGTGAACCGCCCGTTGGCGATGTCTTCGACGAGAATGCTGTCCCGTCCCACCCCGGTCATCCATGTCACCATTCCCACTTCCCCGGGGCCCTGCCCCGCAGGCGCCAGGACGGAGAGGAAGCTGCCGTCGGGGTTCAGGAGCACGATCTCCGAACTTCCGGCATCGAAGATCGCGGCGCTCCCGTCGCCGAGCAGGATGCCGTTCCAGATGCCCGCGAACATCTGGTCATCCGGGTCGTCGCCGTGGCGGTACACCGGTTCCGGCGCGAAGGAGAAGGGGGGTTCGACATCCGGTGTTCCGGTGTGTTGTACGATCCGCACCCCCGCGCTGTCTTCCACAACCATTCCCGGTTCGGACCCCGGGTCGGCGCCACATGCGGCCAACGCCGGCGCCACCACGAGGGTCATGAGGGAGCGGACGGCGTTCCGGCGGTCGCGGCCGCAGGAGCTCGGGAGGCACGAAAAGGCGGGAGAACACATGGTTGAACCTCCGGCTCGGGGGGATTGGGTGACGCCAACATAGATACCCTGACGCTCCCGGCAACCGTTCCGATGTGAGGTCCATCCATTAATATTGCCTGTCGGACGACTTGAACCCTTTCAACCACAACCCCATACCCAAGGCAGGCATGAACCGAGACATCGAAGTCATACAGGCGAGGATCCGCGAGACCAGCGGCTTCGTGGACCGTCTCCTCGACGAGGTGGGACGCGTGATCGTGGGCCAGAAGGCGATGGTCGAACGGCTGCTGATCGGACTGCTCTCCGACGGACACGTCCTCATGGAGGGCGTCCCCGGACTCGCCAAGACGCTCACGATTCGCACCCTGGCCGACGCGATCCGGACCTCGTTCCAGCGGATTCAGTTCACCCCGGACCTGCTCCCGGCGGACCTGATCGGCACCCTCATCTACGATCCCCGCAAGACCGAGTTCGAGACCCGCAAGGGGCCGATCTTTGCGAACGTGATCCTGGCCGACGAGATCAACCGGTCACCCGCCAAGGTCCAGTCGGCGCTCCTCGAGGCCATGCAGGAACGCACGGTCACGATCGGCGAGAACACCTTCCAGCTGCCGTCGCCCTTCCTGGTGCTCGCCACCCAGAACCCGATCGAGCAGGAGGGGACGTATCCGCTTCCCGAGGCGCAGGTGGACCGGTTCATGCTGAAGCTGTCGGTGGTATATCCGGACAGGGACGATGAGCTGGAGATCATGCGGCGGATGAGCACCGGGCCGGAGCCCAGCGCCGAGCCGGTGGTGACGCCCGAGGAGATACTGACGGCGCGCGAGGCCGTCGAGACGATCTACATGGACAGCAAGGTCGAGCGGTACATCGTCGACCTGGTCTTCGCCACCCGTGAACCGCGCGAGAGCGGGCTGAAGGAGTTGGAGCCGCTGATAGCGTTCGGGGGGTCGCCGCGGGCGACGATCTGTCTGGCCAGGACGGCGCGGGCGCATGCGTTTCTGCGGCATCGGGGCTATGTGACGCCGGAGGACGTGCGTTCGGTTGCGATGGACGTGCTCAGGCACCGGGTCATCCTCACCTACGAGGCCGAGGCGGAGGAGATGACGACGGAGGATGTGGTGACGCGCGTGCTGGACACGGTCGAGGTTCCGTAGGGGACGGGGGCGCCGCCGGACGATGATTCCCCGCGAGATCCTCAAGCAGGTCCGCTGGATCGAGATCACCACGCGCGGTCTCGTGAACGAGGTGTTCTCGGGCGAGTACCACTCCGTATTCAAGGGGCGGGGGATGAGCTTCGCCGAGGTGCGCGAGTACCAGTACGGGGACGACATCCGGGGCATCGACTGGAACGTGACCGCGCGCACGGGCTCGCCGCACGTGAAGATCTTCGAGGAGGAGCGCGAGCTG
>JAPPGM010000164.1:0-13902 GCA_028874995.1 Gemmatimonadota bacterium | reverse complement strand
CGCGGGGGCGCTGGAGTACCTGGCCAGGGTGGCGCGGCGGCGGGCGGTGGTTTTTCTGGTTTCGGACTTTATGGCTGGGGGGTATGGGCAGGCGCTGTCGGTGGCGGCTCGGCGGCATGATTTGGTGGCGGTGCGGGTGGGGGATAGGCGCGAGGTGGACGTGCCGCCGATGGGGTTTGTGGAGTTCGAGGATCCGGAGAGTGGGGAGCGGGTTGTGGTGAATACGTCGGGGCGGGCGTTCCGGGGGCGGTTTCGGGAGATTCGCGAGCGGGCGCGCGAGCGGGTGGACGAGCTGTTTCGGCGGAGCCGTGTTGACGCGATCGATGTGACGACGGGGGTGCCGTATGATCGGGCGTTGAGGCGGTTCTTCGAGGAACGGGCGAGGAGGGTGCGGTGAGGGTCGGCGTGGGTTGCGCGTGTGTGTGCGGTGGAGGGGCGTCGTCGCCCGATTGGGACGATATCAAAATGATATTGAAATGATATCACGATATCTAAATGGCAGCGGCGCATGGCGTTACGGCGTGGCGATCGCCTGTGGCGGCCTGCTCGCGGCCAGCCAGACGGCCTCAGCCCAGGAGGCCCGCATCGCGATGACGGTCGACACCACGCTGATCCACGTGGGTGATCCGGTCACGGTGCGGTTGTCGGTCGATCACCCCGAGGGGTGGGTGGTTGAGTGGCCCGATTCGTTTGAGGTCGCCCCGTTTGAGGTGTTGCGGGCCGGGCTGGCGACTCCGGTGGCGGCTGCCGACGGCGACGGGTTCCATTCCAAGGCAACCCTGGTCGTCACCAGCTTCGAGCTTGGGGAGCTGGAGCTGCCCGCGATCACGGTTCCGGTGACGGCCCCCGACGGCACGACCCGTGGGCTGGTCACCGATCCCTTCCGAATCGGCGTCGAGAGTGTCGGCCTGGACGAATCGGGCGATCTGCGTGACATCAAGGGCCCGCTGTCGCTTGCGCGGAGTTGGTGGGCGGCGCTGCTGTGGGTGCTGCTTGCCTTGGTGCTGGCTGGAGCCGTCGCCTACCACCTGTACCGGCGCCGCCGCAGACCCGAGCCGGAGTCCCGCACCGCTGTCCCACGCGCCCCGCCCCGCCCCTTTCACGAGCTCGCGCTGGAAGCGTTGCGTGCGCTCGAGAAGTCGGCGCTCCTGGAACGCGGCCAGGTGAAGGAGTACCACGTGCGGATTTCAGAGATCATTCGCCGGTATATCGAGGGCCAGTTCGAGGTTCCGGCGCTGGAACTCACTACGGGTGAGGTGGCGGATGGAATGCGGCGGGCGGCGCTCGGGGTTCCCGTCACCGAGGCATTTCGGGGATTCCTGGAGCGCTGTGACCTGGTGAAGTTCGCGAAGCTGAGGCCGGCGGCGGAGGATTCGCGGGAGTTGATGGGACGGGCGCGGGAACTGGTGCGCACGACGAGCGGAGCCGCCCCGTGATCTTCCGCTTCGAGGACCCGCTCTTCCTGCTACTTCTCGGGGCCATCCCGCTGTTGGCGTGGTGGTACGTGATTCGGGGACGCCGGAACCGCGGCACGCTCACTCACCCGGACGTCCTCGGGCTGGGGCGGGCGGACCTGCGGAAGGGACGCTGGCTGCAACACCTGCCCGCGGGGCTCCGGGGGCTGGCTCTCGTGGCCTTCATCGTGGCCTTCGCGCGGCCGCAGACCGGGGTGACGGGTGAGAACGTCGTCACCGAGGGAATCGACATCGTCTTGGCGCTTGATATCTCCAGCTCCATGCTGGCCGAGGACCTGGCGCCGAACCGGATCGAGGCGGCCAAGGCCGTGGCGGCGGACTTCGCGGCCGGGCGAAACAATGACCGGATCGGACTGGTGATCTTCGCCGGGAAGGCGTTCACCCAGGCACCGCTGACCCTGGACTATTCGGTGGTCGTGTCGCTGATCGGCGAGCTGGAGGTGGGCATGATCGAAGACGGGACCGCGGTGGGGATGGGTCTGGCCACGGCGGTCAAGCGGCTGCAGGCGAGTGAAGCGGCGTCCAAGGTGGTGGTGTTGCTCACCGACGGCCGCAACAACCGGGGCGAGATCGACCCGGTCACGGCGGCCCAGGCGGCGCAGGCGCTGGGCGTGCGCGTCTACACGATCGGAGCGGGGTCGCGGGGTGGGGCCCGGGTGCCGGTCACCGACCGCTTCGGCAACCGCCGCTACGCGACCACCCGGGTCGACGTCGACGAACCCACCCTGCGAGCCGTCGCCGAGACCACCGGCGGCCGGTACTACCGCGCCACCGACCGCGAGAGCCTGGAGGCCATCTACGGCGAGATCGACGAGCTGGAGACCACGGAGATCGAGGTCGAGAACTTCACGACCTACGGCGAGCGCTTTCACCTGCCGCTGCTGGTGGGCCTGTTCCTGCTTCTGGCCGAGGTGGTGCTGGGGCGGACCTGGCTGAGGACGCTCCCGTAGGATGTTCCGCTTCGGCGATGGTCTCGCGCTCTGGAGCCTCGTGCTGCTTCCGCTGCTCGCGGCGCTCTACTGGTACGCGAGTCGGCGCCGCCAGGTGCTGCTCGACCGCTTCGGCGAGCACGCACTGGTGCGCAAGCTCCGCCCCGCGGTGAGCGTCACCGCCCGGCGCTGGAAGGCCTCACTCGTTGTCGCGGCGGTCGCCCTGCTGGCGTTCGCACTGGCGCGGCCGCAGTTCGGGACCCGCGTGGAGACCCTGCGCCGCCAGGGACAGGACGTGATCGTCGCGCTCGACGTCTCCCGCTCCATGTACGCCGAGGACATCGCGCCCAACCGCCTCGAACGCGCCAAGATCGAGGTCGGCCGCATCATCCAGCGCCTCGACGGGGACCGCATCGGCCTGGTGGCCTTCGCGGGGGACGCCTTCGTGCAGAGTCCCCTCACCGCGGACTACGGTGCCGCGATGATGTTCCTGAACGCGATGGACCCCGAGTCGATGTCCACGCAGGGGACCGATCTTGCCCGCGCGATCGAGGTGAGCATCGAGGCGTTGGAGGAGACGCCGCCGGAGAACCGGATCGTGGTCGTGGTGACGGATGGGGAGGACCACGAGGGGGGGCTTGCCGAGGCGCTGGTGGCGGCGGGCGCGGCCGAGGTGACGATCCACACGGTGGGCGTGGGTTCGTTGGAGGGCGTGCCGTTGCCGGATGTGGGGGGCGGGGGGGGCAGGTTCCGCCGCGACGATGCCGGGAATGTGATCACGACGCGGCTGAACGAGGGGGCGCTGCAGGACGTCGCGTTGCAGACCGGGGGGGAGTATCACCGCATCGGTCGGGGGGTGGGGGGGTTGGGGCGGCTGGTGGAGCGGATCGAAGGGGGTGGTCGCGAGGTAGAATCAAGAGAAGTCACGCAATACGAGGAACAGTATCAGATCTTCCTGGGGGCGGCGTTGCTCCTGCTGGCTCTGGAGTTCATTGTACCAGGCAGGCGGAGGCGCACTGCCGGAAGGCCGGAGATAGTATCATGAGAGATCCGGAAGTAGTATCATGAGGTTTCCCGACTGGCGCTGGACGGTTGTGCCCGTCATCCTGGCTTTCGCGGCCCCGCTCTCCGCGCAGGATGGCCGCCGCGAGATCGAAGAGGGCAACCGGCTCTACGAGGAGGGGCGATTCCAGGAGGCGCACGCCCGTTACCTCGAAGCGCTCGAGAAGGTGCCGGGACTGTCGCTGGCGCGCTTCAACGAAGGCAACGCGCTCTACCAGAGCCAGGAGTTCCAGCGCGCCATGGAGGCGTACGTGGAAGCGCTGGAGAACGGCGACCCCGAGTGGCAGTCACAGGCCTGGTACAACCTGGGCAACGCCATGTTGCGGCAGCAGCAGCCGGGGCCCGCGCTCGAGTCCTACAAGCAGGCGCTCCGGCTCGACCCCACCGACCAGGACGCGAAGCACAATCTGGAGATGGCGCTCAGGATGCTTGAGCAGCAGGAGCAGCAACAGCAGGAGGGGGGCGAGGGTGGGGAGGACGGCGAGCGGAACCAGGATCAGCAGTCGCACGGCGATCAGCAGCAGCAACAGAATGATCCCTCAGAGGGTGAGGATGAGGGCGAGGAGGGGCAGCGGCCGCAGTCGCAGGAACAACCGGGCGGCGAGCCTCCGGAGTCCAATGAGGAAGAGGAAGGCGAAGGACAGGCGGGCGAGACACCCGCCCAGATGACTCCGGAGCAGGCCGAGCGTCTGTTGCAGGCGATCAACGAGGACCCTGGCGAGGTCAACCGGAAGACCGCCCAGGCGCGGGGGCGGAGGCCCAGGAAGGACTGGTAGGATGGGGGAGATGACGGAAAGTGCGCGATGGCGAAGGACGCTGATCGCGCCCCCAGTCCTGGCGTTTTTGGGCGCCATGCCGTTGTCTGCCCCCCTGTCGGCCCAGGAACCGGTGGCCCGAGCACACTTGGAGCCCACGGAGGTCGAAGTAGGGGAACCGTTCCAGCTGATCGTCGAGACATCGGGGGTCGGGGCAGTGGAGGATGTGGCCCTCCCTCCTTTGTGGTTCGCCACCGTTCCACGTGAAGGTGCGTTGCCGGTGGCCACGGAGATCGCGACGGAAGGCGCACCGTCCCGCGGCGTGTTCACGTTCACCTATTCCTTCGTGGCGAGACTGGCGGGGTCGCAAGACGTGGGTTCCGTCCGAGTGACCGCCGACGGCCAGAGGCTGCAGACCGAACCCCTCACGCTGTTGGTCACTGTCCCGGAGGGAGCGGATGAAGTCGAACCCGCCCCGGAATTGGAGTTTGCCCGGGTCTATCGGCAGCCGGGCTGGCCGGACTTGTCGGACGCTCCGGACGGCATCCTGGCACGTGCGTCCCTCAACACGGAAGAGGCTTGGGTCGGGGCCGGTTTCGCTCTCGTGGTGGAAGTGTTCGGGGTGAGTGAAATGGACGGGGACCCGGTCTTGCCCGATATGTCCGGTTTCGCGGAACGGACGAGTCGCGCCGGCGGTGGAACTTCGATCGGCGGGCGATACGCGTCGGTCCACCGGACCTACCACTTCCGGGCGTTGGCCAAAGGGGAATTCGAGATCGGCGCCGTGCGAGTCACCGTCGCGGGCCGGAAGCTGTTGACTGAACCGATCACCCTCAAGGTTGGCGAGTCGCCGCCCGAGCCCGTTCGCTCCCCGGAGGATCTGCGGGCCATCGCTACCGCCGACAAGCGCAGGGTGTACGTCGGCGAGTCTGTGATCGTCTCCTATGACGTTCTGGCCAGAGACGGGCGTGGATCGAGTTTCGGTGGCTGGTCGATAAACCGTACCGATACCGTTGTGTTCCCGCCGCTCGAGAACGTCCGGGTCGAGAGACTGCCGACATTGCGGTTTCCGTCGCAACTGGGCCTGGTAGAGGGTCGCTCCTATCGGCACGCCTCGGAACACCGTGTGGCCTTCTTCCCGCTCCAGCCGGGCGAGACGACGATCCCGCCCGCTATGGTCCGGGTTCAGGTCCATCATCGCGGCGGGAGGTTCGAAGATACTCAGGCGGAACAGCAGGGAAGCTGGACGCCTATGACCCTCGTCACGGACGCCATCCCGCTGGAGGTGGTTGCGCTTCCCGCGGATGGACGTCCCACGTCCTTCCAGGGTCATGTGGGAACACTCGATGTGGCATCCTGGGTGGATCGCACCTCGATGATCGTGGGTGACACGGTGACCCTGCGTGTGGAAGTCTCGGGCGACTGGGTGAGACCCGGGATGCCGCATCCGGAGATCGTGTTCCCGGCCGGCTTCGCGGTATCCGACCCGGAGATCGAACACGAAATCCCCCGCACCGGCGACCGTGTGAGCGGGACGCGCCTCTACGTCTATCGACTGGTCGCGAACCGGGAAGGCAGCTTCCGGATCCCCTCGGTCGAAGTGTCCTGGTTC
This sequence comes from Gemmatimonadota bacterium, assembly GCA_028874995.1. GTDB lineage: Bacteria > Gemmatimonadota > Gemmatimonadetes > Longimicrobiales > Gaopeijiaceae > Bin94. The sequence goes on along the minus strand of JAPPGM010000164.1, from coordinate 8,069 downwards.
AATCCGGGAGCGGAGTCGTACGGGACTTCCAGTAGCGAGCCCTTCGATCTGACCGTTGTTTCGGCCGGGAGGGAGTGACGAGGTGAAACCGCGAACGAGTGAATCAATCAAGAAGAGCGGTGTGCGGCCGAGGAATCGGGGGTTGTCACGAGGGGTGGGACGGGCTTGCAGGTATCTCGCCGCTACGGCGTTGGCCGTCTCCATGATTGCCTCCCTGTCCGCCGAAGTACGTGCACAGGATCCATCGGCGCGGGCTTACGCGGATCCGCCTGAGGTGGAGCTGGGGGACGTGTTTCGGCTGATCGTCGAGATTGTGGGTGCGCGGTCGGTCGAGCGGGTGACCATCCCCGAGTCGTCATGGTTCGAGGGCGGTGCCGATCCATACAGGCCGGCCATCGTGGCAAAGGCGGCGGATCCGGAGGTGGATGGTTCGGTGAACTCGATCGTCCTGAGCTACGCGTTCGTGGCGCGACGGGCGGGGCTGTTCGAGATGGAACCGTTCCGGATCCTGGCCGACGGCCGGAACCTGGAGACCGAATCGGTTGCGATCCTTGTGAACCGCCCGGGTGATTCGCGGGTGGTCGTCAAGGTGCGGGTGGAGCCCGACCGGCCGGGTGTGGGAGATGAGTTCGAATTGATCGCGGAGGTCTTCGGTGCGGAGTCTGGAAGTCCGGAGTTCCTCCCCCCCGATGTCTTCGACTTTGCCGAACACGTCGCCGTGTTGCCTTTCAGTTCGGGCCCTCGCATGAGTTGGCGACTCCTGGCGGCGGCACCCGGAGAATTCGTCGTCGCACCGATCCGTGTTGTCGATGCGGGGATCACCTACGAGAGTGAACCATTCGAACTGGTGATCGCGGACCGGCCTCCGTCGGTGGAAGTCCGGACCAGGCTCGGCTCAGAAGTGATCTGGGTGGGAGGCGAATTCACCCTCAGCCTGGACGTCGAGGGGGTCAGTGAGCTGGACGACGAACCGGCGATTCCGGAAGCGGTCGACTTCGCGGAACTGGTTAGGAAGCAGGAATCGTCGTCGGGTTCCTGGGGGAAGAGCGTCCGGCGCAGGTATGTTTTTCGCGCCATTCAGAAGGGCCGGTTCGAGATCGGCCCGGTGCTGATCGCCGCCGCGGGCGAGTTCTTCGAAACCCCGGTGGTCGGGTTGACGGTCGATGACGTGCCCACCGGCGCGGTCGATCCCCCCGAGGACATCCTCTTGCTGGCGTTTGCGAACCAGCCGCGCGCCTACGTCAACGAGCCCGTGATCGTCAGCTATTCGTTGGCCCGCCAGGACAACGTCGGCTGGCCGGCAACCGGCACCACGTCGTGGCCCGCATGGGACGGTTTCGAATTCCGGCTGATCGGTCTTGGAGGGGGGCCTCGCGAACCGATCGTGGACGGGCACCGCTACGAGGCGCGTCCACTGCGCCGGGTGATGCTCCGGCCGCAGCGACCCGGCCAATTGGATGTGGGCGTCGTCGCCGTCGAGGTCAGGGGCCGCTTGACAAGTCGGGGCCACGAACCCGGGTCATCCGTGATCAGGTCCAACCCGCTCGCGCTGGAAGTGCTCCCGTTGCCCGAGGAGGGCCGCCCGGCCTCCTTCCGGGGCCATGTGGGTGCGCTTGAGCTTGGGTCCTGGGTGGACCGGACCCGCGTCGAGGTCGGAGAGACGGTGACGCTGCAGATAGAGGTGTCCGTCCGTGGAGACGTGGAATCCCTGTCGGCGCCCGTGGTCGATTTCCCGGACGGCTTCGCGGTCGGTGAACCCGAGGTGGACATCCAGTCTCGAAACCGGCGCAACCGCCTGCGCGGCACCGCGACGTTCATCTACCGCCTCACCGCCGCCGCGCCGGGCACCTATGTGATCCCGGCCATCGAGATGTCGTACTTCGATCCCGACACGGAGTCGTACGGTACGATCTGGGGGCATCCGTTCAACTTGACGGTGGTGGCTGGGGAAGAAAGGGGGGCGATAGAAATGTCCCGACAAGATCAGTGGGAGGACCGCCCGAATGTCACGCCGGCGGTGCAGGAAGGACAAGCAAGATGAACAAGACGCCACGGAGCCTTTGCACGAAACAAACGTTGCCGCCGACGTTGTTCGTGTTCGCCGCGTTGGCCGTGCTCGCCTCAGGCCCCCTGCCGGCCCAGGAACCCGCTGCCAGCGTTCGCCTGGAGCCCTCGGAAGTAGAAGTCGGTGAGCGGTTCCGCGTGACAATCGAGGTTACGGGAGTCAGGGAGTTGGAGGATGTGATCCTCCCGACGGGCTTCGAGTTCGGGGGAAACCTGTTTCGTGCCGGGGTACCCTTTGCAACCGGGATTGAGAGGCCCGAGACCGGAGAACAAGGCGGCTCGGTCACATTCTCCTATTCGTTGACGGCGAACCGTCCGGGATCCTTCGTTGTGGGTCCGTTCGAGTTGTCGGCGGATGGCCGGGAGCTCCGCACGGAACCGGCCACGCTGGTGATAAAGACTCCGGATCCGTCGGAGGTGTCCGTGCGGGCCCGGCTCGACCCGGCCGAGGTGAAGGTGGGAGAGTGGTTCGAGCTAATCGTCGATGTGACTCATCCCCACCTCCGCGTGGAAATGCCGGTTCCACCGGACGTTTCAAGCTTCGCCAGAGGAACCGGATTCATTCGGCGGGACGGTGGACACATCTTCAGATTCGTGGCCCTGACACCCGGCACGCATGAAATCGGCCCAGTGGAGATCCCGGTTGGGGAAGATATCCACAGGAGCGAGCCGGTGACGCTGGTCGTTCTCGACGCCCACCGCGACATCGAAGCGAGGGTTTCCCTCAACACCGAGCGGGCCTGGGTGGGGGGCGAGTTCGTGCTGATGGTCGAGGTGGCGGGTGTGTCGGAACTGGGCGAACCTCCCGTTCTGCCCGACATGTCCGCCTTTGCGAAACCGCTGCGCGGCGGTACTAGTGGCGGCTCAGCCGACAGCGACGGTTACACGGCCTATAGAACCTACCAATACCGGGCTACCGCTCCGGGGGAATTCGAAATCGGACCCGCTCAAGTCACAATCGGTGGCCAGACGGTCCTGACCAACCCGATCAGGTTGACGATCGAAGCAGCACCAACCGAGCCTGTCATTCCGCCGGAGGACCTCCGAATTGCCACCACGGTCGAGAAGCTCAAGGTCTTCGTTGGCGAGCCCGTCATGGTCTCCTACCGCGTCCTCTCCAGGGGTGGTACGTTCCGTCAGGGTGAGTGGTCGGCAGGCGATCAGGACACCCTCATCATTCCGCTGCTCGACGACTTCCAGGCGCTGAGGCTGGAGTCCAGCAATCGCGATTGGTGGAAACGCATATCCGTGGACGGTCGGTTGTACCGGGCCGTCTCGACGCACCGCGTGGCCTTTCTTCCTCTCCGGCAGGGGGAGGTGGCGATCGCGCCGGCGGAAATCGTGGTCCAGGTCAACCGACGAAAGCCCGACTCGTGGGACGACTACGATAGAAGTGGGGCCGCGAGGCACGGAGAATGGACGCCCATCACCCTCGTGTCCGACGCCGTCCTACTCGAAGTGGAGCCGCTCCCTGCATTGGGTCGACCGGAGTCCTTCCGGGGTCATGTAGGGAGGCTCGAGGCTACGTCCTGGGTGGACCGCACGGAGTTGCAGGTCGGTGAAACGCTCACGTTGCGCATCCGGATATCGGGTCATGGACAACTCCGGATGATGCCGGTGCCGGAGATTCCTTTCCCGGTCGAATTGGAGGTTTCCGGGCCTGAGATCGACCACACCGACCTCGCGGACGCAGGCGATTTGCAGGAGTCCCGACTGTATGTGTATCAGCTGGTGGCACAACGGGAGGGAATCTACCGGATCCCCGCACTGGAAGTGTCCTGGTTCGATCCCGAATCGGAGTCTTACGGTACCTCCGCCACCGAACCCTTCGATATCACCGTGACTGCCGCGCGGAGGGAGTGAGTAGATGACACCGACAGGGAAGGAGACGGTGATGGAGGACGCGGTGCGGTTGACTAATCGATGTTCCGTACGGCCTGTGGGCCGAATCGTCGGGGTCCTTGGCGCAGCATTGGCGGCGTCGTTCTCCGCGATTCTCCCACCGTTGGCGGAAGCCAGTGCCCAGGACCTCTCCGTGCGGGCGTATGCGGATCCGCCGGAGGTGGAGGTGGGCGAGCAATTCCGGTTGGTTGTCGAAGTCACGGGTGCACGAACCGTGGATAGTGTGGCCGCCCCGGACTGGTCCGGCCTGAGGCAGAACGTTACGGGGTATGAGTCCCGGGACAATCCGTGGAGGCCGGTCATCGATGTCAAGGTGGGGGACGGACAGGTGGAGGGGTCGTCGAACTCGGTGACGGTGACCTACCTGTGCGTAGCCCGGCAGGTGGGGTCGGTCGAGGTGGGACCGTTTCGAATCCTGGCCGATGGCGACATGCTGGAAACCGAACCCGTCATGATTCGATCGATTGCGCCCGGGCGGTCCGAGGTGGTTGTCCAGGTCAGCATCGAGCCCGCCCGGGCACGGGTGGGCGAAAACATCGAGTTATCGGCCGAGGTCTTCGGCCTGGGGCCGGGACCCCATGAATTCATTTCACCCGATGTCTTCGACTTTGCCGATATCGGCTCGCTCTTTCGCCATGGCAATGAGATGTCGTGGAGGCTTGGGCTGACGCGACCGGGAGAATTCGTCATCCCGCCGGTTCGGGTCGTCGATTCAGAGGTCACCTACGAGAGTGAGTCGATAACTCTGGTGGTCGAGGAACCCGTTGAGGTTCGTACCGAGCTTGAATCCGGATCGATTTGGGTCGGAGGCGAGTTCGTCCTGAGGCTGGAGGTCATGGGCGTCGCCGAGTTGGACGAGGAGCCCGCGAGCCCGGAAACGGCCGATTTCGCGGAGCTCCTGGAATTGGAAGAGCGCTCGCGGGACTTCATGACAAAGAGCGTGGACCGCGTGTATCGCTTCCGTGCCCTGCAAGAGGGCCGGTTCGAGATCGGACCACTGCGCGTGGCTGCCGCCGGGCAGTCTCTCGAGACCGGGCCGATCGAGCTGACAATCGACGAGATGCCGACCGGTGCCCCGGATGCACCGGCCGCCCTCTTTTTCATGGCATTGGGCAGATCCCGTGCTTTTGTGGGCGAACCCGTGGTCGTCGCGTATGAGGTCGCCCATGACAATCTGTTTTTTGGGCCGGTGATCGGGACGAAATCCTGGCCTGCATTCGAAGGATTTGAAGTGGTGGAACTCAATCCGTGGCGGTCTCGGCGGAGGACGTTCGTGGACGGCCGCCGTTACGATAGCGATCCGGTGCGAAGGGTTGCACTCAGGCCACTGCGGGATGGCCAATTGGATGTGGGAATCGCGACCTTGGAGGCCAGGGTACGCAGGCCGCTCCATTACGACGGATTCACGTCATACATCCTCACATCCGACCCGCTTGCGATAGAGGTATTGCCACTGCCCGAAGAGGGTCGGCCCGGGTCCTTCCGGGGCCATGTGGGCACACTGGATGTGGTGTCCTGGGTGGACCGGACCCGAGTTGAGGTGGGTGAGAGAGTGACCCTGCAGGTCGAGGTGTCAGTGGGTGGACTGCTGGAAGACCTTGCCGATCCGGATATCGAGTTTCCCGTTGGCTTTGCGGTTGCCGAAACGGAGATCGACTCGGAGACGTCCTATCGCAGGACCGACCTGCGCGGCAGCCGAACCCACACCTACCACCTCACCGCCACCACCCCCGGCACCTACGTGATCCCCGCCGTCGAGATGTCCTACTTCGACCCCGAAACCGAATCCTACGGCACGACCCGGAGCTACCCATTCACCGTGACGGTGGTCCCTGCGGGAGGGGAGGTGCGGTAGGCGTGCTCGGGCGAACTTCGGCACCTGGGAGGACTGGCGACATGATCGAGACCGCACGGGAATCCGTGGCGTCGCGTGGTCTGAGTCTGGCCATGTTGGCGACCGTTGTTGCCGCAACGCTGTCGACCGGCCCGCTCCTGGCCCAGGAACCAGCCGTACGAGCATACCTGGAGCCTGCGGAAGTCGAAGTAGGGGAGCAGTTTCAGCTGGTCGTCGAAGTGTCGGGGGTCAGTGAGGTCGAAGATGTGTTCGTGCCGCCGGTCTTCGAGTTCTCAAGCCGTCGCCAGGATGGCTTGCTCCCCTTCACTACCGAGATCAAGACGCCCGATGCGGGAGAGTCGGGTGGTGTGGTCGTGTTCACGTATTCGTTCCTCGCGACTGGAGCGGGGTCGATTGAAGTGGGTCCGGTTCTGGTCACCGCTGACGGTCACACGCTCGAGACCGGGCTGCTCACGCTTTCGGTGAAGGATCCCGAGACAGTGACCGTGCGGGCGCACGTCGAACCCGCCGAGGTGAGGGTCATGGAGAGGTTCGAGGTACACGTGGAAGTCGTCGGCGTGGGATCCCTTCTGGAACAACCTGTCCTGCCGGACATCTCCGACTTTGCCAGGAGGACCGGTGGAGGCCGGGGCAGAGGTACGGCCAGCTTCTCCTACGTGGCCTTGGAGAGCGGTACGCACGAAATCGGCACCGTGTCCGTCCAGGTCGGCAGCGCCGTCTACGAGAGCGAGCCGTTGACGGTGGTGGTGAGCGACGAGCCGCCTCCGATGGAGGTCACCGTGTCCCTCAGCACCGGACAACCCTGGGTCGGGGGCAAGTTCGGCCTGCAGGTCGAGGTGGTCGGTGCGACTTCGCTGGACGAGGATCCCGTCCTTCCCGATATGTCCGGCTTCGCAGAAACTGCTTTTGGTCTTTCGGGAAGCAGCTCGGGATCCCGAATGGTCAACGGCACTACCAGGCCCTTCGTGGGCAGATACTACCAGCTGCGGGCCCTGGCATCGGGGGAATTCGAGATCGGGCCGGTGCGCGTTACAGCTACGGGACATTCGGTTTTCAGCGAACCGGTCCAGGTGACGATTGGTGACGAGGCTCCCGAACCCGAGGTGCCTCGCGAGGACTTGCGGGTCTCCACTTCGATAGACAAGCGCCGGGTCTACGTCGGAGAGCAGGCGATCGTGTCGTACCAGATCCTCTCGAGGGAGCCGTACTGGAGTGGTGACGGGGCGTGGAGGTCAGAATACAACGGGCTGACCTTGCCCCCGCTGGAAGATTTTCGCACCCGGGAGATCCGTTTGCGCCGCGCGAGTTGGGAGCGCACCCCGTTGGACGGCCGCATGTACCAGCCCGGTGGGGGAACCAGTGTCGTCCTTGTGCCCCTCGGCCCCGGGGAGAAGACCATCGGGCCGGCCGAGTTCAAGGTCCAGATCCATCGGGAAGGACAATTCGTCGGTGGGCCGGAGCAGCGGTGGGTGGAGAGAATGGGAACCTGGGCACCGTTGACTCTCGCCACCGACGCAGTTTCCATCGAGGTCCTGCCGCTTCCGGCGGAGGGCCGTCCCCAGTCGTTTCGGGGTCACGTGGGCGAGCTTGCGCTGGTCTCCTGGGTGGATCGCACGGACGCAAGCCCGGGCGATACCGTGACCCTGCACGTCGAACTCGCGGGGGACGGACACAGCAGGTTCCTGCCGGATCCGGAGATCGTTTTCCCCGAGGGGCTCGAAGTGCCCGAGCCGGAGATCAGCCACTCTGACGCTCGTGAAGACGACGGTGGCCCGAGTGGAACGCGGGTCTACGTCTATCGGCTGGTCGCCAACCGGGCGGGGAGCTACCGCATCCCGGTGATTGAGGTTTCCTGGTTCGATTCCGAGTCGGAGTCGTATGGGACATCGCGGACCGGACCGTTTGATCTGCACGTGGTCCCGGCCGGAAAGGAGTAGCGGAGATGAAGAGCAAGGGGTTGGAGGGAATCGCGGTGGTATGTGCCGAGACTTGGGATCGCACTTTTTGCCGATCGCCGGGGTCGAGGACGGGGCGAATCTTCGGTTTGCTCGCGGCCGGGGCGGTGGTTCTGCTGGCCATGACCGTGACACCGAACGCCCCGGCTCAGGCGCAGGAACCGACGGTGGAGGCCTATCTCGACCCGCCGGAGGTGGCCATCGGCGAACAATTCCGGCTGGTGGTGGAAGTTAAGGGTGAGGTGGTCCCGGTTTTTTGGACAGGTCGTTAAGGTGGATTCCATTATGGAACA
>JAPPGM010000165.1 GCA_028874995.1 Gemmatimonadota bacterium | reverse complement strand
GTTCCCACTCGTTGTGCCGGTACCACGTGTAGCCGGCATCGAGTTCAATCGCCTCGAAGCCTCGCCCGGGCCGGATGACGCTGCGAAATCGACTTGCAGCTCTCTCCTGCTCCGTGCGCACCGGGTTCGTGTGGCCACCGAGGAATCCTCCGGGGATCCCGTAGTCGTTCGAGTAGTAGCGAAACGCAGCGCCGGCGTAGCCCCAGTCGTCCACCCACGATGTCCCGGCCGCCACGCTCCACGTGTCGGTCTGCGTTCCCGCAAGCGTCCCGATGGGCGTCCGCAAGTCTCCTCCCTGCTGTTTGGTAACCTCGACGCGAAGAGGGACGTGCTCGGTTACCCCGACCGTCATCTGGCTGCTTCCGCCGACGGCCCGGGTCGCCGTCCGCGCCTGGAGCGAGGTGAAGCCGGTCGCACGGTAGGGTACCGCGCGGGGCACCTCTTCCCGAACCACGTTGATCACCCCGCCGAGCGCGTTGCTGCCGTAGAGAATTGCGCTTGGTCCGCGAATCACTTCGATCCGCCGAGCCGAGGAAGGGGAGAGCGCCGTGGCGTGGTCCGCGCCGCTGTTGACGACGTCACCCACCCGCTGGCCGTCTTCGAGCATGAGGATCCTGTCTCCGCCCAGGCCGCGGATGACCGGTTGGGAGGTGCCCGGCCCCATGCTGGTCACGGCCACTCCCGGAACCGACGCGACCGTCTGCGCGACAGTTGCCGCCAGCCGGCGCTGGAGCTTCTCCCGCGCGAAGACGGCGGAGGGCCGGATCGTCTCGTTCGCGGCCGTTGGACTCAGAACCGCCGTTACGACGACTTCCGGCAGAGGGATGGCGGCCACCTCAAGGTCGACCGCGGCCGGCTCCCCCCGTTCGACCTCGGCCGTAGCCGCCGCGTAGCCGAGACGATCGATCCGGATCCGGTGCCGCTCGGCATCCGGCACGGCGATGCGGAACGACCCGTCGCCGTGCGTGACGGCGCTTCCGCCCGTGCCGAGGACTACCACCAACGCGCCCGCGAGAGGCATCCCGCTTTCTGCCGACCGGACGATCCCCACCACGTCGTGACGGGTGTCCGCGGCCTGCTGCCCGATGAGCGTCGATCCCGCGGAGGGCGGCGGAACGACTGCCGGAATCATTCCGAGGAGGAGGAAGAGGACCGGAAACCTGCTGTATATCGTCATGGACATGTTTCCTTTCATGGCAAGGCGGGCACCGATGATCGCAAGCGCGGAGCCGTAGAGGCGGGAGTGTGTCACCGTCCGGGAGCGGCATGCCGGGTGGCGGCATGGTTTGTCTCCGGCCGAGTGCGCCGTCAGCGGCGCAATCGTGGACAAGCCCTCGGTGACCCTGGGGCGGGCTTGGAGGACTCTCGTTACGGAGAAACGGAGAGAGGGGGAGCGCGGCTCCGGTGGGAAGAGAAGTGAATGGCCGCGGGGGCCGGCCGGTGTCCGGTGATCACCGGAACCTGGACCAGGTTCGGGCCGGTGAGACCCGGCGTTTGCGACGCGGTCGGGTGGCCGGGTGTCGTACTCAGCTGGCATACGGAACACTCCGCGGCCGAGCCGGCCTCTTCCTCATGCGAGTGGGACGCCTCCGCGACAGAGACGACGAGGAGCGATAGGACGGCGGCGATTCCGGTGAGCGCGCGCATGCGCCCCCGAATCCGGCCTGGATCAGCCCGGCGGGCCATCGGCTCCCCCGTGCCGCTTCATGGACCGGCGCGAGGTCCCAATGCGGCACCCATCGCTGCGCTGACCGGCAATGTGTCCCTGCATCATGTTCGCACTGCGACTCCGGCTTGCTTGCGCCCGCTCTCCTGCGCGCGGCCGATGGTGTCACGCCCCTGACAGCGGAAAGAGGACGCGGGTGCTCGAGTGCTAATGATAATGAGTTATCGATAAAGGGCAAGGCTGGGGTGGACAGCAAGGCTGGGGGTGGCCCAATCCCTCAAGGTGCTCTTGACCGCGCGGGATTGAGCCTCCCGATTCCTTGGCATCAGGTAGGGGATGGGCGGGAGGGCGGGGACGGACCGCTCACGTGCTGTCACAAGACCGGCTAGGAGATCAAGATGGGCTTCGGGATACGGGCGCTGCGAGCAGGGGGCCGGACAGTGAGGTCTCCGCGGCGGTCATTGCGTCGGTGGGCTGTGTCCCGCAGCCTCCCGGCGGTGCCGCTCCTCACGGCGGCGGCGTGCGGAAGCAACGTCGAAGAGGTCGCCGACATCGTGCTCGCGCGGCACGTCCACACAGACTTGTACGACGCCTATCCGGGCATCCCGTCGCCTGCCGGCGACCGGGGTCGTATTCGCCGACTATGCCGCGGACAGTAGATCGCTGACGGTCTACGATGTTGCGACCGGGGTCGCCCGTGTGGCGACGAGCACGCCGGCGGGAAGGTCGCGGGTGACCTGGTCGCCCGACGGTTCGCGCGTCGTGTACGTCGACCGCTGGCCGCCACGTCACGGAGTCTGGACCCTGGACCCGGCCACCGGGCAGGAGTCGCGTATCGTGGATCCCGGGAACGCACGCGTCGACTATCCGCGATCGCTGTCCGACGGGACCGTGACAGCGCTTCGATACGCGGGGGCCGATACCGCGTGGGTCTCGTATGCGCCGGGACCCGGCCACGCGACCGTGCTGGCCGACCGCGCCGGGGGGTGGACCGCGCCGGTGCGGTCTCCCGACGGGCGCTCGGTCGCTTACCTTCGCGCTGCGGGCGGACGCGCGGCCCTGGCCGTGACGGAGATCGAGACAGGCGAGACGCGCACGCTCGCCGACGGCCTACGGCTCGGATGGGACCGCCGCGTGGAGTGGTCCCCCACGGGCACGGCGCTCTATCTCGCGGCAGCGGGCGCCGACGACTCGCTCTTTGTCGGCTGGCGGGTGCCGCTGGACGGAGCCCCGGCCGAACGGCTGGCGCGGGGTGGCCGTGACGTGCTCGCGGTCACGCCGTTCGCCGACGGTCGCGTCGCGCTCAGTGTGTACCACACGCGCACCGCGGTGGGCCTCGTTCCGGCGACCGGAGGGGAACCCACCGATGTGACAGCGGCCGGTTCCACCAGCGCCTTCCTGCCTTCCTGGCATAGGAGCGGTGGCCTAAATCACGGCAGAAAATCATGTAAGTTATTACAGGGCTGCACGATCTGCGTTTCCTGCCGTTGCATTGGACCTTGCTGGACCGAGCCGGGAGAGCGGGGATCACAGCCTTCAATGGCGGGAACTTCCGCGCCCGCACCACCCCTCAACCACCCGAATCGAAGCGGTTTCCCAAGGGGGCCGGCGCTGTCCCGGAGCCGTATGGGGGCTCCGCCATCGGCACCCCCAAACCCCTTGGGCAACGGCTGCCGCGGATTTGTCTCCCGCCGCGCCGTCCCGGCTCTCTGCAATCCGCTCCCGGATCCATTCGTCCACCTCTTTCTCGATCCAGCGGACGGCACGCCCGCCCCCGCGCTCAGCGTAACCCTCCGCTGAGTGGCGGGCGAGCATTCGTGCCAACCCGTCGAGGCGCACGATGCCGAGGACGGCACGGAGTCTTTCGACGACCTCGATGCCGTCGCCGGTCTCGCCCTCGCCGTCGTCGCGGCGCGCGTGCAACGTGCCGAACGGCGTCAGTTCCATGCCGCCGACAGTGAGGAATCGTGGAGAAAACGCTGAGTCAGAAGCCAAAAAGGCAACGAAAAAGGGGCCAGCTCCGAAGAACCGGCCCCTCTTCGCTCCACACAAGCGCTGCTTCCCGTGCGTGGCTCAGCCGAGAATCCAGCGGCCCCACCCGCACAGCCGATCAACTACCCCGGCTGGCGGCGCCGCTTCGTGCCGTCTGTCGTGCAGAACCATCGCCGCATCGCACCACGACGACCTGTTAGGACAGGGGTTCGTGGTATCCGCGTCCCCGGATGGCACGCACGGCGCAGGCCGCTCGCTTGTCTCAAGCAACTCGACCACATACCCCTCTTCGCCTGCGTAGAACACCGTAGCCAGGATGAGGTTCGGGTTGGCGTGGTGCTCGCTGGCCCGGGCTGTTTCGTAGGCACGGATGAGCCCCGAGATGGCACCCGGATGGCGAGTACCGTGACCCGCCTCCTGCCCGGCACCCATCAGCGCCAGTTGCGCCCGAAGGCTCGCGTCACGGTCGCTGCCCAGGACGAGGCGTACGAGGTTCTCGACCATGGCATCCAATTCGACGGCAGACCGCAGCTCATACCTCTGGCGCAGGACGGCGACCGCCGGTGCGTGCGGTCGCTGGTGCTGGGTAGACGGCTCCAACAGCGCCTTCATGGCGAGGGCGGGGGTGGGTGTACGAACTTCGCCACCATCCAGCACCATACCGCCCGAGACGATTCTCTGCTGCTGCGCTGCGGCGGTGGCAGGCAGCAGGAGCAACAGCGTCAGTAGCTTCTTCATGGTGCCCTCCATTCAGCAGCCGTGGTTGCCCGAGTGACCGGGGGTGCTCTCAGTGCCTGTGCTCCATGGCGGATTACCACCGAAATATATGTAGAAGGGACGGCTGCTCCCAGATGACGCCCACACGCCGGCTGGCAGCATCTCACTATACCAGAATTCGTCCCACAGTCGGCTCATCTCGTTAGATGAAGCGTCCACTGCAAGCCCTTCCAGATCCGTCATGAGGCGGCTGCCCGTCCCGCCCGTCATACAGTTCGACCAGCCGCGCTCATGCTGCCGCTCATGGCGGATCAGGAAATCTCGCCATGCGGTGTATGCGGGAAAGGTCCCGCATGCCCGGTTCACGTTCCAGTAGTTGTCGTCGGGGCGTAGACCTGCGGCGTTGGCGCATGCCGTGTTCGCGCCCGGATAGGCTGGGCCGAAGGAAGCAAAATCATGGTGGATATCCATCCTGCCCGTGATGGAGGGTGGTCGGGTCACATAACGCCTCCCGGCCCACGGGCCGGACCCGGTTCCCGAGGAGGGGTTGCGCGCCGTGATCGTGTACAGGCCTCCGTCTTGCAAGGACGTGTAGTTTGGCTGCTCACTCAGTCGCTGGAAGGCCCAACCCGGTCGCCTTGTAGCCAGCACGGTCTTCGACTCGCTTTGTTCGCCGATGCTGACGGTGATGGTCGCCGTCTCGGTTACCGTACCGCCCCAGGAGTCCATCCCCACGCCGGAATCGGATGCCCCGGTGGATGAGGACCACGAGAAGGTGAATTCGTCCGTCTCGATCTCGCCGTCATCGGTGGTGGCGTCCACCATGCAACTTCCGTAACTGCCGCGCCTGACAGACACGTCGCAGGAAAGGCGGAACGTTACCTGCTCCTGCTGATTGTTGTTGTTGTTATTCCCGCCTCCACCGCCGCCGTTCTCGTCATCCCAGCAAAAGAGGATCTCCACCCTGAGGATC
>JAPPGM010000158.1 GCA_028874995.1 Gemmatimonadota bacterium | reverse complement strand
CAGCCCGGCGCCTCGCCGCTCTCGGTGCTCGCGGGAGTTTATCCACGGACTCCTACTGGCCGTGGATCGGCCAGCCGGATTCCGTCAGTTGGACCTGGTGGCGGTAAAGGTGCCGGTTTCCTCCCCCATCGCCCAGGTGCCTTCCAGCCCGGTCTCGGTGACGGTGAGCGCGATGATGAGGGGTCCATCGGGACCGTCCGCGTGAATGGTCACGGTCTGGTCGGCGACCTCGACCGCGGTGATGGGGCCGGGTGGCATGGGGACCGAAACGGCGCGAAGGACCCCGGTGTATCCGTCCTCGCCCTCCTCGATGGTCATGGTTCCGGTGATCGTCTGCCCTCCCGCCATGGCGGTGAACTCGTAGGTGCCCACGGGGTCGTAGGGTGGCGGGCCCGAAGGGCCGGAGGCGCAGGCGGCCAGGGTGGTCGCGGCTAGCAGTCCACAGGCTGCAGGGGTCGCTGTCAGAAGTCGTGTCGTCATAGGTGCTCCCGGTTGGGATGGATGGGTGAATCAGCGGTCCGGAGGTTTGGGTCTGCGCCAAGTTGGGACGGTTGCGGGGTCAACGCCACGTCGCCTCGCGAAGTCGTCGATCAGCGCACGCGCGATGCTGTACTTCGGGGGGACCGGGGGCAGAGAGTCCGCGGTGAACCACGCCACATCCTTGAGCTCGTGGTCGCGGTTGAGGAGGGTGCCGTCGCCGTCGCACACGGCGGTGAATCCCACCATGAGGGAATCGGGGAAGGGCCACGGCTGGCTGCCGAAGTACCGGATGTCGCGCAGGCGGACGCCCGATTCCTCCTCCACTTCGCGGCGCACCGCGTCTTCGAGGCTCTCCCCCGGATCCACGAATCCCGCCAGCACGGAGTAGGCGCCGCGAGGGTGGCGCCGTGAACGCCCCAGCAGGATCTGGTCGCCCCGGGTCACCTGGACGATTACGGCGGGGGAGATCTTCGGGAAGGCGAGGTGGCCGCAGTCGGGGCAGGACATGGCCTTGTGGTGTTGCGACGGGATGGCGGGCGTGCCGCAGATGCCGCAGAAGCGGGAGGTGCGGCGCCAGCGCACGAGGTGGGCGGCCGTCAGCGCGAGACCGATTTCGGAGGCGGGGAGCAGGGACAGGGCCGTACGCAGGCCGATAGCCACGACGCCCCGTGCGGGTGTCCACCGGGGGTCCGCGAGCGCGGCAACACCTTGTTCATCGTCTCCGCCCGCCCTGAACGGGAACCACTCCCCTTCGCCCGCACCCCACCTCTTCGCCTCCACCGCGGACGGGAGACGGTGTACGCCGTCGGCCAGCACGAGGCGGTCGCGGGTGAAGAGGCAGGCCTTGACCGGCGTTCGCGTTGGCCGCGCGGCGGATTGTGGCGGGATCGATCCCGGTGGATGCGATTGCGGCGCCCGGCCGTGTCGGATTGGGGACATGATGACCGAAGGTATCGGAATCCGTCCCGGCGGGCGCGGGGTGCCTGTTCGCGACGCGCCCGTCTGTCTATTGTCAAGACATGGATCCGGTGAACGGCACGTCCCGCCCCGCGTGGGCCAAGGTGGTCGACCAGACCCGGTGCATCGGCTGCCACGCGTGCACCACGGCCTGCAAATCCGAAAACGAAGTCCCCCTCTCGGTGACACGCACCTACGTGAAGTACGTCGACACGGGGCTCTTCCCCGAGGCGCGGCGCTCCTTCCAGGTGACCCGCTGCAACCAGTGTGCCGATCCCCCATGCGTGGAGGCGTGCCCCACCGCGGCCATGTTCCAGCGTGCGGACGGGATCGTCGACTTCGACAAGAGCGTCTGCATCGGCTGCAAGGCGTGCATCGCGGCGTGCCCCTACGATGCGATCTTCATCAACCCCGAGGACCACTCGGCCGAGAAGTGCAACTTCTGCGCGCATCGCCTCGACATCGGGCTGGAGCCGGCGTGCGTGGTGGTCTGTCCGACCGAGGCGCTCCTGGTGGGCGACATGAACGATCCGTCGTCGAAGGTGGCGGGGATCATCAACCGGGATGCAGTGGCGGTGCGGCGGCCGGAGAAGGAGACGAGGCCGAAGCTGTACTACAAGGGCGCGGACCAGGTGACGCTGGATCCGCTGGCGGCGCAGCGTCCGGGCGGCGGCCTCTTCATGTGGAGCGAGCAGGGCGAGGTGGACCACGGGGTCCCGGCGGGGCATCCGGGGCCGTGGAATTCGTCGGCGGCGGCGGTGCTCAGCTACGACATTCCGCACACGGCGCCGTGGGACTTTCGCGTCTCGCTGTATACGTGGACGAAGTCGATCGCGGCGGGGGCGTACCTGGTGCCGCTTCTTCTCATCCTCACCGGAGCGCTCGATCCGGCCAGCACGCTCTGGACGTGGGCCGCCCCTGTCCTGGCGGGTGCTTTTCTGGCCCTGACCGGCGCCATCCTCATCTGGGACCTGGAGCACCCCGAACGCTTCCACCTCATCTTCCGGCGGCCCCAGTGGCGAAGCTGGCTGGTGCGGGGCGGCTTCATCATAGGTGCGTACGGCGCCGTGCTGGCCGCCCACTTCGCGGCTACGCTTACCGGCTCGTCCCCACCCCTTTGGCTCGGCTGGCTCGGCGGCGGCCTCGCGGTCCTAACCGCGGTCTACACGGCCTTCCTCTTCGGACAGGCCAAGGCGCGCGACATGTGGCAGAACCCGTTGCTGCCGGCGCACTTCGTGGTCCAGGCGGGTGTCGCGGGAGGGGGCGCAACTACGCTCGCCGCCCTTGCGCTCGGGGCGCCGACAGCCGTCACCGACGCGGCGCTGGTGGCATTCGCCGTCTCCAGCGCGGCCCACGCCCTCATGATCGCCGGCGAGGTCTTCATGCCCCCGCCCACCGCCCACGCCCGCCTCGCCGAGCGCGAGATGACCCACGGCCGGTTCAGGCGCTGGTTCGTGCTGGGCGTGTTCGGGGCGGTGCTCGGCGCGGCCGCCCCCTGGCTCGGGTGGACCGTCGTTCCGCTGGGCCTCGTCGCCTTGCTCGCCTACGAGCACGCGTATGTGCAGGCGGGGCAGTCGGTGCCGCTGGCATGAGCGGGCGGACCGGGAACGGCCACACGCCCCCCGTTGCGGGTGCGCCGCTCGAGGCCGGAGAACCCGCGGCCGCCCGTCAGGACGTTCGGCGGCGGGCGAGTATCGAGGGTCCGGACCGTCGCGAGGCCGAGAGCGGGGGCCCGCGTCCAACCCTCGACGAACTCAACCGCCGTGTCTCCGCCGCCAAAGCCGAGACGGAAGCCCGCGGCGAGACCTTCTACCCCGGCGCCAGCCGCGTCCACCTCGCCGCCTTCCCCCCGAAGGAGCGCTGGAGCGACTGGGTCGAACTCGACTCGAAGGCGTGGCCCGAGCGCGTCGAGCGCCGCTACATGCTGGTCCCCACGACCTGCTTCAACTGCGAGTCGGCGTGCGGGCTGCTCGCGTATGTGGACCGCGACACGCTCGAAGTCCGCAAGTTCGAGGGGAATCCGGAGCACCCCGGGTCGCGGGGACGCAACTGCGCGAAGGGGCCGGCCACGGTCACCCAGCTCACCGATCCGGACCGCATCCTCCACCCGCTCAAGCGTGTTGGGGAGCGCGGGGAAGGGAAGTGGGAGCGGGTCGGCTGGGACGAGGCGCTGGACGACATCGCCGGGCGGATCCGCACGGCCATCGACGAGGACCGGCACGGCGAGGTCATGTACCACGTTGGCCGCCCCGGCGAGGACGGGTTTACCGAGCGCACCTTGGCCGCGTGGGGCGTGGACGGCCACAATTCACACACGAACATCTGTTCCTCGGGCGCGCGCGCCGGCTATCACCTGTGGATGGGGATGGACCGTCCCAGCCCGGATCACGAGAACGCCCAGGTCATCCTCCTGGTCAGCAGTCACCTCGAGGCCGGCCACTACTTCAACCCGCACGCGCAGCGCGTCATGGAGGGTAAGCGGCGGGGCGCGAAGCTGATCGTCTTCGACACGCGCCTCTCCAACACCGCCACCCACGCCGACCACTGGCTCTCGACCTACCCCGGCTCCGAGGCGGCGGTGCTGCTGGCGATCGCCCATCACCTGATCGTCACGGGCCGCTACAACAGGGCTTTCGTGGAGCGGTGGTGGAACTGGCGCGAATACCTGGAGGAGAACCACCCCGGCGAACCCGTCACCTTCGGGATTTTCGAGCGCGCGCTGCGTGGTCTTTACGCCGACTACACCTTCGACTTCGCGGCGGCCGAGAGCGGCGTTTCAGCTGAAACGCTTCTGGCGGTGGCGGAAGTCGTCGCGGGGGCCGGCACCCGGCTCTCCACCCACAACTGGCGGAGCGCCGCCGCGGGCAACCTGGGCGGCTGGCAGGTTGCGCGGGCGCTCTTCCTGCTCAATGCGTTGCTGGGGGCCATTGCGGTGCCCGGCGGAACCTATCCGAATTCGTGGAACAAATTTGTTCCACGGCCCATCCGCATGCCGCCCAGGCACCCCAAACACTGGAACGACCTCACTTGGCCCGCCGACTACCCCCTCAGCCTGATGGAGATGTCGTTCCTGCTGCCGCACCTGGTCCGGGAGCAGGACCGCCGTCTGGACGTCTACTTCACCCGGGTCTACAACCCCGTCTGGACGAACCCCGACGGCTTCTCGTGGATCGAGATGCTCACCGACCCCGAGCGGATCGGGCTGCACGTTGCGCTGACCCCGACCTGGAACGAGACCGCTTTCTTTGCGGACTACGTGCTGCCGATGGGGCACTCCTCGGAGCGCCACGACCTGACCTCGTACGAGCAGTACGACGGGCTCTGGGTCGGGTTCCGGCAGCCGGCGAGGTCTGGGAGGAGAACGAGTTCTGGATCGAGCTGACGTGGCGGATCGATCCGGATGGCAGTCGCGGGATCCGCGAGTTCTTCGAGTCGCGCGAGCGTCCCGGCGAGAAGATGACGGTGGACGAATACTACGGGTGGATCTTCGAGAACTCGGTGCCGGGTCTGCCCGAGAAAGCCGCGCGGGAAGGCCTCACGCCGCTCCAGTACATGCGGCGCTACGGGGCTTTCGAGATCGACGCGAAGATCGGGGCGGTCTACGAGGAGCGGGTGCCGGACGGCGAACAGGACGATGTGCATGTGGACGCGGCCGGGCGGGTCTTTACGAGGGCCGGGGCGCCGCCAGTGCTGAATGTGGTGCCGCTGCCGCCGCTCGATGGCGACGGGGAGGGGCGGCGGCGGGTGGGGATCGAGGTGGACGGGGTGGTGCGGCGGGGCTTTCCGACGCCGACGGGGAGGCTCGAGTTCTGGTCGCGCACGCTGGCCGAGTGGGGATGGCCGGAGCTTGCCGTGCCGGGCTACGTGCGCAGCCATGTGCACAGGTCGAAGCTGGACGGGGACCAGATGTGCCTGATCTCGACCTTCCGGCTGCCGGTGCAGATCCACACGCGCAGCGC
>JAPPGM010000009.1 GCA_028874995.1 Gemmatimonadota bacterium | reverse complement strand
GGTCCCACATGCCGTGCTGGATGAAGATGTGCGTGGGCATGTGGCGGGCGTGCGACACCGCCGGGGCGATGTCGGCGAAGGCGTAGGCCGCGTCGAGGGCGAGCGGCGCCATGATCGGGTGGTCGAAGGCGTGGATGGTGTAGTGGGCGGCGCCGGGGTGGACGGGGTTCGCGTTCAGGATCTTGAGAGCGATGGTGCCCGCACGCACGTTCCAGCGGTCGGTCAGGTCGCGGGTTGCGCGGGTGGCGCTGAGGAGGCTGAGCGCGTAGAAGGCGGCGATTTCATGGTCCTCCGGGTAGGCCGCGTGCAGGTCGGCCATCGCTTCCATGTAGCCGACCGCGCGGTCCCGGTGCTCGCCCTCGCCCCAGAGGATCTCGACCGCGCGCAGGAAACCCTTCTCGCGCTCGGTCGGTGCCTTGGCGATCCGCTCCTCCGGGGTCTTGCCGAGACGTTCGAGCGCTTCGCGCGGCTCGTCGGGGTCCATCCTGGTGACGAGGGGGTGGTTGTACGCCAGCGACTCGCCCCAGTAGGCCATCGCGAAGTCGGGGTCGAGCTTCTGCGCCGCGTGGAACTGCTCGCGTGCCTGCTTCCAGCCGAAGCTGTGCAGGATCGCGACGCCGCGCAGGAAATGCTCCTGGGCCTCGCCGGTCGCCGAAGTCGGGAAGGTGATGACGCCCACATCGTCGAACTGGGCCTGGGCCGCGGGCGGCGTGGCCATGGAAGCGAGGATAAGGGCGGCGGCGGTGGCCGCGCTCCACAGGGTCGCGCTCGGTCTCTGCATTTCAGCTCTCCTCCCCCGACGGGGCATTCGTCCAGCGTTCGGGGTTCAGTCCCCCAAACCCTTCAGGCCCAGAACGATTCGGGCCGTGTCCGTTCCAATTCTACGCTTCGGCCAGCGCCTCGGCCATGTTCGTCAGCGCCAACTCCACGATCCTGCGCGAAGAGGCCAGGTTCATGCGCATGTGGCCCGCCCCACCGGTCCCGTACCGGGGCCCGGGGTTCAGGAAGACGCCCGCGCGCTCCGCGAACCAGCGCTGCACGATCGCCTCGGGTGTCACCGGATTGACCGCTTCGGCGCTCTCCCGCGCGGCGGTTTCGGCGGCCCCGATCCGCTCCGCGAACTCCGCCACGTCGAGCCAGGCCAGGTAGGTGCCCTGCGCCTTCGTGTAGCGGACGCCCGGCAGGTTGTCGCGGATGTACGCCTCGGCGAAGTCGTGGTTGGCGTCGATGTAGGGGATCAGCTCGTCGAGCCACGGTTCGCCCTCGTTGAGCGCGGCCCGCATCGCGACCATCCCGAGCGTGCTCAGGTCGGCGCGCGTGTTGGCCTTGATGCGCGCCAGCAGATCCGGGTTGGTGCTGTAGTACCACGCGACCTTCATCGCGGCAAGACTGAACGACTTGCTGCCGGACATGAAGGTCAGGCTGTTGTCGACGATCTCGGGGTCGAGGGTGGCGAAGGGCGTGTAGCTGTGGCCGCGGCTCACGAAGTCGCAGTGGATTTCGTCGGCGAGCACGACCACGCGGTGCTTGAGGCAGATCTCGCCGAGGCGGGTGAGGACCTCGGGGGACCAGTGGTTGCCGGTCGGGTTCTGCGGGTTGCAGAGGATGAAGGAGTTGCAGCGCTGGGCGCGCCGATCGAAATCGTCGAAGTCGACCGAGTAGCGGCCGTCGGCGTCGACGACCATCTCGCAGTCGTCGGGGACGGTGCGCGCGAAGCGGAGGTCGCCGTAGAAGCCGTCGTAGGTGGGCGTCATCATGAGGACGCGGGTGCCGGGGGGCGAGAAGGTGTGGAGCGCGGCGATGATGCCGGGGTGGACCCCGGTGGTGAAGACGAGGGTCGAGGGGTCGATCTCGACGCCGTAGCGGCGGTGGTTCCAGGCGGCGACCGCCTCGGCGTAGGAGTCGGGGCGGTGCATGTAGCCCCAGTTCTCGTGGGCGCAGCGTTCGGCGAGGGCCCGGGTGACGCAGGGGGCGGCGCGGAAGTCCATGTCGGCGACGCCCATCGCGGCTACGATGTTGGGGCCGTAGTGCGCGATCGCGCGGTCCCAGCGAACGGAGTCGGTGCCGCGGCGGTCGTAGACTTGGTCGAAGTCGGTGGGGGTGGGGTGGGGGGGTGGGGCGGTAGGGCCGGTGGGCTTGGTGGCCGGTTGACCGGAGGCGGGGCGGGAGTCGAGGAGCGCCGGGGTGGCGGCGGTGCCGAGGAGGACGCTGGTGCCGGTGTGCCGGAGGAAGTTTCGCCGGGTGAAGGCGTTGGGTGACATGGGTGGCGTCCTGTCGGGCCGGGGATGGGGATTCCGGTGCGTTCAGGCGGTGGTCTGGGGCCCGATGTTCCTGGTTCAGAGTGGGGGGAGGGGGGTGGGGGCGCAAGCGTGCGAGGCCGTGTGGTCCGTGGCCACGCTGTCGCGGTTCTTCAGATCGGCATTTCCCGGAATCCGCCGGGCCGCGCGTCAGGCCGGAGCCTTGAAGTACTCCGCTTCCTGTTTCAGAACGGCCGCCACCTGCCACTCGCGGACCTCGGGATACCATTCCAGGAACTCCTTCACGGTCGCACCGCTCTCCAGGTTCTCGAACAGGGCGTACACCGGCACTCTGGTCCCGGTAAACGCCCAGGCTCCGCTGATCTTGCGGGGATCGCGTTCCACTGCTGGGCACGTGTTCCAGTCCGTCATGGGCTTGCCTCCTCCGCAACGCCGCATCGGGCCGTCCGTGAATTCGATGGAGCTTGAACCTAACGCAGTGTCGCTATCTTACCGGCACATCGACCCTCCGACAGAGGAAACCGGCGAGATGAGGCCCATCGCATACATTGAGACAACGGTCGTGAGCTACTTGACGGCTCGCCCGTCACGTGATGTCGTGATCTTGGCCCACCAGCAGGCGACTCGCGAGTGGTGGCGGACCGCCCAGGAGAATTCCACCTCGCCGCGTCGGCGCTTGTGATTCGCGAAGCTGGGCAGGGGGACCCGACAGCCGCTCGCGCCCGCCTGATGGCGCTCGACGGTGTGACGCTCCTGGATGCGACCGCGGAAGCGGAGCAACTCGCGCGCGAACTCATTGCCTTGGGGGCGGTCTCTCCCGGCGCCGCAGTGGACGCCGCCCACATCGCCATCGCCGTTACGAACCGGGTCCAATATCTTGTGACCTGGAATTTCCGCCACATCGCCAATGCGGCCATGCGGTCCCGGATCGAGCGGGTGTGTCGCAGCACAGGGTACGAGCCACCCGTCATCTGCACTCGCCACGAGTTGATGGAGGTCAGTCATGGAGACCAATAGGGACGACCAGACCAAGGCCGCCGTGCGGGCTCTGGGGGACGACCGGGTGATCGCTGCGATCCGAGCCACAAGAGACGCGTACGCGGCGCTGCACGGCCATGACGTCGCAGCCATCTTCAAGGACATCAGAGCGGCCCAGGAAGCTTCGGGCCGTGACTACGTCCGCGATTTCGAGCGGCTGGCCCAGACGGCAGCACCCGTCGCCACGCAGGTCACGGCAGCTGTTCGACAAATGGAACGCTCGCTCGGTCCCGTTCTCGAGACACTGAATGAATGGGCCGCAGCAGCAGCCCCCTTTTTGGAGGAATTCACGCGAAGCGCCAAAGCGGCTGCCGAGACCGCGGAACGGATTCAGCCCTTTCTGGAGGAGCTCCACGAGCGGCACCGAATCGGGAACGCATTGAATGAGGTTGGATGGCTTCCACATCATTCCGTGCCCTACCGCATTGTGGTGGAGTGCGAAGGCGACCCTGCTCGCCTGGACAGGCGTGTTGACGACTACTACCGCACCCGGTGGAATGAGATCCGCGACCACATGGAGTCAGGCCTTGAATACCATCACATCGACAATGAAGCGCGGGCAGCGTTCCGTGAGGCCCTTTCGGCCCACGAGGCCGGCTTGTACCGGGGCATCTGCCGTACGTTGTTCCCCGAAATCGAGCGCATGATCGGTGCCGGAAACGTCGGTTCGAGAAAGATGCTCGACAAGCTGCTAGAGGAATCCAAAGATCCGGCGGGTCGTGCTTTCAGGGAAATATACAATCCGGTCTTGTTCGATCGCCTTGTAAGACACGCGTACGAGCGGGTAGTAACCGAGGACGAACGGGCAAGGTTCGAGCAGGATCCTGTGCCGAACCGTCATGCTGCCGTGCATGGCCTGGTGACCTATTCGACTCACAAGCACAGCATGAACATGCTGATACTCGCCGAGTACGTGTTTCGGATCCTACGTCCGGTTGAGGACTCCGACGCATAGCTGGAGATCGAACCGCGGTCGTCTGGCGGGCAGACGGTAGACTTCATTCACTTCAACGCCGCCGCCGCTTCAGCTTCTTCACCCCGACCCCCAGCGGCGCTCGCATCTTTTCGTAGAACGCGAAGAGATGCTCCACACGCTCCCGTTCCGAGGAGAAGCCGCCCCGCTTGTACAGCCGGTCGACCGCCCGGTCCAGCCGCTGGTGGGCGGCGCGCAGGTTGGGCGGCATGAGGTCCGGGTCGTAGAGCCGCACCCGCACGCCGGGTCGAAGAAGGTCATCCGGCCGAGCTTCTCCTGGAAGCGGCGCAGGTCGGCGCGGCGGCGGTTTCCTCCACGTGAGCGGGGAGCTCGGCGAGTGGGAACGACACGATGGCACGCTCCGAGAGATCGTGCAGCTCGAAGGTGCGGAAGTCGCTGACCAGGATGTAGCGCGGCCGCTCGTGTTCCGGGAGCGCGTCGAAGTACTCCCCTGCCTGGCCGTACGCAGCCTCGAGGTCGCGCCCCGCACTCTTCTGCTCCACGAGCAGGACGCCTGGCCAGAAGAGGTCGATGAACCCGAAGCGGTTGTCGAGCTTCGCGACGTGTTCTTCGTAGCGGGGCACGCTACGGCGGCGCACGCCGAAGACCTCGAAGAAGTCGTTGCAGAAGCTCTGCGTTTCGCCCTTCTCGTACGCGGCGTCCCGCCATTCGCCGGCGAACGCGGCCGCGCGGTCGCGGATTTCGTTCCACGACAGTCGCATCAGGGGGAAGCCGCCTCGATTCGTTTCGCGCGTGTCGTCTCGATTGTCGTCGTGCCAGTTGTCCGGCGTGTGAACCAATCGATGCCGTCGGACCGAATGTGTTTCAGTAGCGTCCGGTCACGGATCGAGTCATACAGAATCAGATCCACCGACTGCGCCATCGGAATCTCCTCGATCGCCACGGAGAGCCGGGCCAGGTCAGTTAACGTCAGCCGCTTGCCGAACAACGCTATGTCCACGTCGGAAGTCACGGTGTTCGTCCCGGTTGCCCTCGAACCGAACAGCACGGCCCGTTCCACCCGGCCGTTGGCCGCGAGGGCAGCGACGATCGCCTCGCGATGGGCATCCTTGAGGCCGTCCGTCATTGCGGTCGCCTGGCGTCCAGCGCCCGGTGGAGCCCCAGCAGCACAGGGTGGTAGTGTTCCTTGATCAGCGACTCCGCCGCTTCGGCCACATCGAGCAAATAGGCATGGCTCAAGAGGTTGCGCTTGTCCAGCGCGTCGAGCAGGGTCTCGCAGTCGCTCTCGTCGATGTAGTCCACCTCGAAGCTCTTGCGGATCACCGCTCGCGGGGTCTTCGCGTCGTGGCCCTCGTAGAAGAGGAGGTCCTTGAGCACCTTCCATGACAACTCGAAGCTGAACTCGAACGTCTTGATCAGGCCGGCAAGTTCCAGGTAGTCGTACCGCTCGCGATCACAGGCGTTCGTGAGTTGCGCGAGCGCCGTCCCGAAAGTGTCGAGCCGCTGCTGCCAGCGCCGTTCGTCCGAATTGCTCACGGTCCCCGTCCCCCGAATCCCAGCAGAATGTACCCGTCTCGATTCTCGGCGGAATCCATCGAGCCGCGAAGCGCGTCGGCCATCGCCCACAACCCGGCCTCGTAGCCGGTCGTGGCTCCGCTGTCAGCTTGTCTGCCGGCCATCTTCGGCCCTGTCTACCTTTCCGTTGCGTCGTTCGGAATCGTGGAAGCGGATCCCAACCAAAATACGACCGGCAGTGCGGTGCGGTACACCTTCGTCGACCCATGCGGAACACTTGACAAAACATGACCAGTCACCGAGACTAGTCATATGGAATCGATCAACGCATCCTACTTCAAGGCACGATGCCTGAAGATCCTCGACCGCGTGCGGGAGACGGGTGAACGCATCGTGATTCTCAAACGGGGTCGACCTGTGGCCGAACTGTGGCCCCCCAGCGAGTCCGAATCGAAGTATCCGCAATCGGAGCTGAAAGGCACGGCTACAGTTGTGGGTGACATCGTCGGACCGGTGGTGCCGGAGCACTACTGGGACAGCCTGACGGGCGCGGGTGGAATCGAGGAGCCGGGCGGAGATGCCAACGCTCCCCGCAAGCGATCCCGTCGGACGGGCGGCGAATGACCGCGCTGCTGGACACGCATGTCCTGATCTGGTGGCTTCAGGGCGAGGGGCCGTTGTCGGAGGCGCAGCAACGCGTGTTGAACGCAGCTCAGGGAAACTCGCCGCTACGGGTTTCCGACATCTCGCTCTGGGAGATCGCGACGCTGCACAGCCTGGGCCGTATCCAGCTCGCGATACCGCTACGCGAATGGCTGGAGAAGGCGGTGGCCCCGCCACTGGTTCGGCGGCACGGGATTTCGCCCGCGATCGCGGCGGAGGTGGCGGCCCTGCCCGATTCCTTTCACCGTGACTCCGCCGATCGGGTTCTCGTCGCGACAGCACGGATTCTCGGGGCGACGCTGCTGACACAGGACCGCCATATTCTGGATTCGGGGCTCGTCACGACGATCAGTTGAGCCGCCGGTAGATCCTCCCCTATCCCCTCTACCGCCCCGGCGGCCCCCGCTCCCCCTCCTCGTCCTCCGCCACCACCTCCTCCACCACCGCCGACAGCGCATCATGGTGCATCAACGTGTTGAACAGCAGCGCGTACGACCCGTGCGTGTGCGAGCGCCAGAACGGATTGAATGAGAAGAGCACCACGTGGCCATCGCCCAGCGTGACATCGACCACGGCCGGTGCATTCGCCAACGTCCGCCCGTTCCGCAGCCCCCCGCTGATCAGCAGATCCTCCGGCCTCTGCGCGAACCGCATCACCACCCGCACCCGATCCGGACCGGTTGAAGGTCCCCCACCCGGCGAGTCATCCTCGTCCTCCTCCTGGGTCTCGCGGAAGGCCTCGACCCCCGCCTCGCCCATATCCCGCGCCCTGCCCTGCACGTAGTCCTGCTCGTCCGCCCCACCCCGCCCCGTCCGCCGCCGCGTCGTGTCGCCCGGACCCCGGTTCTGCGCCCCACCACCACCACCAAAGAACCGCCCGAATCCCCCGAACCCGCCACCCCCCGTCGCGAACACCGGCGCCGTGTTGAACGACACGCCGAGCTCGTCGTACCCGTACCCGATCGGGCTCTCGTCGTCGGTCACGCGGGTCGCGAAGACACCACCCCGCGCCCACAGATCCGGCGTGGTGCGGATCGAGACGCCATCCGCCAGCCCGAAGTGGATCGGCAACTGCGACGCACCCGCCATCGTGACGAAGACGCCGCCCGCCTCGACGAAGTTCTTCAGGTTCAACACGCCTTCCAGACCCAGTCCCCCGCGCATGTCGTCGGTGGACGCCTGGCGCCCGATGTTGGGCGTGAGCTCGGTGGCCTTCCACGGGACGGGATCGTCGCCCTGGAGTCCGCGCACCACACTCAGCGCGTTGCCGCGGTTCTGACCCATCACGATCACGTCCCAGTTGTCGATGAGCCGCTCGTTGTCGCGCACGTCGTGCACCGAGATGTAGTCGTAGGGAATCCCGTACTCGTCGAGTCCGATCCGGAGCCACCCTTCGTCCTGGGTGCGCGTCCAGGTGTGCATGACCGCGATGCGGGGGGTGCGGGTCTGATGCACAGGGACCTCGAGGTCGCTGCGGGTCCGGTAGGCGGTAAATCCATACTCGGCGCCCGCGCGGTCGAGGACCCCGGACAGATCCACCCCCGCGTTGTCCTCCTCGCGGATCACGAAGGTGCCCGCGTTGAACTCGCGGTCGTCCTCGGTGAAGTCGGCCCGGGCCGCGTGTATGACCAGATCGTCGTGGGCGAAGCGGAACTGGGCCAGCGTGTTGTCGGCGTTGTAGTTGATCAGGTAGGTGCCGCCGCGCCCCTCGACCCCGCCCTCGACCGTCACGGTGGGAACGAGGGTCATGTCGGCATCCAGGATCGCGGTGTCCTCCACCCGCACGGTCTGCGCGTTGAAGAGCGGGCCGATCGTCCAACCCGCGTCGTCGTATGGGCGCGGATCGTCAGGATTGTAGTACTGCTTGTCGAGCAGCATGTCGGCGCCGCGCGAGAACGGCTGGTCCATCCGCACCACGTAACTGCCCTCGGGGTAGACCGTCTCGCCGATCTCGATCTCCTCGTCCGCGCGGTGCACCTCGAAGCCGTGGTCCTCCATGACCTTGAGGAGGCGCGCCTGCTGGCCGGGGCGCGGATCGTCGGCGGGCAGGACGTAGGCGGCGGGTCCCTCGTTGTGCGCCTTCGCCACCGAGCGCGCGGATTTCTGGTAGAAGTTGTGCAGGAATTCCTCGCGGTTGGCCGCAACCTCGTGCATGGCGATCAGCACCGCGCTCTGTTGCAGGTTGACGTTGTTGCGAATCCCCCAGACAACCTCGCGTAGCGGCGTGCTCGGCCTGTGCCACTGACGCTGCACGTTCGACCGGATGATGCGGGTCGACGCGTCCCCCGCACCCTGCGTCTCGTAGAAGCGCCCGATCGAGTTGCGCATGTGCGCCACCCACATCATGTAGTTGGCGCCCCAGCCGTCGTAGAAATCGAAGGTGTAGACGCCGGGGACCCCGTACGCCGTCATGTCCTTTACTTCCTTGTAGGCGAGGCGGTTCCACTCGTTGATGACGATCGGGTCCAGCCACGCGTTGTAGGGGCCGCGCCCGGTCGAGGTGTAGAGGTGCGAGGCCGACTCGTGGTGGTCGTGGAAGACGGTAGGGCGGTACTCGATATAGGTGCGGGTGATCGCGCGGGAGAGCGCGAGCGACTGGCCGATGTTGTCCCGGTTGTTGTCGTGCGCGACGTACTTGCCCCAGTAGAGCGGCCGCGTCGGCAGGTTGGCGTCGGGATCCCTGCGCTTGCCCATGTGCAGGTCGACAACCTTGGCCCGCCCGTCGGGCTCGACCACCGGCGTGATCATGTAGACGAGGTTGTCTCGGATCTCGCGGATGAAGTCGCTCTCGCCCACCGCGAGCCGGTAGGCCAGCTCCATGAACATCTCGGGCGACCCGGTCTCGGGGGAGTGGATCGCGCCCGCTGACCAGTAGGCGGGCTTCGTGGTGGCGATGAGTTCGGCGGCCTGCCCGGGGGTGGTCACGCGGGGGTCGGCCAGCGCGCGCAGGGCGGCCTTGTTCGCCTCCAGCGCCGCGATCGTCTCCTCGGAGCTGATCACGACCAGGATCATCTCGCGGCCCTCCTCGGAGGTGCCGATCGTGAAGACCTCGACACGGGGCGAGGCGGCGGCCAGCGCGCGCATGTACGAGTGCACCTCGTCGGGGTAGCTCAGGATGTCGGGCGCGCCGGAGATGTGGCCGAGGTGGTCGAGGGGGGTCGGCACCGTCTCGCTGAAGGGGAGGTGGTCGACGAGGGGAGTGGAGAAGAAGGTCTCCGTGGTGTATTCGCGGATGAGCGCGGTGTACTCCTCGTCGAGGGGCTGCTGGGCGGAGGCGGGGAGCGCCGTCGCGAGGAGCGCGAGGATGGTGGCGGGGAGGGGGGGCGTGGGGCGTCGGAACGACTTCATCGGGCTCTTCCTTGATGCAGGCAGGGCGGAACTTTCGACCAAGGCTAGCGGGTCAACCCGCCGAGTCGCCAGACCCGAACTCGTCCCACTCTTGATTCGTCAGGACGGGTCCCACGGCGATACGCGAGGGATCCAACGCGGGACGTTCGCCTTGTAGCGCCGGTAGTCCTCGCCGAACCGGCGCTCGAGGCCCGGCTCCTCCATCCGCGCCAGGTAGACTCCGTGGACAAGAAAGAAGGCGAGCATCCACCCCACGATCGGCCATGAACCGAAGAGAAGCGACCCGGCTGCGAGCATGAGGAGGACGCCCGTGATCATCGGGTTGCGGAGGTGGCGGTATGGGCCGGCGACGACCAGCTTCCGGGGCGGTGCCCAGGGTGCGGGGGTGCCCCGGCCGAGGGTCAGGAACAGGCGTGCCGTCCACATGGCGAGCATGAGGCCGGCCAAAGCCAGCACCAGGCCAATCCAGAACCTCCCTTCCGCGCGTTCCGCAGGGGCACTGGCCACGGGAGATTCGGCCGAAAGCCATAGGATCAGCGAGGGAACGAACACGAGAACCGTCCCGGGGAAGAGGACGATACCCTTGATGAGCGCGGATTTCATGGGGTCAATCTACAGCCTCACCGGCATCCTCGGACAAAAAGAATGAGGATGGAAGTGGTGAGGTGCCGGTACTGGCAAGGGACTGCCAGACCTTGTCCGGGCCCGCCGGTCCTGACAATCTCCGAGTGGCGTTGGAAGACCGGAGGCAAGGGCCGAGACACCATCGATCCTTTCGCCGCCACCGGGGTACGAGCGGATGTCATGAAGAAGGAATGGTTGTTGAGTCTGGCGCTCGGGCTCCCTCTCACGGGGTGCGGGGGAGGCCCGGAGGCGCACCATGAAGCCGTGGTGCTCGTCCACGGCCTGGGCCGTTCGCCGTCCTCGATGCTGATCCTGAGCCAGCGGCTGAAGTGGGCCGGCTACCAGGTCACCATCGCCGAGTATCCATCACGCACCGCGCCGTTCGCCGAACAAATGGCCACTCTGGGCGAAACCGTCCGGCAGTGCTGCTCCGAAGCGTCCAGGGTCCACTTCGTGGGACACTCGCTGGGTGCTCTGGTCATCCGTGGGTACCTGGCGGAGCAGCGTCCGGATTCGCTCGGAAGGGTCGTGCTCCTCGCGCCGCCCAATCAGGGGAGTCTGTTTGTGGACTGGCTGAACGAGATGCAGCTCGGGTCGGACATGCTCGGGCCGGTCGGACGCGCACTCGGGACCGACGCCACGGACCTCCCGGCCACCCTCCCGCTCCCCGACTACGAAGTGGGGATCATCGCCGGCAACCGCAGCACCCAGCCGATCGGCCCTCCCGCAATACCGGGTCCCGACGACGGAATCGTGAGCATCGAACAGGCCAGCATCGGCGATGTTCCGATGCTCGTGCTGCCCCGGTCCCACGCCTTCATCGCGAACAGCCGGCATACGGCCAACGCGGTGATCCGGTTCCTGCGGACGGGTGGATTCGGGGAGGGACAGGGCTGACCGAACATTCCTACCTGGAGGCGCCCACCCGCTCCAGCCGCCATACGTCCACGTGGTCCAGATCCAGGTCGTCCCGGCGAATCGTCACGAGGTAGTTCCCACGGAAAACGGGAACCGTACGCTCTTTGTACGGGACGGCGGGAACGCTGCCGAGCAGCCTGCCCTCCGCATCGAAAAACTCCCAGCGGTTGCCTGCGGCGCGGATCACGTCGACCCAGAGCTTGCCGTCAGGGGCGATGAAGAGCTCTTCGATGAAGGGTCGGCGATCCGGCCGGGTGTAGCTCCGGGGGTTGCAGGAAGCTTCCGGTCTCCGCTCGCGAAGGTCCTCGAAATCGGCACTTCCGGCGTCCCATTCCTCGTCCGGGACCGGTTCGGCCGGCAGGTCACGCTCGATCACCCGCAGGGTGTCCCCGCCGACCGTGGTGACGGCGATGCGGTAGAAGTACCCCCACGCGGAGTAGACGACTCCGCCGGACCCCGGGTGCTGCACGAACTTCGCCCCGACCGTGTGCGGGTAGTAGCCGAATCCACCTTCCCACTCGCAGGTAATGCCCGGGGTCGCGCCCGGCAGATCCTCAGTCCGTGGCCGCAAGCGAGGCAGGGTGTCTCCCGTGTCTCCGCCGCTGTGGTGGCCCACCCAGAGAGATTCGAGGTCCGGACCGAGAGCATAGCGAAAGACCTCGTTTGGACCGACGGGATAGAACCGCAGCAAGGCGGATGAGCCGGTCCAGCCCGCGGTCGTCCTCCGCTGGCCAAGCCACTCCCCCTCCGCCGAGAATTCGCCGATGCGGCCCAGGGGTGGGTCGAAGGTGAGGAGCCGGTCCCCGACCCACGCGATGGAATAGATGCTCTGGAACTCACCGGGCCCCTCGCCCTGTCGTCCGAAGGTGCGCAGGTGCGTCCCGTCCAGACCGAAGACGCGGATCTCGCGGTTGGCGGCGTCCGCCACGAAGACGGTCCCTTCGGGGCCGAGGGCGGCGGAGCTGACATGGCCGAACTCCTCGGGCGTCTCCTGTTCCGTCACCGACGTGGGGCCGATCGAGACGACGGGGGCGAGGCGCCATTCGGGCGGGGTGCCGGCGTTGGTGACGTGGATGATGCCACCCACGGTGTCGAATGTGGTGGTGTGGTCGCCGATCCCGGTGGTCGAATCTCCCTGAGCGCAGGCGACGGCCAAGGTGGCCGCGAGGATGGAGGGGAAGGGGGATGGGGGGACGCTTGGCGAACGATCGCGGGAGAGCATTCTCGTGACTCCATCTGGTCGTGGGACGGCGTCCGGACCGGTTGGCCGTGCCCAGCGCCCTCTCCTACGGCCGGGCGCCGGGCCTTGTTTCCTGGACAACGGAAACGGTTCCGGGGGTTGCACGGGGTGCGGAGCCCCGGGTTCGGGGAGTTCTACCGCCCCACCCGCTCCAGGCGCCACACGTCGACGTGGTCCAGGTCGAGGTCGTCCCGGCGGATCGTTGCAAGGTAGTCCCCGTGGAAAACGGGGACGGTACGCTCCTTGTAGGGGACGGCGGGTACGCCGCCGAGCAGCCTCCCCTCTCGATCGAAGAATTCCCAGCGGTTGCCGGCGTCGCGTATCACGTCAACCCACAGCTTGCCGTCGGTGGAAACGAAGATCTCGTTGATGAAGGAGCTGCGGTCCGGCCGGTTGTAGCTGCGGGGGTTGCAGTCGGCGTCTGAAAACTGAAACCGCTCCCGGGATTGCTCGAATTCCGCACTTCCGGCGGCCCACCTCTCGTCCGAAATGGGCTCGGTCGGAAGTGTGCGCTCGATCACCCGTAGAGTGTCGCCATCGCCCCGCGTAACGGCGACGCTGTAGAAGTACCCCCAGGCGGAATACATGACGCCACCGGAAGCCGGGTGCTGCACATGCTTCGCCGCGGAGGTGTGTGGGTAGAAGCCGCTGCCCCCGTCCCACTCGCACCTGATGGTCTCGACCAGGCCGGGGAGGTCCTCCGGGGCGCTCACCAAGGACAGGGAGTCGCCCGTGTCTCCGCGACTGTCAAGGCCAACCCAGAGGAATCGACCGCCGAGCGCAAGGCGAAACGCCTCGTCTGGGCCGACGGGGAAGAAGCGCATGAAGGTCGGTGATCCGCTCACACTTCCCGCGGTTCTCCTCTGGCCCAGCCATTCGCCGGTGAGGGAGAATTCTCCGATCCGGCCCAGCGAAGGGTCGTAGGTGAGAAGGCGGTCACCAACCCAGGCGATGGAGTAGATGCTCCCGAACTCACCGGGCCCTTCACCGGCCCGCCCGAAGGTGCGGATGTGTGACCCGTCCAGACCGAAGACACGGATCTCGCGGTTTACGGCATCCGCGACGAACACGGTCCCCTCGGGGCCCAGAGCGATTGCCGTTACCCCCCCGAACTCGTCGGGCGTCTCCTCTTCCGTCACCGACTTGGGGCCGATCGAGACGACAGGGGTGAGCTCCCACTCGGGTGGGGTGCCGGAGTTGGCGACACGGATGACGCCGCCCACGGTATCGAAGGTGGTGTTGAGGTCGCCGGCGTCGGTGTTGGGATCTCCCTCGGCACAGGCGCCGGCCAGGGTGGCCGCAAGGAGCGTCGGCAGCGATCGTGGATGGATTCTCATCGGGCCAAGGCTCCGTATTGAGGGTGAACTCAATCCCCGGGCACGGCTCGGCGCCGGGTGGGGGGACACCCCATTGGTGGCGAATCGTCACCCACGACCGCCCGCGCGTCGAGGCGCGCTCCTCATCGTGAACCGGTACGGGATCCCCAGCGCGCTCGATTCGGAGCACGCCATCGTTCCGGCTGAGTTCGATCCGGTACTCGGCCGACAGACCGCCAGAGCACAGGTGGCCAACGCGGTCAGTCGTAGTGAATGAGGGCTCATCGCCTGATCCTGCTCAACATCGTGTGAACTACAGTTTACATCTTGACAACTGGACTTGTCATTCCGGAGTGGCCGAACCCTCCTCGAAGTACGAACGACCTTGTCGAGGAGAACTCTCCACCCCCGCGAGCGCCCTCACCATCGCCACCAACATCGCCCACCTCGATCCTGTACCGCACCACCCGCTCGACCCCCAGCTCGTCCCTGGCCACGGCCCACACGTAGTCCCCGTCGAAAACCGGGTCGGGCGATGCGGCGAACTCATCCGGCGGCACGACGACGCCGAGGTAGGTGCCGTCGGGCTCGAAGACGTCGTAGCGCGTCGATTCCTCCCAGGTGACGGGTTCCGAAAAGGGATTCTCCGGATCGTGATTCTCGTTCTCGACGCGGAGTGCCAAAGTCGTGAGCCTCACCCAGATCCGGCCGTCCCGGCCGCTGAGCAGCTGGTTGAAGACCGGTTTGTGGCCGGGGATCCCCGGACCGTCCCAAGTCCAGTCCGGAACGGTGAACCGCATCATCCGCACAAGGGACTCGCGCCGGTAGTCGCGCTCTCCGTCCGACACGGGGACCGGGTCGTAGTCGCGTTCGATTCGCAGTACGCCGTCGTCACGGGACAGGTCGATGCGGTAGTCGGCGGAGAGTCCGGTAAGGAAATGGCCGCTGGGGTGAACGGCCCAGAAGAACCGGGGTGTGAACGGGACCGGCGAGGTAACCGAGGCGTTCTCCGTTTTCGCGCTCACGAAGATCCGCTCGTAGTCGGTCGTCGGTTCGGGAAGCGTGTCCAGGTTCGTCCCGTCGGGGCCGAGAACGATGACGATGTCGTCCCCGGTCTGTTCGCTGGTCAACAGGAAGGTGCGGCCGCGGACATCGGTGGGCATCGGGGCGCCCGGCCGGTAGGTGTTGCCGGAATTGTACGGCCATTCGTCGGTCTCGCCCGAGGCGGGGTCGAACACCTGGACGCGCATGTTGCCCGGGTCGCGGACGAGCAAACGGCCGTCGGGCAGCACGGCGATGGTCTCGGCGCGGGCGAACTCTCCCGGTCCCTCCCCTTCCCTGCCGAACGTTGCCAGGTAGGCGCCCTCGGCGTCGAAGACATGGACGTGATTCGCCTGGGTGTCGAAGACGTAGACGTTTCGGTCGTTGTCCACCGCCAGCGATCCGATCCGGCCGAAGAGGTACTCGTCGGCGCCCTCGAGTTCGCCGATGGAGACTTCGGGGACGAGCGCCGCTTCCGTGTTCCATACACTTCCCGACAGGGTGCGGACGATGGTCGTGTCGCCGACGGTGTCCACCGCGACGCTTGGGCCGACGGGCACGGCATCGGGGTTGCACGCGGCGAGGGCCAGCGTGGCGGCGCAGACGAGCGTCGACGGGCGGGCCCGCCGAAGGGACCGATCAGCCATCCAGCGACACCAGCCGAATCACGCGAACGGTCTCAACGCCCATCTCGTCCGAATCGATGTAGGCCATGAGTCCGTTGGGTCCGAAGGCCGCCGGGATCCGCAAGCCGTCCGCGGGCAGGGTGCCGATGTACCGGCCGTCCGCCTCGAGGATATCCGTGGGTCCGGCGGCCGCGTCTCCCATGGGGCCCATCCGGGCGATCCAGAGCCGGTCGCGGGGGTCCACCGCCAGGTTCGCGATCACCGGAATCTCCTCGGTGAAGATCATCGTTTCGACCTGGCGCACGATCATCGCGTGCAACTGCGCCTGCATGTCTCCCAGGTTGACCTCGCCACCAATGGTCGAAAGGC
This sequence comes from Gemmatimonadota bacterium, assembly GCA_028874995.1. Lineage (GTDB taxonomy): Bacteria > Gemmatimonadota > Gemmatimonadetes > Longimicrobiales > Gaopeijiaceae > Bin94. The sequence continues at coordinate 31,661 of JAPPGM010000009.1, read as the reverse complement.
GGATGCCGCCACCCGTCGCTTCGCCCAACCCCTCCAGACGGTCGGTCCTGGTGGCCTCCCTGACCGCTTCGGTCACCGGCTCGGGCGCGATCCGCCGCGTGATCGTGCCGTCCACGGTGCCGTCCCCCGCGACCAGCTTTACCTCGTAGGCGATTGAATCCACCACCGCGACGCGGCCATCGGACAGGACCCCGATCAGGAGCCGCGGGTTGAATTCGCGCATGCGGTTGAAGCTCATCGAGAGGCCCCCAGCCTCCTCCGAACTTCCCTCGATCGACTCGTCCGCCTCGGTGGGCGGCAGGTCCCAGGCACGGTAGAGGACCACCTTGTCGCTGCCGTCGAGCGAGAAGACATCGATGTCCCGGCGATGGTCCTCCTCCTCCTCCTCCTGCGAATCGTCGGGCAACTCCCCCGGGGCGTAGACTCTCATCTTCGGGCCATCCTTGGTCACCAGGCGTCCGTTGGGCAGCGGGAGCATCTGGTCACCGGGCACGCCACGGTTGACGTCCGCGGTCACGCTCCGCTCGAACTCGCCTTCGCGGTCGAAGATCTCGAAGGCGGCCGGATTGCTGAAGTCGTAGAGGACGGTGCGACCGTCGGCGAGAACGGCGGCGGCGTGGGCGTTCTGGATCTCGCCCGGACCTTCGCCCTGTGTGCCCACGGTGCGGAGGTGGTTGCCTTCGCTGCCGACCACGACCATGCGGTGGGCGCGCGCGTCGAAGATGTGCAGGTTGCCGTCGGCGTCGAAGTGTACCGAGCGAACGCTGCCGAAGGTCTCCCAGTCGTCGCCCACGAGTGCGCCGACGGTGTAGAGGGGCTCGGTGGTGGCGGTGAGGGGGATGTCGGTTGTGGTGGCGGGGTCCCGGGTGGCGTCACCGCACGACAGGGTCAAGAGGCACAGGATACCCATGAGGGTGGGGGGTGGGGGGCGGGTGATGGGGGCGGCCATCGCTACGGGTCGATCCTGGGGGTGACCACGAGGATGAGTACCGGCCCGTCGGCCGTGAGGGGAGCCGATCCCAACACCGCCGTCTGGCCATCGCGGAACGTGACCGTGGTCTTGAGGAGTGGAAGCCTTTCGTTTAGTGCAAAAGGCTGCGTGATCCGGTCTCTGAGGGTCACCGTGGCACGAACGGTTCCGGTGGACCTCCGTGAGCTCACATCCGTTTCGATCGTCATCCCCTTCTCGAAACCGCTCGGATGGATTCTCTGCAAGCCCTCGCCGTTTGCGCCGGACCCTGAGGAGTTGGGTATCAAACCGACATTGAATATCGAAGTCGAGAGCAGCCGGTATCCCTTGAAGTTGAAGATCTTCCTGAGTTCGCTTACGACATCGCTGATCTCGGGGTCTTCATCGGTAAAGCCATCGGCCTGGACCAGGTGAAAGGTGAGCAGCACGTTGTCGATGTGCTGAGCAACCTCCTCACCTTCCTGTGCACTCGCGGCGCCAGCGTGCACCCCCAGGGCCAACAACCCGATCAGCCCGCATCGAATAATCCTCGTCAAAAACTCAGTCATCGGTCTTCTCCTGTGGGTTGAGTAGCCATACCACGGCGATGTCGGGATCGCTCGTGGGAAAGACCGCGAAGGGCCGGTCGGCCTCCACGTCCATTTCGTTTACCATGCTCGGGATTCGGGATTCGGGCGGCGGGATGAGCGTCGCCACCTCTTCGCCCGTCTCCTCGCCGCGCACAAGGATCAGCGCGGCGATCGCGGCGGCGGCGGCGAGGGGTGCCACGGTCTGCCATCTCCGTGCGGGTCGGCGGCGGGCGGGCGCAGCCTTGGCGTGTATCGGGGTGGGAACCCTCTCGCTCACCTCATCGGCCATCGCCGAAAGGACCGCGTTCATGTTGCGCGAGTCCCGGACGATCCGCTCGGCGCTTCGGCGTTCCGTGGCGTCGCCCCCGGCAACCGCGTCCAGATCCCCCTCCAGGATCCCGTTCGGCCAATCGTTGCGATGTCCCATCATTCCCCCGTGTTCCGGAATGCGAATCCCCGCTCCAGCATCTCCCCCCGCATTCTACGCCTCGCACGCAACAGGTGCACCCGCACCGTATTCGGGTTCATCCCCAGCAGCTCCGCCGCCTCCTTCGGCTCCAGTCCCTGCAGGTCCACCAGGTCGAAGACTTCCCGCTGCCGCATGGGCAGCTCCCCCAGCAGGGTCCGAATCAGGCGCATCGTTCTCTTCATCTCGATGTCGTCCAGCGGATCGTCCAGCCGCGGCGGCTCTGTCCGGGCCAGCCGCTCCGCCTTCTCGGCCAGCCGCCGGTCCCGCTTCGCCCGGCGCTGGTGGTCCAGGCTGGCGTTCCGCGTGATCCTATATGCCCAGGTCGTGATCCTGGAACGGCCATCGAAGCCCTCCATCGAGTCCATCATCTTCATGAGCACCTGCTGCGCGACATCCTCCGCGTCGTTGGGGTCCCCGGTCATGACCAGCGCCCACCGGCATATGAGAGGACGGAGAGCGCCCGCCAGCCTTCCGAGCGCCTCTCGTTCCCCCTTGGTGGCCCGTTGGGCCAGGTCCAGGATGTGTTGGTCGGAGAGCATGGCGCTCTCGGTCCGCGGTCTCCTCGTGTGGTTTCGGGAAGTGAGACGTTGGGAGGGGCCGGAGCGTTTACCTTGTGGCGAGGGAGCGGGTCGGGGCCCCGGTCCAGTGGCCCGGGTTGCGTGCGTTCTCACCGCCCGGCGCGGTCGATACGCCAGACGTCCACGTGGTCGAGGTCGAGGCTGTCCCGGCGGATCGTGACGAGTTGGTCGGGGCCGAAGACGGGCGCTGCGTCCTCCTTGCGGGGGCGGACCGGGAAGGTGCCGAGCAGCCGACCCCCGGTGTCGAAGATCTCCCATCGGTTGCCGGCGGTCCGGAGCACCTCGACCCACAGTTTTCCGTCGGGGGCGATGTAGATGTCCTCGATGAACGGCTTCGCCTCCGGCCGGGTTGGACGCCGCGGGTCACATTCGGCGCCCGGCGTTTCGGCGATGAAGTCGCGGAATTCCTGATTCCCCGTCTCCCATTCCTCGTCCGAGACGGGCTCGGCGGACAGGGCGCGTTCGATGACCCGGAGGGTGTCGGAGCCCCGGATGACGGCGATGCGGTAGTCGTTGCCCTTGGCCGTGTACATCACGCCGCCGGGACCAGGGTGCTGCACCAGGCTCGGCGCGAAGGGGATGTCGAAGAAGGTGACCCATCCCTCGTTGTACTCGCAGTCGATTCCCGAGGGCTGCTCCGACCGCAACAGGGGCAGCGTGTCCCCCGTCTCTCCCTGGCTGTCGTGGCCGGCGAACATCAGGCCCCGCCGCGTCTCGTCGACCACGTAGGTCATCGCATAGGCCTCGTCGGGACCCACCTGGAAGAACCGGAACCGAAGCGGCGACCCTCCGATCCGGCCCCGCATGCGCCGTTCGCCGAGTGCATCGCCTTCGGCCGAGAACTCCGTGACCCGGCCCATGACGTAGTCCAGCGCGAGCAGCCGGTCGCCGACCCAGGCGATGGAATGCAGTCCGGCGAACTCGCCCGGCCCCTCGCCCTCGCGGCCGAAGGTGCGCCGGTGAGCGCCGTCCAGACCGAAGACCCGGACTTCGCGGTTGACCAGATCCGCGATGTAGAGGGCGTCTTCGGGACCCAGCGCGACGCTTCGTACCCCGCCGAACTCGTTGGCGGACCCCGTCTCCGTAATGGACTGCGGGCCGATGGAAACGACCTGTGTGAGCTGCCACTCGGGGGGGTCGCCGGTGTTGGTGACGTGGACGATGCCGTTGATTGTGTCGATGGTGGTGGTAAGATTGCCGCGGCTGGCGGGGGAATCCCGGCCGCAGGCGACGGCCACGGTGCCAGTGAGGACGAGCGGGATTGCGGAGAGGACGTGAGGCGAGCGCGGGCGGGCGTGCATTTGCGGGTCCTTTGACGGATGCGGTGGGGCACGACCGAAAGCGTCGGCGGCCCCACACGGTCAGCCTGAGTTCGGGGTCTGGACTTAAGGACACACTGAAATGGCCCGCCGGTTGCCACTCATGAGCCCCGTTCGATCCGCCAGACATCCACATGATCGAGACCGAGGTCGTCCCTGCGTACGGTCAGCACATGGTCGGCGCTGATCGCCGGAGCCAGACTGCCCCGAACCGGCACTGGAAGGCTGGCCAGCAGTCGCCCGTCGGTATCGAAAACCTCCCAGCGGTTGCCCGCTTCGCGGATGACCTCGACCCAGAGCTTCCCGTCGTAGGCGATGTCGATTTGCTCGATGAAGGGCTTGGCGTCGGGACGCGGGGGACGCAGGGGATCACAGCGCATGAGTGGGAAGGTGTCGCGGACTGCCCGGTAGCTGCTGTTGCCGGCCGCCCACTCGTCGTCGGAGATCGGCTCGGGGGGAAGTGTCCGTTCGATGACCCGGACGGTGTCGTCAACCGCGTCGGTGAGCGCAATGCGGTAGGCGTCGGTCATGGCCGAGTACAGCATGCCGCCAGGACCGGGACGCTGCACCAGCCTGGTGCCGAAGGGAATGTTGAAAAAGCTGATGCGGTCGCCGATTTCGCAGTGGATTGTCGCCACGTTCGGACCCGCCAGCTGGACCAGGGTGTCTCCCGTTTCGCCCCGGCTGTCGACGCCGACGAACTGCCACCACCGGCCAGGAGCCATGTTCGCGGGAATCGTGCCGAAAAAGGCCTGGTCGGCACCGACCCGCCAGAACCGTACCCACCCCGGTCCGCCGCCGCTGCTCATCGCACCCCGGATCCGCCGCTGGCCGAGGTACTCGCCCTCCGCCGAGAACTCGCTGATTCGCCCCAGATGGGGGTCCAGCGCCAGCAACCGGTCCCCGAGCCACGCCACAGAGTACAGGCCGTCGAATTCGCCTGGACCCTCGCCCTTGCGGCCAGCGGTGAACCGGTGGGCACCGTCCAGGCCGAATACGCGGATCTCCTGGTTCATGTCGTCCGCCACGTACACGGACTCGTCGGGCCCGAGGGCGACGTCGTACACCCGGCCGAACTCGTCGGGGGATCCGTCGTCGGTGAGGGACTTGGGACCGATCGAGCCGACTTGTGTGAGTTGCCAGCGGGGCGGCGTTCCGGCGTTGGTCACCCGGACAATGCCGTTGATCGTGTCGACGGTGGTGGTAACGCCGTCGGCGGCCGAATCGCCAGGAGCAGAGTCCGAGTCCGAGCTGCAGGCGGTTGGCAGGGTGGAGGCGAAAATGACGAGGACGAAACCCGCCGCCGGCGGTAACCCTGCGGCCCGAGTTTTGCGTCTGTTACCACGCCGGCGCTGTGGCCCGCAACCCCGGCCCCTTGGGGGACGCACCCGGAAATGTGCGACTGGCGATATATTATTATATATGAAATCACATATTTCATATCGTTTCATATATCATTTTTCCTTCCACGCGGCCAGCAACTCAGCCTCCGTCGCCCGGTTCAGCCCGGTACGCAGCCGGTACTCACCCCCAATTTCACGGCTGCGATGCCAGTCCAGCGTGTCCTTGGCCGTCACCGCCAGCGGGCGGAACCGCAGCCCCGCCGCGATCCCCCGGCTGCTGTCCATGCGCCCATAGTTGAGGTACCGCCCCCGCGGCGGCTGCCAGAACGCAAGCTGCCGCTGCGGCATCTGGCCCCGTTCGGCCAAAAAGTCCCAGTCCACCCAGGTGAACGACACCGGCGTCGCGGTGATGGCGCGGATCCCGTAGACCAGTTCCGCCGACGACAGCGGCGAGCCCGGCCCCACGCTGTTGAAGACGCCCGCCGTATGCTCTTCCAGCAGGTGCACGTAGAACTCCGCCAGATCCCGCACGTCAACGAACTGGACCGGATCGGTCGGGTCTCCCTGAACCAGCACCTCGCCCCCGGCGTCGATCCGGTCCGGCCAGTAGGTGAAACGGTCGCTCCTGTCGCCCGGACCCACGATCACCGGAGGCCGCACGATGAGCGTTCGCGCGCCGAACCCCCCCTCTACCACCCGCTCGGCCAGCACCTTGTTCGGGCCGTAGCCCCCCCACTCGCTCTCGGGCAGGTCCCTCGGACCGACCGGCGCGTCCTCGTTCATGACCGGCGCGGTGAAGTCGGTGTAGACCGCGCGCGTCGAGGTGAAGAGGTACTGGCCGGTCGCCTCCTTCAGCGCGGCTACCGAGAGGCGGAGCTGGTCCGGGGTGTAGCCCGAGTTGTCGATGACCGCGTCCCAGCGGCGGCCCTCCAGCGCGGCCACATCGTCGTTGCGGTCGCCGACGAGCTTCTCCACCTCGGGGAAGAGGTGCGTGTTGGTGCGGCCGCGGTTGAACAGGGTGATTTCGTGGCCGCGCGACAGGGCGTGTCGCACGACGTGCGGGCCGATGAAACCCGTGCCGCCGAGGATGAGGATGCCGAGACCGGCTCCCCCTCGCCCTCGTCCGGCCGCCTCGGGGTGCGGCTTCGGCTGGGCCCCCGCCCCGCCCGGGTAGCCGGCCAGCCCGAATGCCGCGGCCCCGGCCGCGACCGAACCCGCCTGCCCGATGAATTCGCGCCGTGTCGCCATGCCATCCATTCTCCGATTCGGTGGTGTGTCAGGGGGCCGAAACGTCTATTGTATCGCCCAGCGTCAAAGCATCATGCCGGTCGCTCGCGATCCGGACAACCCGATCCCTCCCCGTACTGGAGACTCCCCGTGTACCGCCCAGTGTTGCCCTCGACATCGTCCCCACCCGCCCTGGCCGCGCTGCTGTTCGCAATCCTCGTCATCCCCCCCGCTCCCGGCGGCCATCTGGCTGCCCAGGAGGAACCTGACGACCCCTTCGCCCGCGCCACCAGCGCGCTCCGGTTCCGCACCATCGGCCCCACCATCATGGGCGGCCGCGTGTCTGAACTGGCCGTGGTCGAGTCGGATCCGAGCACCTTCTACGTGGGGGTCGCGAGCGGCGGGGTGTGGAAGACCGACAATGCCGGCATCACCTTCACCCACGTCTTCAGAGACGAATCGACCGCCTCGGTCGGCGCCGTGGCCGTCGCGCCCTCGAACCCGAACGTGGTCTGGGTCGGCACCGGCGAGCCCAACAACCGGCAGAGCTCGCCTTGGGGCAACGGCGTCTACCGTTCGACCGACGCGGGGCGCACCTGGACCCATCTGGGGCTGGAGAACACGCATCACATCGGGCGCATTCGGGTCCATCCGCGCGACCCGGACGTGGCCTATGTGGCGGCGGTCGGGCACCTGTGGGGCCCGAATCCGGAGCGGGGCGTCTACCGCACCACCGACGGGGGCGAGAACTGGGAGCTCGTGCTCTTCGTGGACGAGGACACCGGCGCGATCGATCTGGCCATGGACATGGCCGACCCGAAGACGATCTTCGCGGCCATGTACCAGCGGCGGCGGCGCGCCTGGGGGTTCAACGGCGGCGGCCCCGGGAGCGGGATCTACCGCACCACCGACGGGGGGGACACCTGGAAGGAGCTCACCGACGGGCTGCCGGAGGGCGACAAGGGGCGGATCGGACTCGACATCTACCGGGGTGACGGCAACCTGGTCTTCGCCCTGGTGGAGGCCGACGCGCGCGGGCCCGGACAGGGATTCGGCCAGGGGGGCGGGGAGAACGGCGTCTACCGCTCCACCGACCGCGGGGAGACCTGGCGCCAGATCAGCACCACCAACAACCGGCCCATGTACTACAGCCAGATCTGGATCGATCCCAACGACCCCGAACGGATCTACCTGGGCGGTGCCGTGCTCTACCGGTCCTCGGACGGGGGGAACAACTTCACACCCGACGCCGCGTCCGAGGTCCACCTCGACCACCACACCCTCTGGATCGACCCGGCCGACTCGGAGCACCTGATCCTGGCGGGGGACGGCGGGGTTTCGGTGAGCTGGGACCGGTCCGACAACTGGTACCAGCTCCGCAACCTGCCGATCGCCCAGTTCTACGAGATCGGAGTGGACATGCAGGACCCCTACCACGTCTGCGGAGGGCTGCAGGACAACGGCTCCTGGTGCGCGCCGACGGACACCTGGTCGAACCAGGGGATCCGCACGCGCGACTGGTACAACGTGGGCGGCGGCGACGGGTTCTTCACCGTCATGCACCCGGCCAACCCGGACATCATGATCGCGGAGTCGCAGGGTGGGTTCCTGGCGCGGGTCAACCGAAAGACACGAGAACGCGTCACCATCCGGCCGCTGGTCCGGCCGGCCGAGGAGGAGGAGGAGGAGCGGACGCTGCGCTGGAACTGGGACACGCCGATCCTGCTCTCGTCACACGACGACCAGGTCCTGTACGCGGGATCGAACATCCTCTTCCGGTCCCCCGACCTGGGACAGAGCTGGGAGGAGATCAGCCCCGACCTGACCTGGAACATCGACCGCGACACCCTCACGCTGATGGGGGTGGCCGGCGACCAGCCGCAAATGTCGCGCAACGACGGACAGTCCACCTACGGCAACCTGACCGCGCTCGCCGAATCGCCCTTCGCCCCGTCTGTCCTCTACACCGGCAGCGACGACGGGCGGGTGCATGTGACGCGGGATGGGGGTGGGAACTGGACGGATGTGACCGGGAACGTGCGCGGGGTGCCGTCCTACACGTATGTCACCCGGATCGTCGCGTCGGGCGGTGCGGCGGGGGGCGTGTACGCGGTCTTCGACGGGCACAGGAACGACGACTTCAGCGCCTACATCTTCCGCAGCGACGACTTCGGCGATAGCTGGGAGCGGATCACCGAGGGGCTGCCGAACACTTCGCTGAACGCGCTCGCCCAGCACCCGGTGGCCCACGACCTGCTCTTCGCAGGCAGCGAGGTGGGTGTCCACTTCTCGATCGACGGAGGCGCGAACTGGCGGCCGCTGAAGAACGGCCTTCCCACCGTGCCCGTCGACGACATCGTCGTACATCCGCGCGAGAACGACCTCGTGGTGGGCACCCACGGCCTCGGCATCTGGATCATGGACGACATCGGGCCGCTCCAGGAGCTCTCCGCCGAGGTGATGGGGTCGGCCGCGCACCTCTACCCGCTGCGGCGCGCCACCTCGTACAACGCCTACTTCCCGCAGGGCTGGACCCCGGGCATCTACGTGGCGCCCAACCCGTCGGCCGGGGCCCGGATCCGGTATCACCTCGGAGAGGCGGCGGACACCGTGACGGTCAGGATCACCGACGGGGCGGGCGTCTTGGTGCGCGAACTGGAGGGGAGCCGAAACGAGGGACTGAACGAGGTCATCTGGGACCTGCAACTGGTGGAGGACGGCGCCGACGGCGAGCCCATGAACCCGGGACCGAGGGTGCTGCCGGGCACCTACACCGTCACGCTGGAGGTGGGCGAGGAGACGATGGAGCGGGCGCTCGAAGTGCGGCTCGATCCGCGAACCTCCATGTCGCGCAACGATCTGGAGGCACGCCAGGCGGTCATGCTGGATTCCTACCGGCTCTCGGGAGCGGTGCAGGCGGTACGCGAGCGCCTAGGTTCCATCCAGGAGCAGCTGGCCCGAATCGAGAACCAGGTAGAGAGCCTGACGGACGAGGTGCCGGAGGAGCTGGCCGAGGAGATCGAGGCCTTCGGCGAGGCTCTGGAGGAACTGGAGGATGAGTTCGAGGAGGTGTCCAACGGAGCCTTTGCGTGGGGCGCGATTCTGCGTTCGACCAGCCCGCCGACTGCGGACCAGATCTGGCAGATCGACCGTTCGTGGGATGAGGTGCCGCCGATGATCCCGCGGGTGAACGAGATGCTCGCGGTGCGGCTGCCGGCGCTCTACGACCGGGTGTACGTAGAGGGGCTCAGACCGGAGGTGGAGGAGCCTGTGGTGGCGCCGGTGAGGAGGCGCTGAGGGGGGCTGGCCGGAATCCAAAGATCGAAGGTGCCAAACGCCGCGCGCCACGCTCCGTCTGCGTTCCCGCGAAGGCCCACTACGGCGGACTTGCGTCCAGCACAATCACCGAGACCTTCCGTTGAGCCCCGGACGTCAGGGTTCTCCTCAACCCTCCAGCCGATTGTACCTCCTCAACACTTCTCGCAGCCGCTCGTGCGGCAGCGCGTGCACGGTCACGCCATTCGCCCCGGTCATCGTCTCGGCCGCCACCAACGCGTTGATGATCGCTTCCTCCGTAGCCTCGACCGTGGCAGCGAACAGCGGCGTCAGCAGCCCATTGGCCATCACCCGCGCATTGGTGGACGTGCCCGGCTCGGATGCCGCCCTCTCGTTGGCCGTCGAAAAAGCCACGAAGATGTCTCCCGAACTGTTCGCCGCTACGCTTCCGTTGCGAGCCAGTCCCATCGACACCCGCCGGGCCATCCGTTCCAGCTGATGGGGCATCAACGGCGCATCGGTGGCCACCACGACGATAATCGACCCCTCACGGCCACCGTCGCCCGCTGCTCCCTCCACCCCCCCGCCCCCGCGCGACGGCATCAGGTCCCCGATCTCACGCCCCACCGGCACTCCGGCCACCCGCAACGTCTCCCGGCTCCCATAGTTGCACTGCACCAGCACCCCCACCACGAAGTCGTCCCCACGCACCTCCACCTCCCGTGACGCCGTCCCGATCCCGCCCTTGAAGCGGTGACATATCATCCCCGTCCCCCCACCCACATTCCCTTCCGCCACCGCCCCCCCACGCGCCCCCTCCATCGCCGCGATGGCATCCTCTTCGGCCACGTGCTGCCCCCGAATGTCGTTCAGGGTGCCGTCCCACGTCTCGGCCACCACCGGAAGCGCGGCGAGCCATCCACCCCGCCGCCGCTCCATGTCCCGCGCCACGCCCCACCGGATCACCGCGTGGTGCACCACGCCCACGCTGAGGGTGTTGGTGATCATGACCGGTCCCTCCATGATCCCCGAATCGCGCACCCAGGTTGTCCCGGTCATCTCTCCGTTGCCGTTGAGGGTGAACCACGCCGCGTAGACCGGGTCCGGGTCGTCGCGGCCGCGCGGCCACACCGCCGTTACCCCGGTCCGCACGGGACCTTCACCGATCACGAGCTCGCCGCTGCCGCGCACGATCGTTGCGTGGCCGACCTCCACACCCTCGACATCGGTGATCGCGTTGAACCGTCCCGGCGTGCCCTCGAACGGGATGCTGAGGTCGCGGGCTCGCGGCTTCTGGGCGGAGGCGGGGACGGCGCAGCAGGCGATCAACGCCAATGCCCGGATGAGGCTGCAATTCATTCGACCGTGTCCGGCGATCGTGTAGCGTGACATCTTGATGACCTTGTTCTGAGCTGGGAGTATTGGCCGTAGCGAAAAGGAGACTGGTGAAATGAATAGACCCCTGGGCAACCGTGAGAAAGCGATGGTGGCCGCCGTCAGGGCCAGGCCGCGCACTACGCTGACTACGCGCTCCGGGCAGCGAAGCGGGTGATGGGCTGACCCCACCCACCTTTTCAGGAACCGGGCAACACAATCCTGTAGCGGACGACTCGCTCGACACCAAGCTCGTCCCGCTCTACCGCCCAGACGAACGACCGACCGAAGACGGGAGGAGGCGAAGGTCCGAAACCCTCGGGCGGGACCACGGCCCCAAGGTACGTCCCGTCGGCTTCGAACACATCGTACCGGAGCGGCTCGACCAAGGTGAACGCAACCGACTCGGGATTGGCCGGGTCGTGCTCCTCGTTCGGGACCTGTTGCGCCTCCGTCCAGAGCCTCACCCAGATCCGGCCGTCGCTTCCGGCGCGAAGGCCCCTGAACGGCGGCTTGTGATCCGGAATGGGGGCACCGTCCCAGTCCCAACCTGCATCGACCTGGCGCATCCTGTTCACAATCCTCCGTTCATGGCGGTCGCGCTCCTCGTCCAGGACCGCCACCGGAGTGTGGTTCCTCTCGATGCGCAGCACGCCGCCCTCCTGCTCGAGGTTGATTCGGTAGGCCGTGGACAGGGCCGACATGAAGTGGCCGCTGGGGTGCACGGTCCAGTACCAATCCGGGCTGAACGGAACGGTCGCGCCGACGGACATCCACTGGTCGCCGCTCTCGCCCTCGGTGCTCATGGAGTACTCGTCGTCGTCGAAGTCGGCCGGGGCTTCGGGGGGCCGGATCGTGTCGATTTGTGTGCCGTCGGAGTCCATGAGGATGAAGTGCACCTCAGGGTCGGAGATGTCCACATAGATTCGGCCCTGGTCGTCCTGGAACAGCGGGGTATTCATGAAATAGTCACTGGGCAGGTATCTCCATTCCTCGTTCTCCCCCGTCTCGAGCACGAACAGCTGCACACGCCCGTTCGCCGGATCCCTCACGAGCACGCGGCCGTTGGAGATGGCAAGCCCGATGGGCACCTTGAACTCGCCCGGCCCCTCTCCGTCCCTCCCCAGCGTCCTGAGGTAGGTTCCGTCCGAATCGTAGGCGCGAACGTGCCGGGCCTGTCCATCGAGCACGTACACGTTGCGGTCGTCGTCGACGGCGATGGCGCGTACGGAGCCGAAGAGATACTCCTCCGGTCCGTCCAGTTCGCCGACCGATGTTTCCGGCACGAGCCTGGCATCTCCGCTCCACACGCTTCCGCTCACGGTCCTGACCACCGTCGTGTCGCCGATGGTCTCGGTCTCGACGATGGGTCCGGCCGCGTCCCGCGAGTCCGCGATGGGCCCGCAGGCGAGGAGCAGTGACACGACCGCCAACATGCAGCCGCGGGGGATTGGCGCCGTGCGGGTGGCGGCGGGCCACTTCCGACGGGCGAGGTCAGCGGCGGCGCGGCGGAAACGCGGCGGCGGCGAGTGCCTGATGGTCGGTGTTGTCATGATGAGCCCTCCCGGAGGCGGATCGCGGTGCGTGGAGCGTGTTCTCGTCCAGTCCCTGACGACTCGGACGCAGGGACGAGCGAAATACGTAGCACAAAAATGGTGAAAAATCAACACTTCAACGTCGACGCCGTGACGGAAACGCGCATCCCGTTTTGGTGCCATTCGCTTGAAGCGGACGGGTCGGGACCGGCTCTACCACGCACCCTCCCGGCAGACCACCCACCCCCGCATGGCAACCCTCCCGTCCGGGCCGAGGGCCTCGACGACGCGCTCGGAGGCAGATGACCGGCCAGCCGGGGAAGGACTCCCGCCCGATCGCGACAAACCCGGTCGTCCCACCAGCGTAATCCGCCGGCCCACAAAGAGCGGCGCCAGGGCCCGATACCGAAACCGGGTCACCTGCCCGGCGCCGTGCCGTTCGGCCGCGTCGAGAAGCAGCAGCGCCGTGAGCGGGCCGTGCACGAGGAGGTCCGGATAGCCCTCCTCATCTGTTGCGTAGGGGTGGTCGTAGTGGATTCGGTGGGCGTTGTTCGTGAGTGCCGAGAACCGGAAGAGCGTGACCGAGGTCGGGAGGAAGGTTTCGTTCCACACGGCCTCCCGGGCCGGGCCGGGCGCCGACGCACCGACTGTCGGGCGAGGCCCGGCCCCCCGATACACGATCACCTGCTCTTCCTCGACGCACGGGCGCCCACCCTGCAGCACCGTCTGTCCCACAGTCACGAACACGAGCCGTCCACTCTTCCCCCGTTTCTCCTCGACCCCGGTCACGCGCGACCGCAACTCCACCCGCTCACCGATCCGCACCGGCCCCAGCGACCGCAGCGTCCCGCCCGCCCACATCCGCCGGGGAAGGTCCACCTCCGGCATGAAGGCGCCGCGACGTTCATGGCCATCGACCCCGAGACTCGAAGCCCGGAGCGGTTGTTGGAAGTAGAACCAGTGCCACCCCAGCGGCAGCGGATCGCCCTCACGCAGACCGTCGGGATCCCGGTCCAGCAGCGCCTGCATGATACCGGCCGGTCGGCGCGACAGAACCTCAGCGCGTTTCCGCTCCCCACCATGCGGAGTTCCCCCCGTCATCCCCCCGCCCCGTCCGGCTCCCCCTCCACGCGCCCCACCTCCCCCGCCCGCTCAAGTACCCGCCGCGCGGCCTCGACCACGGGACGGTCCACCATCCGCCCCCCCACCCCCACCGCACCCCCTCGCGCTCCCCGGTCGGCCTCCACGGTCGCGCGCGCCCGCTCCACCTCCTCGCGCGACGGCGTGAACACCTCGTGAATCACCGGAATCTGCGCGGGATGGATCGCGGTCTTCCCGGCAAAACCCAGTCCCCGCCCCCGCCGCGCCTCATCGCGCAGCCCGGTCATCTCACGGTAGTCGCGCGACGGCATGTCATAGGCCGGAATCCCGTTCACCGCCGACGCGTGCACCACCCGGGAGCGCGCATACAGCAGCGGCTCCCACCCGGGCTCGGCCCCCAGCTCCAGCGCCAGATCGAATCCCCCGAACACCAGTCCCGCGACCCCGATGACTGCCCCGATCTTCCTTGCGTTCTGCAGACCGCCGGCCGTCTCGATCAACGGAAGAACGGGCAGTGCACCGCGCACCTTCTCCAGGGTCACCGAAACCTCCGGCACTCCGTCCACCATAGGGATCATCAGGCCGTCGGGCCGCGGCCCGTCCGCGATCGCCTCCACATCCTCCCACCCCTCGTCCCTCCCGAGGTCGTTCATGCGCACGACTAGCGAGGCGCGTCGTTGTGAATCCCCTTCACCCCACCGCTCCAGCAAACCCAGCGCCGCCTCGCGCGCCTGTGTCTTTCGCGCGTCGGCCACCGCGTCCTCCAGGTCGATGCAGACCGCGTCGGCCCCGGCGCTGAGAGCACTCTCGTAGCGGTCCGGCCGGTCCCCCGGTACGAAAAGGATCGAGCGGAAGCCGGGCAGGCTCATCGGTCGCGCCCCGTCAGTGCGGCCAGGATGCGCCCGCCGCATCGGGTTCCTCCGTGCGTCAGCATCGCCTCCCCCTCAGAACGACCGCGGCATGCCCAGCACATGCGTCGCCACGTGGCTGAGCACCAGATTGTTCGCCACCGGTGCCACCATGTACAGCCGCGCCTCGCGGAACTTGCGCTCGATCCCGTACTCCGTCGCCATTCCCCATCCCCCGAAGGTGTCCATGGCCACGTTGGCCGCCTTCCACGCGGCCCGCGACGCAAGGTATTTGGCCATGTTCGGCCCCTCGCCGCGCGTCTCGCCGCCGTCGTGCTCGCGGGCCGCCTCGTCGCGCACCGCCGCGGCCGCGCGGATGTCCATGTAGGCGTCCGCGATCGGGAACTGGACGCCCTGGTTCTCGCCGATGCGGCGGCCGAAGACCTTGCGGGCGCTGGCATAGTCGGATGCCCGGTCGACGAAGTACATGCCGTCGCCGATCGACTCCGACGCGAGCAGGATCCGCTCCGCGTTCATCCCGGACATGATGTAGCGGAAACCGCGGCCCTCCTCGCCGATCCGGTTTTCCACGGGGACCTCCAGGCCGTCGAAAAAGACCTCGCAGCTCTCGTGGTTGATCATGGTGTCGATCGGGTTGACTCGCAGGGCGTCTCCCGCCCGCCGCACGTCCACGATGAAGGCCGACAGCCCGGCGGTGCGCTTCTCCACTTCGGCGAGCGGGGTCGTGCGCGCGAGCAGGATCATCAGGTCCGACTGGCGTACCCGCGAGATGAAGACCTTTTGCCCGTTCACCAGGTAGCGGTCGCCCCTGCGCTCGGCGAAGGTGCGGATGCGGGTGGTGTCCGACCCCGCGTCGGGTTCGGTCACGGCAAAGGCCTGCAGGCAGAGTTCACCATTCGCGATGCCCGGCAGGTAGCGCCGTTTCTGTTCCTCGGAGCCGTGCCGCAGCAGCGTCCCCATCGTGTACATCTGCGCGTGGCAGGCGGCGGCGTTGCCGCCCGAGCGGTTGATCTCCTCGAGGATCACGCACGCCTCGCGCACACCCAGCCCCATGCCTCCGTACTCCTCGGGGATCAGGCAGGCGAGGTAGCCCGCCTCGGTCAGCGCGTCGACGAACTCATGCGGGTACGCCCGGGCCTCGTCGGCGCGCTGCCAGTAGTCGTGGCCGAAGTCGGCGCAGAGGGCTCGGACCGCGGTCGCGAGCTGCTCGCGGGTGAGGTTCATCCGCGAACCGGGCGCAACCACCGCGCCGGCCGCCGCCGGACCGATCCCGCGCGGGCCCGCCGCATGATCCCGCTCAGTGTCCCATCGAGTGCATGTCGCGCCCGCCCATCACGTGCTTGATCACGCGGCCGCCGAGCATCACGAACTGCACGTCCTTCGTCACCTCGATGTCGTCGAGCGGATTGCCCGGCACGGCGATGATGTCCGCGAGCATCCCCTCGGCGAGACGGCCCCGGTCGGGCGTGCCGAGCAGGTCGGCCGCGTGGATCGTCGCGGTGCGGAGCGCGTCCAGTTCGCTCATGCCCATCCCCACGTAGATGTCGAACTCGCCCGCGTTCTCGCCGTGCGGGAATACCCCCGCGTCGGTGCCGAAGGCGATCGGGACGCCCCGGTCGATGGCGCGCTGCAGGCTCACCCGCATGACGGGCAGGATTTCCTCGGCCTTGGCGCGCACCGGGGCCGGCAGTTCGTCGAGGGGGATCCGGTCGGCGAGATAGGTGGTCGGGACCAGGTAGGTCCCCTTCTCGATCATGAGATCCATGATCTCGTCGGTCAGGATCGACCCGTGCTCGATCGAGGCCACCCCGGCCCGCACCGCCGCCAGGATCCCATCGGAGCCGTGCGCGTGCGCGGCCACCTTGATGCCGTGGCGCGCAGCTTCCTCGACCATGGCTGTGAGCTCCTCCAGCGCGTATTGCTGCGCTCCCACCGGACCTTCCATCGACAGAACCCCCGCCGTGGCGCACGTCTTGATCACCTTGGCCCCGTGCTTGATCTGGTAGCGGACCGCCTGGACCACCTCCCAGGGCCCGTCCGCCACCCCCTCCTCCGGGCCGCCCTCGCGGATCCCCGGCGCGAACCCCGTCACGTCGCAGTGGCCGCCGGTGATGCCGAGCGGGTAGCGCGACGGGATCACCCGGGGCGCGTCGATGTCGCCCCGCTCGACCGCCTTGCCGAGTTCGACCGTCACGTCCCCGCCGATCTCGCCGGCCAGGTGGGTGTGCGCGTCGATGAAGCCGGGGAGGAGGGTGACGTCGCCCAGGTCCATGTCGTGCATGACGTTGGGGACGGGATCGGGGTTCACCGCCGTGATGATCCCGTCCTCGACCACGATGACCGCGTCCGTGTGCATCACGCCGGTCTCGACGTCGAGGAGGCGCGCGGCGCGGAGCACCGTGGGGCCGTCGTACATGCCGGTGTGGGCGTGGTGGCCCTCCTGGGCGGTGAGGGGCGGGGGGGCGGGGACCGCGGAGAGGGCGAGGGCGGACGCGAGGGCGAGGGCGGACAGCTTGCCGGTCGGGTTCGTCATGGTCATTGTTGGTTCGGGTTCGGCACGGTGTGGACAGCGCAATTGATCCGGCGGCGGAGCGGGACGCAAGCGGCGGAGGCGTTCACGCGGGACGGCGCGTGCGGGAGCAGGTCACTTCACCGAGGAGAAGGAAGAAATGAGCAACCCACGCAAGGGCAAACGGTCGCGGAGCCTCCTCGTTACCGTTTCGGCCGTCGGTGCGGTGGCCGCGGCCGTGGCCGTGATCGGGCTTCGGACGTTGACCGGATCTGATCGTGTCTCCCGTGCCTGCCTGGAATTCCTGGAGATGGGGAGCCCTCCCTGGCGGGTCAGCCTCGGCCCTTACGCGGCTTCGGAGTCGGTTCCCCGGGGTCCGCAGCGCTGTATCGTCATGTTCTACCCCGTCCTCGTCGATTCGGAATCGGCCGACGCTGCAACTCCTCCCGAGCTCTCCAACGACGATGAGGTGTTCGCTGCCCTGACGACGAGCATACCGGGCGAGAGTGGTGAAATGGGCACCGAGGGCGTCGCCGTCGCCCACTTCCTGGTGGACGGGGCGGGCTTCGTGCGGCAGCAGCGGATCGCGGAGACTTCGGGCTCCGAGGCTGTGGACGAAGCCCTGCTGGCGATCGGGCCCGTTGCCAGCTTCTCCCCGTTGGAGAACGAGGAAGGGCCGACCGAGGTCTGGGTCAAGATGACGGTCGGCTTCGTCACGAGTCAAAGCCCGCTGCAGCGACTCCGGGAGACGCTCGAGCGCTGGCGGAGCGAGGCGGAGATGTAGCGCCGACTCCGGCTCTGGTCCGGTTGGCGTCTCGCGGCGACCGTCGCTATCCCATCTCCACCCGCCCAACCCCCTCCACCGGGTCGAATCCGCGATCGAAGGTGGCGATCGAGGTCACGCCCCGGTTCAGCATCACCCCCGCGTGGATCGCGTTCCGGGCGGACAGTCCCGGCGTGGACAGCAGGATCCGTTTCGCCAGATCGGTGTCCGCCAGCGTCACGGCGAAGACCTCGGGTATCAGCGCGACGAACAGGTCGTACACGCGCTCCGCGAGATCGGCACGGCCGAGCACCGTGTAGCGAAAGAGGATCTCCTGCAGCACTTCGGTGCTGGTGCTCAGGTCCAGGCCCGCCTCCGCGGCGCTCTCCAGGAACCGGGTGGCCGGGTCGCGGTTGGGGTGTTCCGCCCCGGCCACGTACATCGGGATGTTCGAGTCGACGAAGACCTTCATGAGCGTCCCGCCTCGACTTCGCCGATCATGCCGCAGATGTCGGCGGTGGGACCGTTCAGGGTGCGGAGTTCGGCCAACGGGTCGGCGGGGACCGGGCCGGACTCGCTTTCCAGGCGTTCCCGAATCGCTTGGCGGACCCAGGCTCCGCGCGATACCCGGGCACGGTCCGCGGCTCTGCGCACACGGTGGTCCATGTCGTCGGTGACCAGCACCTGCAATCGCTTCGATCTCATCCTCTTCCTCCCCGGGGCTCCGTCGCCCCGCTGCCGACGTTGCCATCCTCACCGATGACGGTCGCGACCGCCACCCGGAGCTGAAAAGCTACTCATATGAGTATACACTCATGTGGATTGGCGCGCACAGTCCAGACCGGACCGTTGGCTGAACCTCATGCGGTGGTCTTGCCTCCGCGGTCACTGGCCGGACGCCCAGCAGTGGCCCTGTCAGGAATCGGGGCAATTGGCGGCCAACCGGCCCAGGCTGCCGGACTTCGGCAACGCGATCCAGCCCTCTTTCTTGGCACGCTCACAATCTTCAGGGGGAATCTCTTCGCAGCAGCCGATTGCCGCCGCTCGAGTGACGAGCGCTGCCACGAATGCATCGAAATTGTCTTTCGCGGTCAGGACCGCAGATAACACACCTTCTCTGAGTTTGAGAGCCGCCATTCCGATCTTGTCCGGGGACCCGAACAGCTCAAGCAGGTCCGAGTCCGTCAGGCCGAACGGGTTCGCAGCCAAGACCAGCCGCGATACCAGCCATGACCGCCCAAGCGCCATGCAGGGTCCGTCCACCGATCCGAGAGGGACCTCACCGGACCATCCCCAGGCCCCCGTCGGTACCGATCGCGCGTTGCTCGGACAGCTTTGGCCACCGCAACGGGCAAACCCCACGCGCCCGGCCAAAGCCGAACGCGCGGGGCTCACCACCTCCCCGCGACGCCGTTGCGTCGCCCTAAGTCCTTAGCTCCGCCTCACTTCCCCTTAATGAACGGGAAGAAGATCGGCGGGCCCGAACTCTCCCCCGGCGGCGGCTCATTCGCCGGATCCAGGATCAGGTCGATGCGCACGATCGCGTCCATGAAGTGCCACTGCGTCGGCTGGTGCGACGCGCTGGCCACCGCGCCCTCCAGCTCGCCTCTCAGCGTCATCAGCTGGCCGCGCGCGAAGGTCGCGACATCGCCCTGCATGGCGTTGTCGTCCCACATGAGCGTCTTCATGCGGTCCAGGTAGGCACGCTGCAGGTTGCGCCGGAACGCGTCCGTCGCTTCGCCCGAAGTCACCTCGGTCCATACACCGGCGCGCAGGTCGTCAAGCATTTCGCCGAGAGAGTACGCGTCGTCGCCGTGGAAGGCCTCCTGTTCCACGAGCCTGTTCATGCGGGCCACGTTCAGCACCTGGTTCAGGCCTGAAGACTGGCCGCTGCGGATCTGGGTGAGCGCACCGGTGGGCTGGAAGCGGCGGAAGATGTCATCGTCGATCATCCACTCGGGCGTCGCGAAGACCTGCCGGTTCAGGTACTCCATGGCCCGCTCCTGGGTCTCCTCGTCGACCATCTCGTAGGGCACGCCGTCCTGTCCCTGGCGCTTCCGGTGCGTCACGACGCCACCGATGTTGGCGGCCACGTGGCCGATGTAGCGCTGCCACTGCGACACCACGTTCTGGTAGAGCTCCTGCAGCTGCGAGTAGTCCTCGCCCTCCTCATAGCTCCACTCCGTCAGCCTGTCCACGGTGCGCTTCAGGTTCTCCACGCCGTAGTCGGACGCGCGCATGGCGTCGTCGCCGATGGCCTCGGTGAGCGCCGTGGGGTCCATTCCGGTCGGGCTCGAGAAGCGGTAGACGGGGTCTTCCTGCATGTCGGCCACCATCTCGCGAAGTTCTTCACGCTCGCTGTAGCGGTCCGTGTTCGGGAAGTACCGGTAGCCCCACTCGATGGCGAAGATGTCGTAGGGTCCCACCACCGGGTAGTAGCAGGTGTCGTCGCCGGGCTGGGCCACGTAGTTGAAGCGCGCGTAGTCCATGATCGACGGAGCCACGCCCATCTCGCAGACGAATCGCGTACGCAGCTGCTCGACCGGATAGGCCGCCGACGACTGCATGTTGTGCTGCAGACCGATGGTGTGGCCGACCTCGTGCGCCGAGACGAAGCGGATGAGTTCGCCCATGATCTCGTCGTCGAACTCGACGCCGCGGGCGTCCTCGTTGGCGGCGGCGGTCTGCACGAAGAACCAGTTGCGAAGCAGGTTCATCACGTTGTGGTACCACTGGATGTCGCTCTCCAGGATCTGTCCGGTGCGCGGGTCGTGCACATGCGGACCCGACGCGTTGGCGATCGGCGACGCCAGGTAGCGGATCACCGAGTAGCGCGCGTCCTCGGGGCTCCAGTTCGGATCGTCGGTGGGCGCGTCACGGGCCACGATGGCGTTGCTGAAGCCAGCCGCCTCGAAAGCCGGCTGCCAGTCCTCGACGCCCTGCTTGAGGTACGGCACCCACTTGGGCGGCGTGGCCGGGTCGATGTAGTAGACGATCGGCTCGACCGGGTCCACGACCTCGCCGCGGGCATACGCCGCCGGGTCCGACGGCTCCAGCTGCCAGCGTGTGATGAAGCAGCGGGTTTCGGCGCGCTGCACGTCCAGCCCGTAGTCGGTCCGGCTGTTGCTGAAGAAGCCGACTCGCTCGTCACAGAGGCGCGGCTCCATGGGGTCGTCGGGGAGCAGCAGCATGGAGTGGTGCATCTCCATCGAGAGCGTGTTGCTCCCGGTGGAGGGGGACTGGGTGGCGTCGTAGGTGACGACCCGGCGCACCTCGACGTTCCGCGGGTACGCGGTGGCGCGCACGATGTAGGTGCGGTCGCCGTCCAGTCTTCGCACGCCGAACTGCTGCCGCCGGAAGCTGGGCAGGCCGATGAGCGCCAGGTCGCCGGTGAAGAGACTGGTGACTTCGATCACCGCCGCCGTCGAGTCCTCCGACATCACCTCGATGTCAAAAGCCGACAGGATCGGTTCGAAGTTCGAACTCCTGACCGCTGCCGCGATGGCCGTCGTGTCGTCGGCAATGTTCTGGTAGCTCTTGAGGCGAAGGAAGATGCGTTCCTTGTTGCGCTCCCACCGCACGGTCGAGGTATTGGTCTTCGAACCGCCGTAGCCGACCCCGTCCGGAGTCTTCGCGATACGGGTCAGCAGCAGCATCTCACGGTCCAGCATGTCGAGCGGGATCTCGTAGTAGAGCTTCTCCTCGATCATGTGGGTGTCGAAGAGGCCCTCGCTCGTGATCGCGTCCTCGGTGATGACGTCGGTGTACTTGGTGGTGGTGTCGGGTTCCTCCTCGGCCTCGGTCGTGTCCGCCTCCTGCTCCTCTTCCTCCTCCTCCTGGAGTAGCGGGAGGGGGGAGAGGGGGGCGGCCCCAAGACGGTCAGGGGCTGCCAGGCAGACGGCGAAGGCTAGTAGTAACAGGAGGATGGGGGTGATGGGATTGCGCATGGGTCTCCTTCCCGGGGCTGGGGGTGAAACGGGGAGTGGGAAGGTATGCGCCCGGGGGGGTGGGGGCCAGACTGCTGCCGCCTCGCCCCACAGCCCAATTGATCCTGTAGCGGCTTACGTACCGGACGTTCAGCGAGTCCGGCGCAGAAGCCCAAAGGTACCCTTGGCGCATTGCGCACCCGGTGGTCCTCCCGCTACCCCCCCGCCCTCCCCCACTCCCCCCGAAACAGCAGCCAAGTGTTCGGATCCAGCCGCACATCCGCCGGTTCACTCTCCACCGCGATCTCGAACCGGTGCGACGCCTCGCCGACCTCCACCGTCGTCACCCCCGCGGGCACCAGATCCCCCTCCCCATACACCCCGATCTCCAGCGGCACCGCAAACAGCCCGCCCTCCTGCACCTGCCGCAACTCCACGCGCACAACCCCCGCCCCCGCGTCGTAACTCCACGACCCCTCGAGCGCCGGATTCCCCCCACGCCGCAGCCACTGGTCGAAGAACGCCTGCAGGTCATCCCCCGAAACCTCCTCCATCGCGCGCATGAAGTCGTCGGTGGTGGCCGTCCCGTTGAAGTGGCGGGCGTAATAGAGGCGGATGCCGCGCCAGAAGGCCTCGTCGCCGAGTCGGCCGCGCAGCATGTGCAGCACCCAGGCGCCCTTCTGGTAGGTCGCGATGCTTGTCACGCGCGACATGTCGGTCAGGTTGTCGTGGACGATGCGGTAGTCGGGGTTGTCGTCGTACCAGCGCCAGACTCGCTCGGCCGCTTCCCGGAGCCCGGTGACGAAATCGTCGCGGCCGTACGCGTGCTCCCGAAAGAGCAGCGTGAAGTACGTCGCGAATCCCTCGCTGAGCCACACGTCGTCCCATTCGGACTCGGTAACGGAATTGCCGAACCACTGGTGCGCGATCTCGTGGATGACGACGTTGCGCCACCGCACGGAGCGCTCGCCGGTAACCGAGTTCTCGCCGTACATGAGCGCGGTCGCGGCCTCCATGCCCCCGCCGGTGGCCGGCGAGGTGATGTTCGCGAGCTTCTCGTAGGCGAAGGGACCCACATATTCCTCGTAGAAGTGCAGGACTTGCATCGTGGGTACGGCGAAGTCGTAAAACCCCGCGTCGCGGTCGCGCGCGTACACCCAGGTCTGCACGGGGACGCCCTTGAACTCGCCCAGGTGCTGCACGGCGAAGCGGGCCACGCCCACGACGTAGAGCCACGGCGAGATCGGCACCGACTGCTTCCAGTGCGTGAGGCGCATCCCGTCGGCGACATCGGTCTCCTCGATGAGGCGGCCGTTGGACACGACCTGGTAGTGCGCGGGCGCGGTCACTACGAACTCGCACGTCGCCTTGTCGCCGATGTGGTCGACCGTGGGCAGCCAGTTGCGCGCCCGGTTGGGCCAGTTGTCGCTGAAGAAGGTGCGTTCGCCGTACTTGTTCGGGCCGATGCGGAGGCCGGAGGCGGGGACGCCGCGGTAGTCGACGGTGAAGGCGGCGAGGGTGCCGGCCATGCCGGGTTCGGGGAGGCGTATGGTGAGGAGGTCGTCTTGGTGGGCGTGGGTGAGGGCTGTGCGGCCGTCCGTGGAGGTGATCGCGACGACCTCCATGCCGCGGCCGTCGGGGCCGCGCCCGATCAGGTCGAGCGGGACTTCGGTGACGTCGTCCGCGGTGAAGCGCAGGGTGACGGTGGTGCGGCCCGTGATCTCGTCGGTGTCGTCGCGCAGCGTGAGTTCGAAGCGGTAGCCCTCGATGTCGATGCCGGGGCGGGCGGGGGGATGGGCGGTGGGCGTGGCGAGGGTGGCCGCGCCGAGGAGGAGGGCGCAGAGCGTGAGGGGGATGATGGCCGGCCGTGGCCGCGCGGCGCGTTCACCTCGCATGGGAGAGTCTCCGGGTTCGGGTGTGGACTGGCGGATCCGCGAACGAATCCGCGTTTCGACAGGCGGCATCCGGGGTTTCCACCGACTGCGTGGGGACAAGGTGTCGGCGTGGGATGTCGCCGAGCAACCGGGGCGGGGGGGGTGGGCGGGGGTGTCGCCGGAGCACGGCCCCGACCTACAATTGACCAATGCACACCAGGACCGTGCCGCCACGAAACCGGATTCTCCCGGAAGATCGCGACAAGCACCCTCGCGGATCCGTTCGCGGGCTGTTCGCTGTGATCGCCCTGCTGGCACTCGCAACGTGCGACGGCGGACCAGGGAGCGGACCCGAACCCCCAGCCGCGCTGACCATCCGCTCTGGAGACGGGCAGACCGCCGATGCCCGCACCGCCACGCCCAACCCTCCGACGGTGCAGGTCACCGGCGAGTCGGGGGCCGGAGTCGGGGGCGTCACCGTCAGCTTTACCGTCACCGGCGGCGGCGGTTCCGTCGCTTCGGCCACGGCTGTCACCGGCAGCAACGGCGTCGCGTCTTCCGGTCCCTGGACCCTGGGAGACCCCGGCCCGCAGCAGTTGCGCGCCAGCGTTTCCGGCCTGGATCCGGTGGTCTTCACCGCCACCGCACGCGATGTGCCGGCCACCCTCGTCGTCCACGCCGGCGATGGGCAGCGCGCCGTCGCGGGGACGGCGGTCCCGGATCCGATCCAGGTGCGGGTAACCGGTATAACGGGCGCCGGCCTCGAGGGCGTGACGGTCGGCTTCGAGGTGACGGCCGGCGGCGGCTCGGTCGAATCGGCCGACGCCACCACCGATGACAGCGGCCTGGCGTCACCAGGCTCGTGGACCCTCGGTTCACCGGGTCCGCAGGCGTTGCGCGCGACCGTCACCGGACTGGATCCGGTCCACATCCGCGCCACCGCGCTGGGCGTGCCCGCGGTGATGGCTGTCGTAGCGGGCGCCGACCAGGAGGTCACCGTCGGCACGGCGGTCCCGATTCCGCCCACGGTGCTCATCACCGATTCCGCCGGGACGCCCCTGCCCGATATCTCCGTCACCTTCCTGGCCGCGGGAGGCGCCGAGACCACCGGTGCCGAGGCAATCACCGACACCCTCGGGCGCGCCGCCGTCGGGAGCTGGACCCTGGGGAAGACCGCCGGCGCATACCGCCTCCGCGCCGACGTGGACGCCGGCGGGGTCGAGGGCAACCCGGCCTTCATCGAGGCACTCGCACTCCCGGGTCCCCCCACCGACATCGTGATCGTCGAGGGGGACAACCAGGAGGCCGAGGCGAAGCTGCCCGTGCCCGTGAGCCCGAAGATTCAGGTGCGGGACTCCTACGCCAACGGAATCGAAGGGCTGAGCGTGTCGTTCCGCGGCGGCGGTGGCAGCGTCGCCGTCCCTTCGCGGAGCGAGACGGACGCGAACGGCTTCGCCAGCGTCGACCGGTGGATCCTGGGTCCCACCGAGGGCCAATACCGGCTCACCGCTCAAGTCAGCAACGGAGACCAGACTGTCGGCACGATCCGTTTCACCGCCACCGCCACGCCCTCCGTCTACGACATCGTCATCGTGCACGCCGACTCGTCGGCACTTTCCGCGCGCCAACTCGAAGGCTTCGCGAAGGCGGAGGAGTTCTGGGAGAAGGCCATCCGGGGGAACCTGGGCTGGAGCACGGTGAGGAAGGCCGACCTGGAGTGGTGTCTCGACCAGGCCTCGATCGACTACGAGATCCCCGGTGACCGGATTGTCGACGACCTGCTGATCTACGCCGACGCGCGTGAGGTCGATGGCCCGGGAGGAATCTTCGCGGGCGCGGGACCCTGCCAGATCCGTGCGGAAGGCTCTCTCCCGGTGGTCGGGATCATGTTCTTCGACATCGAGGATCTGGACGAGATGGAGCGGGTGGCGGAAGGCCGCCACCTCGACGGCACCATCGTGCACGAGATGGCCCATGTGATGGGGTTTCACGGGAAGCTGTGGGAGCTTCTGGGCTTGCTGGAGGATGCGGTCGACCCGAACAACCCGACCGGCAACGAAGATCCGCACTTCGTTGGTGATTCGGCGATCAAGGCATTCCTCGAGGTGGGCGGCGACGGATACACCGGTGGTGAGCCGGTTCCGGTCGAGAACCGGGGCGGGTCCGGGACGGTGAACGGACACTGGCGCGAGTTCGTCTTCCAGGCCGAGTTGATGACCGGCTTCATCGACGGCGGGGTCCACAATCCGCTCAGCATCGTCACGCTGGCGTCGTTCCAGGATTTGGGCTACAGGGATGTCGACCTGAGCGTCGCGGATGAGTTCGAGCTGGCATCGTCATCGCCGGAGCTTGCCGGGGATCATGTGCATCGCTGGGCCATCGATGGCGACATCCTGAAGATTCCGATGGCGGTGGTGGACCGGGAGGGGAGGGTGGTTCGGTGGGTGATGCCGGGGAGGCGGTAGGGCCACGGGCTGCTTATGGCCCGAGCGATCCGACCGGTATTACCGCCACGCCATCTGGACGGGTGTACCCATACCCGCTGTGGACGATCACCCCGAGGGCGGCGGGCTCGCCGCAACGGCTGATGTCCACCCGGTCCGCAAACCTTCGCAGCGTCCTGGCGGCGGCGTCGATCCGGCTCGTGCCCAACTTCACCTCGAAAGCAGCCCAGCGACCCGGGCCCGCGTCGACGACGGCGTCCACCTCGAGGCCGGTATTGTCACGGTACTGGTAGACACTGGCGTCCGTGGCCTGGGCGTAGACGCGAAGATCCCGCACGGCCATGGACTCGAACAGGAACCCGAACCATGAGATGTCCCTCATGAGGTAGTCGGGGTCTGCGCGCAAAGCCGCTGCAGCCAGGGACGGGTCTACGAAGTGGCGCTTCGGTGAGGACCGCAGTCGCGAACGCGAGCGGAGATGAGGCGCCCACGGCGGCTGGTCTTCAATGAGCATGAGGCGTTCCAGCGCGGTCAGATAGTGGCGCGCCGTATGGGGCATCAAGCGTGCATCCGACCCGCCGACATCGGCTGCCATGGTCGCGATGGATGCGTAGGTGGCCACGTTCCGAGCCAGCGACTGCATGAGCCGCTGCACGCGGTTGGGGTCGTGCCGCACGCCGTTGACGCGCTCCACATCAACCCGCGAGACCTCAGCGAGGTAGTCCCGGTTCGCGCGCAGGGCTTCGCCGGGGGAGGCGCGTAGATGGGCGGGCCACCCTCCCACGCAGATCAGTTGGGCGAGGTCGCGCGTGTGCAGACGGGACTCGCACCCCGGCACGGGTTCGCCTGCGAGGACCGAACACAGTGATACGGAACCCGTTGCGTGGCCGAGTTCGAAGAGCGACATCGGACGTAGTCGCAAACGGCTGAAACGCCCGGCTCCGCTGTGCCGTGTGAAATCGGCCGGCGGCACGGCGGACCCCGTAAGGATGAACTGTCCCTTCGCCTGCCGATCGTCCACGGCGTGGCGGACATGGTTCCACAGGTGGGGCTCCAGCTGCCACTCGTCGATCAGGCGGGGCGTGGGGCCCGCCAGAACTTCTCCCGGCTCCAGTCTGGCCAGCTGGCGGGCCTGGTCATCCACATCCAGAAGCACTCCGCTCTCAGCGATCCGGCGAGCGGTCCACGTCTTTCCGCATGCTCTGGGACCTTCGATCACGACTGCCCCTGCCCAGGTCAGCCGCTCCCTCAGCTCCCGGTCGGCGACGCGCGGCCGATAACCGGGCTGCTCCACATTGACAGGGCTGCCACCATGCTGCGCGTCCGCGAAGGGATGGTCGGACGAAGGGGCACCGGGGTTTCGATTCATGACTCTGGATGAGGGCGAGGGCTGGAGACGGCGACCACCTCAGAATAGCGATGTATTGACAGAAAAGCAATCGTATTGAAGAAAGAACAGCAAGGTTGTTACAGTATGTTTTGCGATGGATTTGTAATCATAATCGCAACCCTAACGTTACGTCAGGGTTTGGTTCCACCCCGCCCATCCACCACCCCCCCGTCGCCCTCCGCGATCTCCCCCGCCCCCACCACTTCCACCACCGGCCGCACCTTCACGGCCTCCCGTATCCGCGCCGCCAACGCGGCCACCTCCCCCTCCCCCAACTCACACCCCCCCACCACCTCCACCCGCACCGTGAACACGTCCGCACCGCCAGCCCCCTCCGTCACCACGCCCTGGTACCGCGCCACCACCGGATCGTCCCCCAGCGCCCCCCCCAGCTCCCGCGGATGCACGAACATCCCCTTCACCTTGACCCCCTCGCCGACCCGGCCCAGGAATCCCGCCAGGCGGTGGCTCGTTCGCCCGCAACCGCACGGCTCCCGGTTCCACGCCGACAGGTCCCCCGTCCCGAACCGCACCAGCGGGTAGATCTCGTTCGGGCTGGTCACCACCACCTGCCCGGTCTCGCCTTCGCCCGCCGACCGATCGGCCCCCGGCACGAGCAGCTCGATCACGATTCCGGGCGCGACGTGCCATCCGTCCTTCGCTTCGCACTCGTAGCCGAGCGTACCGGCGTCGGCGGTCCCGTAGGACTGGTAGACATCGACGCCGAAATCGTCCTGGAGGCGGGTGCGCAACGGCGGCGGCAGCGGTGCTCCGGTCACCAGCGCACGACCGATGGGAAGCTCCTGGCCCATCTCCCGGGCCCGTTCGAAGAGCGTGAGCAGGAACTGGGGCGTCCCGGTGTAGCCGGTCGCGCCGGCCGCGCACGCCACCTCCACCTGCGCGGCCGAGTTGCCCACGCCGCCCGGGATCACCGTGCATCCGACCGCCCGCAACCCCGCGTCGAGCATGAGCCCACCCGGCGTCAGGTGATACGAGAACGAGTTGAGCACGACATCGCCGTCGCGGAACCCGGCGGCCCAGGCGGCCGGCGCCACACGCCAGAAGTCCCCGTCCTGCCCCTGCGGGTCGTTGATCGGCCCCGGCGAGCGGTAGATGCGCTTCAGCGTGCCCGCCCGGGATGACAGCATTCCCCCGAAGGGAGGGCGCGCGGCCTGGAGTTCGGGCACGTCGTCCTTCTCCAGAACCGGGATGGCGGCCAGGTCGGCCACACCCTTGACGTCTTCCGCCCGCAGGTTCACCCCTCGGAGCCGCTTGCAGACTTCGCGGGTGCGCTCGTCGCCGTACTTGACCGCGGTGGCCGCCAAGTCGTCCTGCAACGCCCTCCAGTCCGGGTGTGCTTCGCTCCCGGGATCGTAGATCGCTTCGTTCAGGACAGCCACCGCTTCCTCCGCCTGTAGTGCTTCACGTCACGGTAGGAGCGGCGCCCGGCATCCCCCAGTCCCAGGTAGAACTCCTTCACGTCCTCGTTTGTGCGAAGTTCCCCGGCGCTCCCCTCCAGCACCACCCGTCCCCCCTCCATGATGTACCCGTAGTCGGCGACATCGAGCGCCAGGCGCGCGTTCTGCTCCACCAGGAGGATCGTCGTCCCCTCCTCGCGGTTGATCCGCCGGATGATCTCGAAGATGCTCTCGACCAGGATCGGGGCGAGGCCCAGCGACGGCTCGTCCAGGAGCATCATGCGCGGCGACGCCATCAGGGCGCGGCCGAGCGCCACCATCTGCTGCTCGCCGCCGGAGAGGTGGCCCGCGATCTGCCGGCGCCGTTCCGCCAGCGCCGGGAAGTAGTGGAAGACCTTGTCCATGTCGGTCTCGGCAGCCTTCCGGTCGCGGCGCGTGTACGCACCGGCGGTCAGGTTGTCGCGCACGGTCAGGTGTTCGAAGACGCGCCGCCCCTCGAGGACCTGGAAGATCCCCTTTTCGACGATTCGGTGCGCGTCCATCCCCTGGATCTCCTCGCCGTCGAAGACGATCGTGCCGTCGGTGACCTCGCCGTCCTCGACGTGGAGGAGGCCGGAGATGGCCTTGAGGGTGGTGGTCTTGCCCGCGCCGTTGGAGCCGAGGAGCGCGGCGATCCTGCCTTGGCCGACTTCGAGCGAGAGGCCGCGCAGCACGAGGATCACGTCGTCGTAGAGGACTTCGATGTTGTTGAGGCTGAGCAGGGGGATGGTCACGGCATCGCCGGCGCCTGGATGAACTCCGTCATCGGCACCCACTCCCCCCTCTCGACCCGGAAGATCCGCAGCCCCTTGGCTCCCACGTGGTCGTCCGGCGTGAAGCTCAGCGGCACCGTCACACCTTGCATGTCGAAGTCCGTGAAGGTCTCGAGCGCGGCCTTGATGTTCGCGCCGGTGAGCTCGTCCCCAGCGGCCAGCACCTGCCGCATCGCCCCGGCGAAGACCGCGAAGGTCCACCACGCCTGAGTGTACGCGTTGGTCTTGCCCTCGATCGATTCGCCCTTCCCGGCCAGGTATTCGCGGATCACGCGCGTCCCCGGCACGTCGACGCCGAGCGGGGCGTACGGCATCGTCCCCATCACGCCCTCGGCCGCCTCGCCCGCGATGCGCACGAGCTGCGCATTCGAGCACCAGTTGAGGCAGATGAAGGTCGCATCGATCCCCAGGCTGCGGGCGTTCTGGAGCGCCACCGCCGCCGGGCCCGAGGTATTCTGGAAGACGACGTACCGGGCGCCGCTCTGGCGGATGCGGGAAAACTCGGCCGTGTAGTCCACGGCGCCGCGCGGCATCTCGTAGAGGGTCAGGTCGATGCCCAGCGCCTCCGCGAACTCCACGCCCCCGTAGCGGGACGGTGAAAGCCCGAAGGGACTCGCGTTGTGCATGAGGGCGACGACCGGGGTGCCCTCGCCATGGTTACGCGCGATCCAGTCCAGTGCGATGCGGAACTGGTCGGTGTAGCTGGTGGCGACGAGAAAGTTGTAGGGCGCCTCCGCCGGGTCGCCCAGGATGTGGGAAAGGGATGCCGAGCTGAAGGGAATCTCGTCCTCGGCGATCCTCAACTTGAGCGCCTCCGTGTCCCCGGTCCCCCACCCCATGAAGGCCACCACTCCTTCGGCCACGAACTGCGTGTACAGCTGCTCCGCGCGGGGAACCTGGTAGGCGTAGTCCTGGTACATCAGCTCGATCGGCCGCCCTTCAATCCCGCCCTGTGCGTTCACCCAGTCGACGTAGCCGCGCATGCCGTCCGCGTAGTCGGTGCCCACGTCGGCGGTGGGCCCGGTGAGGTCGAAGATGGCGCCCACCTTGATGGCGTCGGGGGCGGCGTCGCCACCGCAGGCCGAGGTGATGATGACGAGGGCGGTGGCGAGGAAACGTTTCGGCCGCGTGGGTCGGTATCCGGTCATGGCGTGACTCCTGTTCCTCCTCGATGATACAACGGCCACCCGCCTCAGGGCGCCACCCCCCGGCCCGGGTCCATCGCCGCTCAGAGCACCGGCGAGATTCTGTCCAGGCGCTCCTAAACCCGCACCGCCAGCCCGTCATGAAGCGCCGTCCGATACGCCTTGAGCGCGGGCACGAACCCCATCAGGAACCCGGCCGACACCACCGCGCCCAGGAATAGCCACTCGACGGAGCCGGGCGACCGGATCGGGATGAAGAGCCCCACCTGCGCCTCGACGATCGGCTGCCCGGCCGAGAGCAACGCGTACACCAGTCCCAGCCCACAGATCGCCCCCGCCGCGGCCAGGCACACGGACTCCAGCACCAGCAACGCGACAATGCTCCTCGGGCCCGAACCGACGGCGCGTAGGATCGCCATCTCCCGCCGACGCTCGTTGAGCGACGTGTAGAGCGAGACCAGCATCCCGAGCAACCCCACCAGCACGACGAAGATCGTCACCAGCCGCAGCCCGGTCTCGGCGTACCCGATCCCCTGCCACATCTCGTTCAGCGCCAGGCCGGGGATCACCGCCATCATCGGCTCGCCCTCGTAGTCGTTGATCTCGCGCTGCAGCCGGAGCACGTCCCTCCGGCTCGTCGTCCCGACGAAGAAAGACGTCACCTGGGTGATCTCGATCTCCTCCATCGCGAGCACTTCCTCGTGCGTGTGCTCGTGTTCGTCCATGGGGGGCGCCCCGTCCTCCCACCCG
>JAPPGM010000169.1:6565-47834 GCA_028874995.1 Gemmatimonadota bacterium | reverse complement strand
TGAGCCGCATCATGCTGAAGCGGTTGTCCATCTCTTGGAACCGGGGACGTTCGGCACCGACCGGGAAGGACTGGATACGATTGACGGCAGATTCTATGTCGTCCAGTGCCCGGTCCATGTCCGTACGGGAATCCATCTGGATCCGCACGGAGGCGATGCCCGGAGCCGCTACGGACTTGACCGCCTTCACGTCGTCGAGCCCGCTGACCCGGTCCTCGATCTTGACTACGATCGACTCCTCGATCTCCTCCGGCGTGGCACCGGGATAGGGCATCGAGACTTCGATGTGGTAGAAGGGGGTGATGGGCCAAGCTTCCCGCTCGAGGCCGGTCAGGGACACGAGCCCGGCCGCAACGATGCCCATCATCAGGAGATTGGCCGCGATGCCGTTGCCGGCCATATAGGCGAGCGGGCCGGACCGCTCGCGGCGATCGCCGGGTTCGGAACGCGCGCCGGGATTCATCGCGCCGGGTCGGTTTCGGTCTGGATGCGCATCACTTCGGTGGCGCACTGAAGTCCTCTGGTGATCACCGCCTGGCCACCTCGCGGGGCGTCGGTGAAGAACACCTCGTCATCTGCGCGCTGGAGCTCGTGCACGGAGACGATGCTCACGACGGAGCCATCGGTCGCGGCCCGGACGTGGTTGCCCGGTCGCAGCGCCGCGCGTGGCGCCCGGAAGTAGTGATCTGGAGATACGCCTTCGATCACCACGTCGACGAACTCGCCCAGGAGCAGGGGCGGCGTCCCACTGGCCGGATCGGGCCTGTCCACCGGGCGGTACACGTAGTCCGTTTCGCCAATGCGGAAGAGCGTCTGCCCCACCTCCACCCAGCCTCCGCTCCGGAACCCCGGATTCACCCGAACGACCCGTCTGCCGACCTGAGGTGCGACGTTGATTTCGGCTCTCGGCCGCACAGTACCCGACCCGTAGACGGGACTCGCACCGGACCCGACCGCCACCGAGCCGATCTGGGCAAAGGCGATCAGCGGCGGGAGGTCTCGGCCTTCCGGCTCCGGCGCCAGGATGAGCGAGAGGGCTACGGTCGCCGCAGTCCCGAGGTCGATGGCGCCGATAGCGGCGAGACTGCTGTTGCGCATGACAGTTCACTCCCCGGAAGTCAACCTACGCTACCGCAAACTCCAAACCTCCACTTGATTGTGGACGGACCGACATGTGGCGTCAACCTGCCCGCGCTTGGGCACATGTATTGTCAGCCGCGCGGGCACCCGGAAGAGCCACGACCGCCGATCTTCTCCACGACCAGCAGGGATGACCACACCCATCGTCTGGGGCTCGTAGAACCGCAGGCACATCCGCCGAGAGTATTCCAACACGACGATCAGCGCGTACCGCCTGCCCCCACGGCAGCCGGAACTCCGCGAAGTCGCCCCCGGTCCGGCACGGCGCCATTCCGGATGCCCACATGTGCGCCCGAAATCGCCCCCATTGCTGCCCGCCGACAGCATCGCCAGAACTGGACACTACGACCACCGTGACGTATCCTAGACGCATCCCGTTGCCGCACAGCTACCTAGGAGATTCGCTCATGTTCAGAATTGCCCCTGCTTTTCTGACGTTGCTCATCTTCGCCCTCACCACCACGCCCCCACGCCCGGCTCACGCCCAGGTGGAGAAGGTCACCGCCGCCGAAGTGGTGGACAAGGAGACACTCAGGAAATCCATCCTGTGGGCCGAGTCGGTCATGAGCCAGATCGACGACATCAACGAAGGCGCCCAGCTTCTGGAGGAGGTCAGAACCGAGGGCAGCGACTACAACTCGGGGAACATGTACGTGATCCTCTTCACCACCGAGGGTCATGTGTTCATCCACGGCGAGGATCCGAACATCGACGGCAAGCTGGTGGTCAACGTGCAGGATGACCAGGGAACCCACGTCGTACAGCAGATGTTGAGCACCGGCGCCCAGGATGGAGGCGGGTTCGTGGAGTGGTGCTGGGACGATCCTGCCGACGCGGAGGACGTCTTCTGCAAGGACAGCTACGCTATCGAGTATTTCTCCCCGGTGGCGAACGTGAACTTCGTCCTCGTGGGCGGCTACTACCAGGATCTGACGCACGCCGGCGAGCCGCTCCCCGAGATTCCGCTGCCCCAGATCGGGGCAGCCGACGTGGTGGACCGGGAGACACTCAGGCAGTTCGTGCACGGCTCGCTCGACTGGCTGGTCGAACTGCTCGACCTCGTGGGGTTCGCCCGCGCGAACGAGTGGAAGGCCGTGCTGAGGGAAGAAGGCGGCCACTTCAAGGCCGGTCCCATCTACCTCTTCATCTTCACGCCGGAGGCGTACGTGCTCTTCCACGGCGCCAACCCCTGGCGGGAAGGCCGCTACGCCGAGGATTTCGTCGACGTCAACGGAACGAGGTTCGTCGAACTGATCATCGCGGCGGCCCAGGCCGGGGGAGGATTCGTCGAGTATTTCTGGGATGATCCCACGGTGGAGGGCGACGAGGACATCGGATCGCCCAAGGTGAGTTACGCGCTCTCGTTCACGAGCAACTACGATTTCTACCCCGGGCAGGAATTCATCATCGGCGCGGGATTCTACCGCAATTTCTCGACGGCGGAGGCGGAACAGGCCGCCGAAGACTGGCTCCACCGGTTCAGCCGGTCAGTGGCGAGCCAGGCGATGGAGATGATCGGCAACCGGGTCTCACATCCCTACTACGCCGAGGACCATGTCGAGGTCGGGGGGCAGTCGCTCGACTTCGGCGCCCTGCGCGGCGTGACCGATCCCTACGACGACCAGGCCCTGTCCTACCTCGGTTCCCTGCTCGCGCGTGCCGGCGCGGCGGCCCGCCACGGGAACGGCGCGCGGCCCTCGCCGCCGGGTCTGCTGCCGCATTCCGCCAACGCGCTCGTCGACGGCACCTCCTTCCAGCTCTCACCCGGCGCCTCCGGAGGCGGGGCCGGCTACTCGCTCTGGGGTGGAGGGGAGATCATGCGATTCTCCAACGAAAAGGGAGAGGGGTTCGGCAATGGCGAGGTCATGACCGCGGCCCTCGGCGCCGACTACGCGTTGGGATCGGTGATCGCCGGACTTGCAATGACCCACAGCCGCGGATCGGGCCGATTCGAACTCGGCCGACCGGGCGATGACGACTTCGGTGACATCACAACCACTCTAACCAGCGGATTCCCCTACGCCCGCCTCGCAATCGGTGACCGGCTCTTCACCTGGGGCGTGCTCGGGTACGGGTCCGGGAACCTGAACATCGAGGGAGGCGGAGAGAAGGACCCCGAGAGCCCCATCTCGATGCGAATGGGCGGATTGGGGCTCAAGGCCGAGATTCTGCACTCGGAGGACGCCGGCGGCTTCGAACTCGCGATTCGGTCGGACGCGTTCATGGCGAGGATGACATCGGAAGAGGTCGAGGGACGCAGGGAGCTGAACACCGATGCGAGCCGCGTCCGTGTGATGCTCGAGGGGTCGGCGGGAATGGCGATGGGCTCGTCCACCATGCGGCCGCAGCTGCGCGTGGCCATGCGCTATGACGGCGGCGACGGTGACATCGATACCGGAATCGGCATGGAAGTCGGCGGCGGGGTGACCGTCATCAATCCCGGTCGCGGCCTGACGCTCCGCATGCACGGTCGCAGGCTGATGGTGCATGAGCAGGACGGCTACGACGAGTGGGGCCTCGGCGGATCCCTCACCCTGAACCCCGGGGGCGGCGGACGCGGCCTGTCCTTCGGTGTGAGGCCGTCCTGGGGATCGACGGCGACCAGCGCGGCGCGTCTGTGGGCTCTGGGCGCAACCGCGATGACGCCCGGCCGCGACGGTTACGGACCCGGCCGCCGGGGATTGGACGCGGAAATCGGGTACGGGATCGAAACGCCGGCGGGCCGGGGCATCTTCACGCCCTACGCGAGATTCCTGATGTCGGAGCCGCTGGACGCTGCCTGGTTCGGGGCGGGCGGAATCGCAAACCCGGCTCGGCCGGCACCGGTCGCGCTGGCCAGCCACGGGGTTTACGGCTATCAGCTGGGCAGCCGCCTGCAGCTCGGTCGCGGCGTCGTGGCGGGCATCGAGGCCGGGCGCAGCACCGGCCCCCACGGCCGGGATGGGGCCTATCGTGCGACGGTGAACCTATCCATGCGCTGGTAGTACGCCCGTCCGGCAGACCGACTCGCGAGCAGTCCGGGATCCGTACTGACAACTGCGATTTACAAAACGTCAACTGCGGTTTACATCGCCAACGTGACCCGGGTCACGGCGGTGGTCTTCATGCTCATGGGACCCGCGCCCCCCAGGTCGATACTCCCCTCGTAGCTCCGCGAGACTTCCGCCACAGCCGCGAGCCCTCTGCCGATGTCCCACAGGAAGAAGCCGGTTTCCGTGCCGGTCAGCTGCTCGTCCCCAGCTCCTCCAGCCGGTTCGAACAAGAGCCGGACATCGGCGGAAAACGTGACCCTGAGGCGGGGCCTGCCGTCCACGACGGTTTCGTCGGCGAGTGTGTACGTGTAGACGGCAACTCTCGTGCCTTCCGCAACGTCGTGCGTGACGGTATCCATCCAGGTATCGCCCGGTTGGACTTCGTCCGCAGGGAGGCGCGGGAACATCCCTTCGGTCGGATCCGACCACATGGGAAGATCGCTGTCGGCTCCCCGGATCGCTCCGGCCACCACTTCCTCCACCCCCTGCGGTCCCAGCAGCAGGTCGAAGTCACCGGCTCCCGCCTGGCCTCTGCTAATGGAGGTCGTGCCGCTCATCGGCTCGTTCCCCTGTGCCGCGAACTCCGTGAGTTCCCCGGCAGCGCGGACCCCATCACGCTCGGCCGCGAATGTCACCGCGAAGGTGAAGGAAGAATTGCCCGACGCTTCCATGGGGCCCATCGGCATGGTCATGGTGACCCTTGTCGTATCCACAACGTGATAGGTGGCGGTGGGCGGAGACGGGAGACGGTAGGCGAGCTGCTGGGGCGGCGAGGGGGCGGGCAGGGCGAAGGCCGTGATCAGCAGGGCGGCGAGGGCGAGGGCGGGGAGGCGGTTCATGATCCTGTTCCTTGACGAGGCGGGGTTCGGGAATTGCGTGCACGCGGATGCGTTACGTGGCAAAGTAACGCAGATCGTGAAAGGATAGTTTCGGTCCCGGGGCGGCGCCACGCGCAGGCCTCTGGATATGGACGTGAGGGACGGCCACTACGTATCCTTGTGTTGGACCTTGTGTGACACCCCAACCCACGAAAACCCGCCGTGGTCAAATCCGTCCCCATCATTCTGACACTGTTCGTTCTCGCCTTCAGTGCCCCGTCCCCCCGCCCGGCTCACGCCCAGGTGGAGAAGGTCACCGCCGGCGAGGTGCGCGACAGGGAAACGCTCAGGGGATTCGTGCTCTGGGCCGAGTCCGTCTTCGGCCGGATCGAAGACATGGACGAGGGCACCCGGGTCCTGGAGGAAGTCAGAACGGAGGGCAGCGACTACAATGTGGGCAACGTCTATGTGATTCTCTTCACCACCGAGGGACGGGTGTTCATCCACGGCGAGGATCCGGACATGGACCGCAAGAGAGCCGGCAACGTGAAGGACGACCGGGGAACCCTGGTCGTCCAGGAGATGCTGGCCACCGGCGCCGAGGAGGGAGGCGGGTTCGTGGAATGGTGCTGGGACGATCCCGCCGACCCGGAAGACGTTCTCTGCAAGGACAGCTACGCGATCCGGTACTACTCGCCGGTATCCGACAGGGACTTCGTCATCGTGGGCGGCTACTACCAGGATCTCTCGAACGACCGGTGAGCCGTCCCGGGCCCGGAAAGCCGAAGTTGCGGACCCGGTGACCCTCGCCGACTCCGGCCCGGAAGCGCCGGAACACCGGCAGCCGCCCGGTCGTCAGCGGATCCCCGTAAGCTCCCGGCTCAGCCGCTTCAGCCGGGCGCGCGCTTCGGGGTCGTACGCCTGGGCGTTGGCACGAGCCGGCCTGAGGCCGTTGAAGTACTGACCGCTCTCGAAGTCGTCCGAGTCGACCACCTGCATGACCGCGTCGGCCCCTTCCGCGATGGTGGCGCGCGGGGTGGCGCCCAGCCGCAGCACCATGCCGGTCGGCATGTAGGTCGCCGGATGGAGCGATCCGACCACAATGTCCGTCCCCTCCAGTTCCTCGGCCAGGTCGAGGGTGAACATGATCTGGGCGAGCTTGCTCTGGGCGTAGGCGCGCCGCCCGCTGAAGTTGTTCTCGATCATCACGTCGTCGAAGTCGATCGGGGCCTGCGCGCCGGACGAAACGTTCACGATCCGCGACGGGGTGCTTGACCGCAGGCGCGGCATGAGCATGTGGGTGAGCAGGTAGGTGGACAGGTAGTTCACCTGGAACCGGTACTCGTGCCCGTCCTCGGAGAGGAGCCGCTCGTTGGGAGCCGACCCGAATCCGGCGTTGTTGATGAGGATGTCGAGGCGGTCGTAGTCGGCCAGAAGGGTCTCGGCGAAGGCGCGGGTCTCGGCGAACGACGCGAAGTCGGCGCGGTAGAAGCGGGCGCTCCCGGGCCCCGCCGCGTTGATGGAATCCACGACTTCGGCGCCCCGCTCCCGGTTGCGCCCGTGGACGATGACGTGGTCGCCGCGCGCGCCGAGGCGGTGGGCGAGTTCGCGGCCGAGGCCGGAGGTGGAGCCGGTGACGAGGGCGACGCGCTGGCCGGGGTCGGGGGTGGCCTGTGCGCGGAGGGCGGAGGGGGGGAAGGGGGCGGTGAGGAGGGTGAGCGCCGTGAGGGTGGCGGCGAGGGGGAGGCGGGGGAGAGGGGGTGTGGTGCTGAGCATGGTGACTGGATCCTCGGTGTGGTGAAGGGCCGCAGGAAAGTAGACCCGGTCCCCAGTGTCGTGACAGGCCGGGTAGTGTACCCGGCGGTTCGAGAAGGAAGTGTCGGCCCTTCAGCCTCTTTGCCAAATCGCGGGGGTGGGACCTTGCTCTCAGGTATTGGGCGGGAGCCGGCAGGAGCGCGGGGCCAATCCTGAATTGACAGCATTGCCATCACATCATACAATAAGTGTCATTGCTGGCACTTCAACGACAGTAGACAAAATGGCCCAACTCACTGTTCGCAAGCTCTCCCGTCAGATCGTCGACGGCCTTCGGCGGCGCGCCGCGGCCAACGGCAGGTCCGCCGAAGCGGAGCACCGCGAGATCCTGAAGAAGGCGCTGCTCCCGGCCGAGGGCTCCTTCGCCGACCGGGCGCGGGCGATGCGCCAACGTCTCGCGTCTTCGATCGACAGCACCGACACCATTCGCGCCGACCGCGACCGGGACACGCACCAGTGACCGGGTATGTGGTGGATGCCAGCGTGGCCGTGAAGTGGATCGTCGCCGAACCGCTCTCCGGGGAGTCGGCAACGCTGCTCGATTCGGGTGTCACGCTTCTGGCGCCCGATCTGCTCTTTGCAGAGGCGACAAGCGCTCTGGCCGCCAAGCACCGGCATGGTGAGATGGCCGCCGAGCAATTGGCCGAAGCGGTGGACCTGCTGCGCAAGGCTCCGGTGGCCACGCCTCTTTCGATGCGCCGGCTCGCCGCTTCCAGCGCACGCCTCGCAAGAGATCTGGGGCACCCCGTCCACGACTGCTTCTACCTGGCACTGGCCATTCACGAGGGCTATCCCGTCATCACGGCGGACACTCGCTTCCACGACAAGGTGCGCAGGCATCCCTATCTTGCCGACCGGGTGGTTCACGTGGCAGAGGTCGCCGGGGGGGAGCCGGCCGGCTGGGACGCCGGGAGCCAATAGGGCCGGCAGGGCTTCGGGTTTCCCGTGCAATCCATCAATCGACGCGACTTCATTATCCGCGCGGGCGGCCTCGCGGGGTTGGGCCTGGTCTCCTGCACGACCCAGGTCGACCGGCCGCTGCGCATCGTCGTGGTCGGTGCGGGAATCTCCGGTCTGGTCGCTGCGTACGAGCTCTTCCGGGCCGGGCACGATGTGACGGTCCTCGATGCACGCGAGCGCGTGGGCGGACGCGTCCTGACGATCCGCTCCCCGCTTGCCCCCGGACACGTCGCCGAGGCGGGGGCCGCGCGCATTCCGCCGCAGCACGACCTGACCCTCCGGTACGCCCGCCACTTCGGGCTGGAGCTGGACCGTTTCTACCCGGGCGACGGGTTCTTCCTCGGGTTCAGCGGCGGAGAGCGGGAGTTGATTCCGCCGGGCGCCTTCCTCGCCGAACGCCCGGACTTCGTGAAGATACGGGGTGGAAGCGACCGCTTGCCCAAGGCCTTTGCCGCGGCGCTGGGCGAACGCGTGGTCACCGGATCGCCCGTGACCGACGTCGTGGCCGGGAGCACCGTCAGCACGCAGTGCCTGGACGGCCGCACCTATGAATCGGACAGGGTCCTGGTGACGGTTCCGGTGCCCGTATTGGCCGGCATCCGGTTTTCCCCGGGTCTCTCGGCCGAAAAGACCGAGGCGATGAACGGGGGCTTCCGCTACCAGAGCGCGACGCGAGTCTTCGTCCGCTTGCGGACACGGTTCTGGGAGGCCGAGGACCTGAACGGCTGGGGGGAGACCGACTGGCCCGAGGAACTCTGGCACCCGACCTGGGACGCGGACGGCCCGGAAGGCGTCCTGCTCACGTACGTGTACGGAACCCGTGCGGACGAACTCGATGAGCTCGTTGGCGATGCCCGCGTGGCCCGCGTCCTCGACCACTGGGAAGATTTCCTGCCGGGGATCTCCAGCCACGTCGTGTCCGGCACGTCACACTCGTGGCGGCGCGACCCCTGGAGCCTTGCCGCATGGGCGTGGCCCACGCCGACCCAGGACCGTGAACTCACGAGCGCGCTCGCCCGGCCCGAGGGACCGTTGCACTTCGCCGGAGAGCACGTCTCGGGCGCCCGGGGGTGGATGCAGGGCGCGCTCGAGTCGGGTCTGCGGGGGAAGATGGAGATCGATCCGGGGTGATGCCCGGCATGACAACCGCGGTTGACAGAATGGAAAGCGGGGTTTCCACAGCGCAC
This sequence comes from Gemmatimonadota bacterium, assembly GCA_028874995.1. GTDB lineage: Bacteria > Gemmatimonadota > Gemmatimonadetes > Longimicrobiales > Gaopeijiaceae > Bin94. Next base: position 38,882 of record JAPPGM010000169.1, on the reverse strand, counting down.
GCCATTGCGGAAGTGGGCCACCGGACGGCTACATTAGACCCCCCATCATCGAAACCATCCCAAGCTGCGAGGACAGCGATGGCCAAGTACATGTTTCGCACCAGTTACACCCAATCCGGCCTCAAGGGGCTGCTCGCCGAGGGCGGCACCGGGCGGGAGGCCGCCCTGCGGCAGACGATCGAAGGCGCGGGCGGCACCCTGGAAGGGTTCTACTACGCCTTCGGCGACTGCGACCTCTACCTGATCGCCGACCTTCCCGACGAGGCCGCGGCCACGGCGCTTTCCCTGAACATCGCCGCAGCGGGCGCGCTCACGGTATCGGTGACCGTTCTGATCACTCCGGAGACGGTAGACGAGGCGGTCGGCAAGTCCGTGCCGTATCGGTTGCCCGGCGCCTGACGGACCGGGAGTCTTCAAACACTATTCTTCCGGACCCCGGGAGCCGCGCGGCAGCGTCCGCGTGTCCGGCCCCGGCTCCCGCGCAGCACGTGGCAGCGTGTCAGCTTCGACATCGGGCGCCGTGGCGGCGCGGGGAAGCGAAGCGCGTGACTCGAGCCTCCTGATCACGTCTGCAACCGTCTGGCCGGTGGGGTTTCGCCTGCCGTAGTTGGTCAGGATTGCGCGGAGCCGCGGCAGCGCCTCCACAGCGTGGATTTCGGCCAGCGCGTTCGCCGGGTGCGTGGCGGAGCGCCAGCGAATCGAATTGGCCAGCGCATCGATGATCTCCGCCCTGAATGCGCCGTCGTACGCCTTGAGACGCGCGAAGTCGCCGTCCAGCGCGGCCAGCACGGCATCGACGAGCGCCCCTTCACCGAGTTCCCTCAATGCATCGGCAACGTGATCGCGGATGGGACGGCCCTCGGCCGCCTTGGTGTCGCCGAGCCTGCGGACGAGGGGGCCGACCGCCCGCGCGTCACCGATCCGGGCGAGTGCCTCGATCGCCCGCGCGACGAGCAGGTTGTCCTTGTCCGTGAGAACAGAGGTGAGCGCGGGGCCGGCCGCGGGGTCGCCCAGCCGTCCGAGCGCCGCAGCCGCGTCGCGTCGCGGCTTGTCCCCCTCCCAGATGACATACTTGTCCCTGATCTGCCCCCCGGGCGCACGCAGCCGCCGCATGTGGATCCGGACATCGTCCTCGTACGCCTTCCCCTCGTGGCAAACCTGCTGCAGCACCTCGGCAAAGAGGTCGAACAGCATGCGCAGCTGCGACAGATCCTTGATGGTCCCGGCCGACTCGGAGTGAAGTTCGTCCACCCCGGCGGGAAACTTGCTGAAGACCCCTTCGTGCGCCTTGACGGACAGATGAATCTTCGGCTGGGCATCGATGAGGCGGCGGATCTTCCCGTTGTCGAAGAGCCGCCGTATCCGCCCAGGAGAATTGCCCTTGATCACGAAGTCACGATCAAACCGGGGATGGCCGACCTCGATATCCTGCATCCCCATCCCCTTCCACAACTCGGTGAAGAAGCTCGCACGGTAGATCTCGAACCTGAAGCGCTCCGGATTGAAATAGGGGGCGCGGAGCCTCGTGAAGGTGCCGCCTCCTGCGCTGTCGCTGAACGCGTACGTGTCGAGTGTGATGAGCCAGTCTTCGGCACGAACCTGGACGGCGTGTGATGCAAAGATCCCTCCTTCGCGGAACTGCCCGCCCACTTCGCGGGACAGTCGCCGCCAGATCTTCTCCTGGCTAGGGCCGAAGAGGGATTTGAGCTCGCTCATCGCAGTCTTACCACCGGGTGTTTCACCTTCAGGTCGGTCTTTCGCTGCAGGTCATGTACCGTTACGCACAGCCAGCGGTTTTCATCAACCGAATAGGTCACGCGCAGGCGGGGCGCGGCTCCGCTGCCGGCCGGACTGAGCGGCAGCGCCGGGTCCGCCTCGTTGAGGCACAGGCAGAACGCCTGTTCGCCCTCGGTCCCGGGCACGAAGTAGCTGGAGCCGTTCGGCCGCTCGGTCCAGTCCACCGGACGCCCGGCCACGCGCCCGACCTCGCAGATGAAGAGGTTGATGTGGCGCTGGCCGTCGAAGCCGGGGGCGTAGTAGCGCGTTACGAAGTCGTCGACCGTGGGGAAGCGCGTCCCGCCTGGGATGAGGAGTTCGTACTCGGCCCCCTTGTCGTCCTCGGGAAGGAGCCGGATCGCGTAGTCGTGGTAGATGAAGTCCTCGACGTGCGCGCCACCGGCGAAGATGCAAGCGCCGCGCGCGACGGCCGCGAAGGGCAGCCACTCCCGCACCTTGTCGCGGCCGAGCACGTCGCCCACGACGTTGCGCACCTCGGGAAGCAGGGTGGAACCGCCTTCGAGGATGACATCGTCGATCGCGCCGGGGAGAACGCCGTGCCGGGTCCGCAGCTCGGTGAGCGTGTCGTCCAGGAGCTCCCGGATGCGCGCGTAGAGGCCGTTTTCGGCGAGCAGGTCGCGCAGGACGTGGTAGTCCAGCCTCCCATACGATTCGTTGCGGAAGGTGAAGTCGCCCTCGCTTCCCGCGCTCGCGAGCAGCTTGACGCGCTCGGCCTCCCAGCGGAGCGCGACCTCCCATTCGGGCCAGTCGTGCAGCGCCGACGGGACCAGCCGCTCCAGAATCCAGCGGTCGATGTCGTCGCCGCCGAGTTCGACGGCCTGCTTGGCGAGCACCTCCGCCCTGCCGGTCTCGACCGTCCGTGCGCCGTGGGTCCTCACCACCGCCGCTTCCATCGATCCACCGCCGAAATCGAAGGCGATCACCGTCGTGGGGCGTCCGACATCGACCCCGTAGCCGAGCGCCGCCGCCACGGGCTCGTCCAGGGTGCGGAACACGATCCCGCCCGGCTTCCCCCGAAGGCGCGCCCAGATGCGTCCCCACCAGCCGCGCCGCTTCACACGGCGGATGATCTCCTGGAGTTCGGCCCGGTACGTCTCGTAGAAGCCGCTCGGCGTCGCGATGGTGACGTCGGCTACCTCCTCGCCGAATCGTGCCTCGAGGGTGTCGACGATCTCGCGCAGGAAGAGAGACGCGACGTCCTGCGCGGTGAAGGTCCTTCCGCCCACGCGCGCCATGGCCCGGCTGCTCTCCATGCCGAGGTGGCGCTTGAAGCCGCGTGCGAAGCCCGTGGCCCGTCCGTCCCAGTTGTAAGTGACGGCCTCCTGCCCGATCAGGACCTTTTCGCCGTCCGGGTCCATGACGCAGACGCACGACGGCATGACCGGGGTCTGCGTGATGGGCTCCAGCTTCGCCTGGTCGGGGAGGTTGACGACGTGCGGCTGCCCGGACCGGTCTTCGCAGACGGTCGTGTTGGAGGTCCCGAGATCGATGGCCCAGTGGGTTGGCATGGTGGGGGAAGTTAGTGCTGGCAGCGGGGCTGGTGGAAGGCGCGTCCGTGCGTCCACCGGCCCGCTTCCGTAGGTTTTCGTCGAGTGGAGCGCAACGGTTCGAGTGTGTCCGACGGAGTGTACGAGAATGACGCGTCGCCCAATCACAATCGCCGTGTCGGTGGCATTGACCGGCCTGGTCTCGGTTTCCTGCGGGGAGACCGGGCCGACGGTGGTGGGGTCGTTCACGCTGTCCGGCACGGTGACCGACAGCCGGATGCCGGGCCTGGCGATTCCCGGCGCGGCCGTGCGGCTGGAAGAGGGAGCGTCGGCATCCACGAACACCGATTCAATCGGGCGGTACCTGCTGTCGGGCGTCCCCGGGGGCAAGGTCAGGATTACCGTCAGCGCCCCGCCCAGCTACCGGCGAGAGACCGTTGAAGTGGATGTTCGCGCCGACCAGACGGTCGATATCGGGCTCGCGCACACCGGAGAGCCGCCGTTCAGCGGAACGGTATGGGTGACCCCGGAGATACTCGGTCCTGACGACCCCTCGTCGTTCGGCAGCGTCACCTACACCGGTCGCGGTTGGAGGGAGATCTTCGACAGGCGGGCCAACGCCTGGATCACGGTGAATGCCTACCTCTTCGACGTGCGGTTCGGCGAACGTACTGTGGAGTGGCAGTTCAATCCCGAGTTCGGCAGCGCGGAGGCGGCCGAGGCGGAGATCGAGGTCTTCGGACCAGCGATGGGACGGCTCCCGGCGGCTCTCCTGTCGAACCTCCAGGAGGTGGAGGTGAATGCGGGCCAGGGGGCCTTCGGGGGCAATTCCTACAACGGGAGCATCCTGATCCATACGGAGGACCCGGGAACGAGGCGGGCCGTCAACGACGGGTTCCTGGAAGAGGTGTTCATGCACGAAGGCGCCCACGCCTCGCTCGATCCCGACCATTCGGACTCGCCCGGCTGGCGCGCGGCCCAGCAGGCCGACGGCGTGGCCATCTCCGACTACGCGCACGACTTTCCCGACCGGGAGGATGTTGCGGAGACCATTCTTCCGTACTTCGCGGTTCGGTACCGGCCAGAGCGGCTGAACGCCCAGGTTCGCTGGCTCATGACGAGGACGACTCCGAACCGGCTGGCCTACTTCGACGGCGAAGACCTGGACATGTCGCCGTACACACCTCCACCGCCCATCGCGGTGGCCCCGCCGGCCACAGGGACGCCGCCGGCACGATGGGACACGCTCCGCTTCGAGGATCCCCCCATCCCACCTCGAAGGAACCGTCGATGAGCACGGGCGCCTACGACCCCGCGCGAACGGATCCGGACCAGAGCGAACAACCAGGCGGGCGTGGAGTCCCTGTCGCACTTCACATTGTCCTGTTGATCGCGCTCCTGGCGCTCGCCGGCATCGGTATCCGCTACCACGTCCACGGCGGCTTCAACGTCATCCACTGCCTGTTCAGCCTGTTCTTCTCGACGAACCTGCTGATCTGCTACTGGGAGATGTGCCTGTTCTTCCGGCGGGACTACGTCGCGGCACGGTCCGCGTATTGGCGTGGGCGGCGGAAGGAGACCGGCCGCACGCCTGCCGTCGAATTCCTGACCACCAGGGTGCCGCTGAGCCGGATGCTGTCTCCGGCGGTCTGGGCGGACGCCTGGGCGACGTATTCGATGGTCGATCCGTCCTACCGGGATCGCGAAACGTTCGGCTTCAACGCGGACATCGGCAACGGCTTCGTGACGCCCGTTCCAACGCTGGTCCTCTACGCGGCCTACACCGTCGATCTCATCCCGGCGGTGGTCGCCGGTATCCTTGGGGCCATGCTGTTCTGGCAGTGGGTCTACGTGTCGTCGCTGTACTGGGTCAGCTTTTTCGTGGCGGGGCGGCAGGCCCATGTCAGCCGGGGCGAGCTGTACAGGTATGTCGTTGCGCCAAATGCGATCTGGGTGTTCGTTCCGGCCTTCGGACTGTACGTGTCAGTGCGCCTGATACTGGACGGGAACTACGGCGTGCTGGGGTACTGAGACCCGCGCCGGAGAGTCATGCGACACGGAGCCGCGCACGGATGGATCGAGGTCGTCGCCGGCGTCATGTTCAGCGGCAAGTCCGAGGAACTGATCCGGCGCATTCGGCGCGCCCTCATCGCCGGCCGGCGGGTCCAGCTCTTCAAGTCCCACCTCGACGACCGCTACGGCGGCCAGTTCCAGATCTCGTCCCACGACGGGCGGCAGGTCGACGCCGAGCCAGTGTCAAACTCCGTGCAGCTCGCCGAAAAGGTTGACGCGGATACGCAGGTCGTCGCCATCGACGAGGCGCAGTTCCTGGACGACGGCATCTGCGAGGTTGTCGATGCGCTGGCGGACGCCGGGATGCGGGTCATCGTGGCCGGCACCGACATGGACTTTCGCGGCGAGCCCTTCGGTCCCATGGGACTCCTCCTGGCGCGTGCGGAGCGGATCGACAAGCTGAGCGCGATCTGCGTGGTGTGCGGCGATCCGGCGACGAAGAACCAGCGCCTCATCGACGGGAAGCCGGCGCCCGCGGAGGGGCCGACGATCCAGGTCGGGGGCGCGGAGAGCTACGAGGCGCGGTGCCGCCGTTGTCATGAGGTGCCGAAGCGGGACCGGGCACAGGGGGAGTTGGGGTTGGGGGCGGGAGAGCCGGGAGCGTAGCAGACAAGGCCGCCCGCGGACCGGGAGCGGTGAGGCTCCCGGCCACGGGCTTTGTGGGCTACCCGGAATCGGATCCGATCTCGACATGGATGCTCCACCACACGAAGCTCTGCCCGCTGGCGTTCAGCTCGAAGCCGTCGCTCTCCCCGGGATCGAGATCCACATTGGGCGTGGGACCGAGTTCGGTTCCGTTCGACAGGTGGATCTCGACGCGGACCCGCTGAATGGTCGCGTCCGTGGTGTTCGTGACCGTGCCGAGGAACGCGTCGCGCGAGGCGTCGTACCAGGCAACCAGCTTGACGCCGTCGCGGACCACCATGGCGGTGTCCGTCAATGCGTACCGGATTCCGGATTCGCCCTCCTCGGTGTGCCCGGTCGAACAAGCGAAGACGCCGAGGGGCGCGACAGAGAACGCCAAGAGCGCAACCCGGGACAGGTTGCGGCGGCGTGCCGCAGGTATCGGAGCTGCAGTCATGGTCTCCCTCCCGTGGACCGTGCCTTCAGTTCGGCCTGGAAGGCGTGCATCTCGCCTCGCAGGATCTGGAGCTGGTTGTACATCGGGCGGTAGGCCGCGTCGGTCGGACGGCCCGCATCACCACCGGGACCGTGCCCGCCCTGCTCGCCGGCCTCCCCACCCCCGTCACCGCGGCCTTCACCGCCATGCTCGCCGCGCCCTTCGCCGCTCTCTTCTTCCCCGACGGCGTGACCCTGTTCGATCCCGGCTTCGGGGTGACTGATCCAGGAAGTGAACTCGTGCCCGAATGCGCCGAGTTCGACGGGGATCGTCTCGCCAGGTCCGACATTCGTGCGCTTCGTGGGGCCGAGCTCGGTGCCGTTGTCCAGGTGTATCTCGACGCGCACCTGCGAGAGCGTCCGCGCGGTTGTGTTCGTCACCGAGCCCACGAAGACCTGCGTGTTGGGGTTGAACTGGAGGGCCAGGCGGGCCCCGTTTGCGAAGAGCTTGTTCTGCTTCGCCATCTTCGCGAGGTAGGTGCCGCCGTCCTCGCCCCCTTCACCACGTCCGCCACGCTCACGGCCGCCGTGCTCCCCACCTTCTCCGCCGCCTTCCCCAACTCCGTGCTCACCGCGCCTCTCGCCGCCTTCCCTGCCGCCGTGTTCCGCGCTCCCTTCGCCGCCTCCATGGCCCTTCCCCTCCCCCCAGCCGGCCCGCGGTCCAGGCGCGTGAGCGTTCAGCCCCGCGTCGACGCGCATCTCGCGCAGTTCGCCACGCGCTTGCTTCACGAGGTTGTAGAGTTCCTCCGCGTCGGAGTTGTTGCGGGCTTCCCGCTGCTCCTGGGAGGGGGGAGCGACAGGTTCAACGTCGTCTGCGAGAGCAAGAACGCCGGTTCCCAGGGCGACCACCGCCGCCATGGATACGATTACAGTCTTCATTGTTGGCTCCTTCCGGGAGACTGGCAGTCTGTCCGGGACTCAAATCGGCTCCAGACGACTACTGTACTAGTTGACTACTGTAATAGTCTAACGGCGCCGGATGGGAAGGGCAAGTGTGCGGGCGGGGGCTCGCTGGAACTGCCGCAGAGGGATGGCTGCCGACGGCCGGCTATGGCCCCCCACCCACCCGCAACGCGTCGATCCGGATCGCCGTCTGGCGCTCGTACCCGTCCGGGTCGAATCCCTCGCGCCTGAACTGGATCAGGCCGTCCGGGTCCAGGAAGAAGGTCGTCGGATAGCCGAGAATCTCGAAGTCGACCGCTTTCCCCTCGTCATCGAGCAGGACCGGAAAGGTGTAGCCGTTTTCCGAGAGAAGCTCGGCCACGCCCTCCCGTGGTGAGCCCGCGGTGGCGACGGTGAGGAAGACGACCTCGTCGTCGTCTTCGTACTTCTCCAGCAGCTGCACGAAGTGCGGGAACTCGGCGATGCAGGGGCCGCACCAGGTGGCCCAGAACTTCAGGACGACGACCTTCCCCGCCAGGTCGCCCAGCGACCATTCCACGCCGTGCTGATCGGGGAGGGCTTCATGGGAACCTCCGTGGGGTCATTCGTCTGGCGGGCGGGAGGGGGCGGCAGCCGCTACCAGCCTCAGGCTTAGCGGTCCAGCCATGGCTATCGGCATCGACCTGCCTTGCATCGACGTCGATCCGTCTACGGTGCGGACCAGTTCCAGGACCGCGACGAGTCCCCGGCCGGCGTCCCAGAGGGCAAAGCCTTCCAACGTGTTGGTCATGTCCTGCGACACCGTCCCGCCGGCTACCTCTCTGGAGTGCTGCGACCTTCCCAGCGCGCTCACCTGAATCTTCTGGAGGGTCCGGCCGGCAACGACGGTGTCTCCAACGCGCGTGTAGGTATAGACCGTGGTGTTTTCCGCCGTGGCCGGGAGTGCGCCCAGTGATATCTGGTCCGCCGACGCAGTCACGGTATCGACCCAGGTATCTCCGGGTTCCAGGCGATGGCCGGGAAAGCGCGGAAACAGGTCATACGGGTTGAACCGGAAGAGCATCGGCGGTCCGGTGACCCGGGGCATCGATTTCACCTCCGTATCACCCATGGGCCCAATCACGAACTCGAGATTGCCCGACAGGTCGTCGCTGCCGATTTCCGTGGTGGGCATCATGGAACTCGACAGCCGTGCGGAGTAGTCCGACACGTTCCCGGAAACGAGCACGCCGGCGGGGTCCGCCGCGAAGGTCAGTTCCACCGTGGCCGAGGATCCCACGGACAGGTTCATTTCCCCGCTGGGCGTGGTCATGACGCTGGTCATGGTGTCGGTCAACCGGTACGTGGCCGCGGGGGGCGACGGGACTTCGTACTCGAACGGATTGGCGTGGGGATCGGGTGCCGCGCGAGATGGTTCGACCGGGGCGGGCCCTCCGGAGGCGCATGCGCTGAGCAGCGTCGCCGCGATGGACGCGAAGGATGCACTGTGTCGCAGGGGTCGCTCCCTTTGCGTTTGGCGCTCGTGGCGGTGGGCCCGATTCGGCAGGGGTGTCCGCTCGACCGTCAATCAAGCGGTTGAGTCGCGTCCTCGCAATGAGTAGTCAGTCGGGGATGTCAACTCTGGTTGTCGAACTGGAAAGTCGGGTTTACGGTTGCTGGTCACCGGAACCGGAGGCGACTGGTCCGGCGGTCGTAGCGGGTTTACCCGGTTATGGGCGCGGGACACGCTTGCGGGCCGGAGAACCGGAACGCAACGTTGATCTCGCGTCACCTGGCCCGGAGGGAAGAATGTTCCGACCCATTGCCACCGCCACGCTCGTGGTCCTGCTGGCGGTCTGCCGCGCCGACGAGTTGGGCGCCGCCAGCCCAGGATCGCCCCGGCAACTGACCGCCCGGATCGACGACACCCCTCTCTTCACGATCGGCGACGATCCGAACGAGCCTCTCCACAGGGTGATCGGGGCCGTGTTCACGGACGACGCGCTCATCATCGCCGAGGAAAGCACGCACTCGCTGCGGTTCTACGACCGGACGACCGGGCAGCTGATCCGCGCGGTCGGCCGGAAGGGTGAAGGCCCGGGCGACTACGGGAACCTCGACCTGCTGCAGGCCGTCGGCGACAGGCTCTACACCTTCGACTCCTGGCTCATGCGGGTGACCATTCGAAACCGCGTGGGTGAGGTGGAGCGCACGGTGCGCATCCGGCCCTGGGGAGACTACAACACGGCGGAGGTCGAGGGGTTCTTCCCCGATGGCTCCATGCTCGTTTCGGCGTCGGTGTTCGGTTGGCCGGACAGGCCGATGATTCAACGGGACGAGCGCGGGCTGGCGAGGTACGACGCGGAGGGCCACTTCATCGGCACCCTCGGGACGTACCTGGGCTACGAGTACTACTCCTCGCCGGAGACCAAGCGGATCTATCCCTACCGCCGCCAGACCTTTGTCGTCGTAGTGGGCGAGGAATACCACATCGTCGACACCAAGGATCCGGCGATCCCGGCGTTCGACATGGCGGGCAAACTGGTCCACGAACTTCCGCCGGACGTGCCGATCGAGCCGATCAGGCTCACCCGCGCGGGCCGTGATTCCCTTCCCGACCTGGACGGAATCGACCGTGACGACCTCCCCCGGTTCTACCCCTTCTACGTGCGGAGCCGCGCGGTTGGCGATGCGCTGTGGGTGCCGCACTACGGTGGCCTGGTCCCCGATGGGGGCAGCGCCTGGAGCGTGTACTCTCAGGAAGGCGAACTCGTCGGGCGGGTGTCCGCCTCGGAGAGGCTGTGGGTGCTGGCCGTGGACGGGAACACCGTGGCGGTCCTCCGCCTCGACGAACTTGGTGTGCAGACGGTGGAACTGCGGACGATCGTGGAGTCCTGAAAGGGAAAACCGCCGGGACGCGCCGAAAAATGTCATTCGGAGTTGTCATTTTGTAATGGTTAGTTTACATATTGTGGCGAATTCATGTCTGCAGATGCCCATCAATCAGGAGCAAGATCATGTCACGCACGATGCGGAAGGCGGCAGCCACACTCGCTGTATTCCCGGCGAGCCTCGCCGTATGGGGATGCGAGGGCGAGACGGATGGCGAATCCCACATGGAGACTGCCATTGAAGCCGAAGACTTCCGGCTCCGCTCCGATGTCGAAACGGCCCTCCCCGCCCGGGCGGAAGACTTCCAGTCCAACCCCGGCGACGACGCCACCCGCCGCGCCTACGCCGACATCCTCTACAGGCTCGGCAACGTCTGGGAGGCCGACGAGGTCATCGCACCGCTCGGCGACCCCTCTTCGTCGAACGCGGCCGACCTGCAGCTCGCCGCCAGGATGGCGTATCTGCTCGGCAACTACGGGCACGCCGAAACGCTGTACGGACGGCTGATGGATCTAACCGACGCGGGCTCGGAGGATCACGAGAGGGCGAGGCAGGGCCTGTTCCTCACCTGGTACCAGACCAACCGGTTCGCGCAGGCGCGAGAGCTGCCGACGCCGGCGGAGGGAGAGGACGAGTCAAGTCTCCTCGCGTTCATGCAGGCGTTCGAGGGCGAGCCATACGGGATCGAATGGGCCACCGACGATCGCGTCGCCCACCTGGAGATGACCAACGACATCACCCAGCCCGGCGCCCTCCCCATGGTCGACATCGACGTCAACGGCCAGACCGTCTCGCTCATCCTCGACACGGGCGGCGACCGCCTCTACCTCGACAAGGACATCTACGCGAGCCTGGGACTCAACACCCTCGCGAACCGCCAGGCACGGTACGCCTACACGGGCGGCCAGACGGTCGAGGAGCCCCTCGGCGTCGCCGGGACGGTGAGGATGGGCGACGTCACCCTCACCAACGTCCCGGTGATCGGCGCCACCTGGAAGGCGCTCGGCCAGACCAGCGACGGGGTTTTCACCACGCAGATCCTCAAGCAGTTCCTGAGCACCATGGACTACGACAACCGCCGCATCACGCTGCGGGAACGCACGCCCGAGGCCCTCGCCGAGGTGATGGCCACCTTCGGGGACTCCCCACCGGTCGTAGCGCCCTTTTTCATGGCGGGCACGCACCTCATGGTCGCGAAGGGCAGTCTGAACGGCCACGAGGGGATCAACTACTTCATGGATTCGGGGCTCGCGATGAGCATGCCCATGATCGTGGTCGACGAAACGGTCGAGCTCCTGGGGCTCGAGACCAACGCGATCGAGGGCACCGACTACTTCTGGGTGTCCATCGAGTCGCACGGTTTGAACGGGTTGGTGAAGGGCGCCACGCAGGCGATGGGGAACGTCTTCGTCGAGGAAGATTTCTTCTGGCGGAGCGGGTTCATGCTGGATGCGCTGATCTCGCACCAGTACCTGTGGCCGCTGGGGTCGTGGACGGTTGATTTCGATGAGCGGGTCTACTACTTCCCGGGTGGGTGATGCCAACGCCAGACCGAAGCCGCTTCGCCTGGGTGAGACGCAAAGTGCGTGGTCGTGGACGAGCTGGCGGATGGGTGGCCGGTAGCGTCAGTAAAGCGGAGGCAGCCCAATTCGGTGGAAGTCCGCCCATAGCTCCAGGAGCGAAATCAGGACCCCCGCGCCCCGATCGCTGTTCGCGGCGAGGAACAGGGCGATCCCGCGATATGGCGCCACGATCATGTATGCGACCACGCCCGGGTTGCCGCCGCTGTGGTAGAGGGTCCGGTCGGGATCCTGGCCCGAGACGCCGTGCCCGTATCCGTAGAAGGCGTTCTCGACACCTTCAATTGTGACCTCAGCGGTAGGAGCGTTGAGGAGGTGCACGGCCATCTCACTGGGTCCGGTCGCGCCGTCGTCAGCTCGCTCGAAATAGCTCGCAAGGAGGCGGCCCATGTCGGCCGCGTTGGTGACCAGCCCTCCGGCCGCCGCACCGATGACCCTGTATGGCGCTACCGGGTTGCCCTCCGAATCCGTCCCGGCGGCGATCGTCCGTATCTCGTCACCGGTCGGTGAGAAGGTCGAGCCCGTCATGAGATTCGGCTCGAAGACGGTTGCCCGCATGAAGTCGTCGAACCGCTGACCCGACACTTCCTCCACCAGCAACTCCAACACCATGTATCCCCCTCCGGAGTACTGCCAGGAGGCGCCCGGCTCCTGCACGATTGCGACCGCCGTCCCATCGACCTCGCCTGAAAGCGCCGCCAGCAGCGTCATGTTCGCCTGATCAAGCGGCACCATCGGAGCGGAAGGCACATTGAGGCCGGCGGTGTGACCCAGCAGGTGGCCCGCCGTTACCTCGCGAGAGCGGTCACCGCTGTCGGACAGGCGCCACCGGGTGAGTCGTTCATTGACGGGCTGCGCGAGATCCAGGTGACCCTCCGCGGCGAGCCGGAGCACTCCCCATGCCGTCACCGGCTTCGAAAGGGAGGCCACGTTCATTGGCGTGGATGCCTCCATCACTCGCTCAGACGAAGGATCGGCGACACCGTACCCTTTGGTCAAAGCGGGAACCCCATCGTGAAGGTAGGCGACGATCAGGCCCGGGACCTCGTGCTCGGCCAACAAGGCGGGCACGACCGAATCCAGCAGCGTTCTGAAGTGGTCCGGGCCTTCTTGTGGTGTGGCGGGCGTCGGGGCGAAGAGGAGGCAAACAGGGGTGATCCGGAGGACAACGCACGTTTTGGCGACCTGTCTCAACGTCCTCCCACCCCACCCTTCACCCACGCCGTCCATGCCTCGACATCCGTCCCGAAGTCCTCCCCGCTCACGACTTTCAGAAAGGTCAGCGCCGTCCCCCGGGTACGCTCATGCTCGGCTCCCGCGTGCGCGAGAAGCAGGTCGGGGTTCTCGCGGAGCAGCTGTTGCCCGAACTCCGGGTCGATGCCCGTCAGTGACAGGACACCCAGCATATCCCTGAAGGCGAACGGATTCGTCCCGCCGAAAAGGGCCGACAGAGCGCCGCGGGCCCCGGACCAGTCGACGGGATCCGGCTTTTGCAGGATCAGGCCCGTGAGGATGCCGCTGGCCACCGTGCGGACTCGCGTCTGCGAATCGATCAGCGAACCCGCCAGAGCATGCCATGACCTGTCGTCGTCGATGAAGTTGCCGAGGACGAGGGTGGCGGCCGCACGGGCCCACCGTGCCGAATCCCTGGCGAGCACCTCATGGGCGAGCCGGCGATCTTCCTCTCCGTTCGCGCCGCGGACCAGGTGCCGCACCCTGGCAAGGGTCTCGGGATCGGCACCCATGAAACCGGCGAATTCACGCGCCTGGTCATCGGAAGCGTGGAGCGTTTGCGCGGCCGCATCCACCGTGGCCATGTCCTCGCTGACAAGCGTCTTCAGGTTCTCCCAGGTCTCCGGGAGCACGAGCGTCTCACTTCCGGCCCGGCGGTACCTGACCCCGCTGCTGTCCTCCACGCCGACCACGACCGTGTAGCGCTCACTGTCCGCCGAAAAACCCGTCATGTAACTGAACGCGGCCGCATCGGCGAACCCGAGATCCATCTTCATGACCGCGGCGCAGGCGTGGAAGGGGCGGTCGGGATCGAGCTCCCGGATGGCGTCGAACAGCCTCTGGGCGTCCCACTTCTGCAACCCGATGAACTCGACCGGGCCGTTGGGGCCGGGAATGACCTGGCTGGCGGCTTGTGATGTCGTCGCTGCAAACAGCACGGCCGCCCCCACCAATGCTCTCGGAATCCTCATGGGACTCATACCTTTCCGGTCGGCGATCCTGTTCGCCGGCTTCAATCTGTCGTCGCCCACGGACGCGGGGCCTCGTGCCCTCCTCCGTACGCCAAGCAACCCTATCCATATGGATGATTGTCCACACTCCAGAGTTGCCGCCACCCCCCGGGAGACCATTCCATGACCCGCTGGATTCAAGCCGCCACCCTGTCCGCGCTGGCGCTGGCCGCCGCGCACCCTTCAGCCCGCGGCCAGTCGCCCCAGCCGAGACCGGCCACCGAATTGCACCTGTCGGCCGAACCCATCCTCTCCATCGGGATGCTCGAGGGGCCGAACGAGTACCTCCTGGCCGGCATCAACGCCGGTGCCCGGCTCGCCGACGGCAGCGTGGTCGTTTCGGACCGGCAGCACTTCAGGGTCCAGCGGTTCAGCGCCCGGGGGGAGCACCTGTGGAGCCGCGGGCGTGAGGGCGAGGGTCCGGGCGAGTTCGAATACGTCCGGATCGCGGAGGGGTGCGCGAGCGAGGAGTCGATCGTCGTGTACGACATCTGGACCACGCGGGTCTACGTGTTCGACGGGGAGGGGAATCTCGTGAACGAGTACCGCTTCCTGTACAACGGCTTGCCGCTGCGCGACTTCGCGTGTGCGCCCGGCGGGGGGCTGGGCTTCCTGGGGTCCAGCGTCGGGATGGGCGAGGAGAGCGTCGAGCCCGGGGAGCTCTATCGTGAACTCCTGTCGCTGGGCTCCGCGGAACTGGGAAGCACGGCCACCGTCACCCTGCGCGAGAACATCCCGTCCTCGGAACAAAGGCTTCTCGGTCCAGGCAGCTCCATGCCCGGAAGCATCTGGGCACACGAAGTGGTGTTTGCCGCAACCGACGAGGGCGTGTGGCTCGGAACCAGCGAAGACTACGAGGTCGAGCTGGTCGGCTGGACGGGAGAGACACTCCGCCGGATCCGCTGGGAGGGCGCGGATCTGGCCGTGACCCAAGGAGATGTCGACCGGTACCGGGACGCGCTCGAGGAACGCTACCGCGACGACGACGACCCCGACTGGCGCGCGCGCTTCGAGAGCACCTGGGAATGGGAAAGCGAGATCGTGCCCGAGAAGTTCCCGGCGTACGACAGGCTTCTGGTGGGGGATGACGGAGTCCTGTGGGTGCACGACTACATCCGTCCGGGGGAGCGGAACGAGTGGTTCGGGTTCGACGGGGAGGGGAGGTGGGTGCGTACGCTGGTGCTGCCCCCGCGGGTGCATCTGCTGGATGTGGGGGACGATTGGGCGCTGGTGCGGACGCGTGATGATCTGGGGGTGCAGCGGGTGGAGGTGCGGGGGGTGGTGGAGGGATAGGTTATCGTTGACGGAGCGCCATTTCGCGACCTCTCCGCCCAGAGAACATGACCATGATCGATCCCGGGTCTCCCCGGCCCTCCCTGGCCCTGTGCCTGTCACTGCTGATTCCCCTCCTTCCGGTGATCAGCTGGGACCAGGAGCATGGAACCGTCTCCGGTCGTCAGTGCGACGCCCATTCGGAGGACGTGGACACCAGGGACTTCGCGGACGCCTTCGCGCCACGTGAACCTCTGGTGTTCCCAACCGCCGGCCCCAGTCCCGTCCTGTCCGTCCGGTCATTGAGTGTTTCGCCTTCGGGTCACCTGCTCTTGACGGACAGTCGCAGCTTTGACCTGAAGCTTGCGGACGGGGAGGGGCGCATCATTCGGGTCCTGGGTGGCGAGGGCGAGGGCCCTGGAGAGTTCACGGCTCTCTTCGACGCCGTGGTCCTGTCCGACGACCGGATCGTGGCGCTCGACGGCGGCAGAGTGCTTGCCACGCTCTTCGACTCGACGGGGGAAGTCCTGAACACTTTCCCGCTTCGTGAGCACCTGGACCCTCGGGCCTTGGTGGCCATCGATGAATCGACCTTTCTCATTGGAGGCCTGGTCGGCTCACCGGGCGGCAGCAACCACATGGCCCGAATCTATTCTCTCGACGGTTCCCACACTGAATCGTTCCTTCCCGCGGATCAGCTCCTCTTCGACACCCAGATGATCGTCGATGGTGCATGGGGGGTCGCCCTGCCGGGCGGTTCGCTGGCCCTGGGGCTCGATGTGACGCCAGCCGTTCACCTGTTCTCCGAAACAGGCTCTCACATCTGCACACAGGCGTCGGAGCCGCCGCAGTGGTCGCAGTTGCTGCCACGCGACGAGCCGGTTGCCCCGGATCAGGCAACGCGCGAATGGATCCAACAAGCGACCTTGACCGTGGGTGCTGCGTATGCCGCGGGCAGCCTGTACAGACAGTATCGGAGTTCCGGCGAAGGCGGCGTGTCCCTGCTTACCGAGTATGATCACGACCTGAATCTCCGGAACGTCTACACTGCGCTTCCGGGTCGCCTGGTCGGGGCGGATGGGGAGACGCTCTTCTTCCTTGGCGAAGAAACCGTGGATGAAACCCGGCTTTTGAGATTCCGGGCGCGGCCGGGGAGTTGACCGCGCAAGCGGCCTTCAGAACACCACTTCCAGCGCCTCCGGTGGCGTGACCGCCGGAATCGGCGACCGCTTGAAGTCCTTCGCATTCCTAGTGACGACGAAACGGGCACCGCACGCCTTCGCCGCCGCGACCTGCATCGCGTCCTCGAAATCGGCCATTTCCAGCCCGGCGGCATAGGCGACCGCATTCGTGCCACAGTCCGCGACAGCCACGAAGCGAATCAGCTCGGTGATGAAGGCACGCGCATCCGAACCGCCCCGCGCCGACGCAACCAGGTAGTAGAAGTTCGACACGGTGTGCCACGCGACGAACGCTCGTTTCGGCCCGGTCTGCAGGCGATCGAGCAGTTCGGCAGCGGGATCCGAGAAGGGTCGGCGGTCCAGTGCCACGTCGATGAGTATGTCGGTGTCGATAAGGATCACAGATACTTCCGGGCCAACGCCTCGTATCGGGGATCGTCACGGTCCGCCGGGCGGAACCGGCCTCTCCAGCGCGAGGCGAAGGACGGTTCGCCGACGATCATCTCCTCGCGCAACCTCCGTTCGATCAGCGCAGACAGCGACACGCCACGCGATCGTGCATAGCGCTTCGCGGCGACGACGACCTCGGGATCCACGGTGAGTGTGAGCTTCTGTTTCATGGCTGGATTCCAGACGATGGAATACGTGTCCACGAAACAGTATACGTGTTCCGGCCAAACCGGCCAAGGTAAACCTCGGCCTCACTCCACCGGCACAATCCTCGCACGGACGACGTAGGGCACGTCCAGCTCGTCGCTTACCACCGCCAGGAACGTGTCGCCAACGACAACCGGCGGCGCCAGCGGTACACACCGAGGTTGCCGGCGGTCACCGATCCCAGATAAGTGCCATCACTCGCCAGCACATCGTAGTCCGTCCCCCCGCTCAGGTTGGGGATCTCGACCCAGACGTTCCCCTCCGCAGACGTGAAGATGGATTCCAGCGCCGGCTTCACGTTGGGGATTCGGGACCAGTCCATCTCCGTCGTTACACCCGATTCCCTGAGATTCTCCCTGTCTTCGGGATCGGTCCGCCCTCCCTCGTCTTCTTCCGCGGAGAAGATCGAATCGATCTGCGTCATCGTGGAATCGTACACTCGCAGCATCCGTCGGAAGTCCGGCAGCGACATCGAGGGCTTCAGGATATGGCCGCGATCGGTCATGATGCCCAGCCAGATAAACCCTCGGACCAAGGATCGGTAACGAAGGGACTCCAGGAACCCGTCGACCGGATCGAACACCGACATGCCGCGCGCCACGCGGATCCGCCGCCCAGATGCGCCCCCGGGGATCCAGCATCAGCCCGGTTGCGTCGACGAATTCGCCGGGCCCCTCGCCCGGGCGGCCGTGGGTCGCGACGTGTGACCCGTCCGCCCCGAAGACGCGAATTTCCTGAGCCTGCGAATCCAGAACGGCGAACCCGCCTCCGGGGAGCGCCACCAGGCCCTTCAGTGCCGCGAAGGATTCCGGCCGTCCGCCCTCCAGGGAGCCGACGCGCAGCTCCTCGACCAGCATCGATGTCGGTGACGGGTCGGCCGCGGGCGTATTGGTTACGAGGACGGCTCCGGAGGGGAGCGTCTCTCGGACGGTGCTCCAGTTGGAGGCGGGGCCTGAGGATTCGCAGGCGGGGCTTGCGACCAGGATGCCGACGAGAAAGGGACTCGCGATCGAGAGGGGGATTCTGTTCGCGGCATTCATGGTGTTTCTCGCTTCTCGTGCGCCGGGCGTGTCAATGGCCTGCCGGGAGTGGTCTGGGTCGATATGCTATCGGAGAGTCGGCCCACCGATCAAGGTTGCCGATTCCCCCACTACCTGCCCAACAGTTCTCAGCCCGGTTTCGTGCAACATCGCGGCCCGGTTCTCCCCTGGATTCTCCGCGGACTTGAGTTCGATGCCTGGCACGCTACGTTGTCCGTCACCATGAAGTCCCCAGCCCCCACCCAGCCCCACCCCCGCGCCCGCCTCATCGCGCTCCCGGCACTCGTCGCCGTTGCGACCGCAACCCTGCAGGCCTGCGATCCGTCCAATCCGGCCCCCACCTCGGGCGCACCCGAAACGCTCGACCCCGCGGCCTGGCCTGCAATCGAAGCGGAACTGGTCGCGACGACCGAACTCACCTTCAACCCTCGGGGCGGCGCGGATCCCGGCGCAAACTTCGTCATCTCGGCGGATGGGGACGTGTTCGTGGCGCAGCGGCGGGACCGGACCATACGGGTCATCGATGAGGCGGGCGAAATCACCCGCACGATCGGGCGAAGCGGCGAGGGGCCGGGCGAGTTCATACTGCTCTCGGCCATCTGGCTCGCAGGCGACACCCTGGTCGCAACCGACCGCCAGTTGATGCGGGTCAACACGTTTGCGACCGACGGGCGATTCCTCGATTTCCGCACGTGGGTTGCCGACTTCGAAAGCTGGCGCGTGGAGGAAGCCGGCACCCTGGTGATCTATGCGCCGGGGTCGCCCCCTTCGGCCATCCTGGCGAACGGCCCTGGCGCTGATGAGCCCCAACTGGATGGTGCGACCTCCCCAAGACCCTCCCGATCCCGGCGCCCGACGGGCGGGATTCAGCTCTCCGCTGCTTACGATGGACGAACAGGGCCGGATCGTCGACACCCTGGCCTGGTCCGAATACTACTTTACGGAGTTCAACATGGCTCGCGCCGGCCGCCACTTTCCGAATCCGGGTACCGTTCCAGCGCGAAACCCACACGGCCGCCATGCCGGGCGGAGGAGGGGTCGTCGTGGTTCGCGAAGACGACGCCGCGGGCCCCTCGGTGCTGGTCACGCACATCGGTCCCTCGGCCGACACGGTCTTCTCGCGGTCGTACTCCTACTCCCCCGCGCCGCTTACGGACGACCTGTTACGCCGGGCGCTGAGCGAAACCGAGGTGGGTGAGATGTTCCCGATGCAGCGAGGCGAGAGAGAGGGCGTGCCGGAGAGCGCCGAATTCGAGGGGCCCGTGCGCCGTTCGGGAGTGCTTCCCGAGACCTTGCCCGCGGTCACCAGCCTCGTCGTGGGACAGGACGAGTCGATCTGGCTTCGCCGGGAAGAGCAGGAGGGGGAGTTCGCGCAGTGGACGGTATTGGATGGAACGGGCGAGGTGCTCGGGGTGGTGACGCTGCCGCGGCGGCAGGAGGTGGTTGCGGTGCGAGGCGCGGTGATGGTCGCCGTGGAGGAGGATGAACTGGGGAGGGCGAGATTGGTGCGGTATCGGGTGACGTGGGGGGCAGAATGACAACTGGGGTTGTCAGAATGTTAGGTGGAGTTTACATAGGGGACGCGTGTACAGTACGGATCGCCGCCACCACGCTGGTGGCACTGCTGGCGGTATTCCCGGGGTTGGCGTGTGGCAACGCACCCCATGTGCCGCCCGAAGGTCTGCCCCTGCTCTTCGAAGCCGTGGGGGAGGAGCCCGCCCTGTACGAGTCGGCGATGGATGGATGCGTCGAGATCCACAACGTGTGGAAGGCCCAGGTCCGCGCCGTTCATCTCACCGCTGGCGGGTCCATCTCGAATCGGATGGAGATGCTCCGAGACAGCGCGTATGCGCCATACGCGGAGTTCTGGGACGGGTATGCCAGCGATTTTGTCGGTTGGGCACGCCGCGAGCTCGATCTCGCCAGCCATCCTCAGAGAGCTTTTCCGACTCAGGTCGACCTTCCTAGTCTGATCGCCGATGTAACAGCACAGGCCGAAGAGATGACCGGATTTCGAGGGTGCGCCCAATGGTACCTCGTGTATGGCCCCGGTTGGGCAGGCATGGGTGCGCTGACGGATGGCCGCATGCTGGTCGAGTTCTTCGCCCATCACTCGAGCCCCGAAGACATGCGCTGGGCGCTTCCCCACGAGGTCGCACACGTGATCCGCGGACTGGAATCGGAACCCAAACCCTGGGACTTGCTGGCCGTCATCGTGACCGAAGGCGTGGCAGACTACTTCAAGGACACCTACTGGGGCAACGACCAGAGCGTCCCTGAGACCCTGGGGTATTCCAGGGCCGAATGGGACTGGGCGATCGCTCATGAATCCGAGCTCTGGGACCTGGCCATGGAGCAACTCGGAGACACCAGCCCTGCCGTCATCCATCGATACCAGGCCGCCGACAAGCGCGTGCACCCCGACGGACCCACACACGTGGGCTATTTCCTCGGATACAGAATCGCGGAAGCATACATCGCGAGGCACGGTGAGGACGCCCTCGTCGATCTGTTCCGGCTGTCGGCCCGGAAGATCCTCGAGGAGAGCGGATACTCGCCTGGGTGAAAGCACCGGGGCCAGGCATGGAGTGTTGGATCGGCAACCGGTCCTTCAGAACAACGCTTCCAGCGCCTCCGCCGGCGTGATCGCGGGGATCGGGGAGGAACGGAAGTCCCGCACGTTCCTCGTGATGACGAAGCGGGCACCGCTGGCACGGGCGGCAGCGACCTGCATGGCGTCCTCGAAGTCGGCCATACCGAGTTGGAGGGCGAAATCCATGGCGTCCGTGCCACAGTCCGCGACAGCCACGAAGCCAACCAGCTCGGAGATGAAGGCGCGGACATCCGAATCGCCGCTCGCGGGAGCGACGAGGTAGTAGAAGTTCGACAGGGTGTGCCACGCGACGAACGCCCGCTTCGGACCTGTCTGCAGGCGATCGAGCAGTTCGGAAGCCGCGTCGGAGAACGGTTGGCGGTCGAGCGCCACGTCGATGAGTACGTCCGTGTCGATCAGTATCAAAGGTACTTCCGGGCCAATGCGTCGTAACGGGGATCGTCACGGTTCGCGGGGCGGAACCGGCCTCTCCATCGCGACGTGAAGGATGGCTCGCCGACGGCAGCCTCGTGCCGGAGCGCGCGTTCGATCAGCGACGACAGAGACACGCCGCGCGATCGTGCGTGGCGCTTCGCCGCAACGAGAACCTCGGGGTCGACGGTGATGGTGAGTTTCTGTTTCATGGTGCGTTGTCACTTTATACGTATACGTGTTAATAATGATCGTATACGTAAACAGCGCGACACGTCAAGATGGACCCACCCTCCGCACCACCACGCTCGCCACGTCATACTCATCCAACTCGACAAACGCCATCAGCCCATCCGGCCCGAACGCGTCCGGCATCTTCGTGGCGCCCGCGCGGTAGGTCCCCAGGTACTCCCCGCCGGCTGTCAGCACGTCGATGGGACCGTCTTCCAGGAGTTCGTCGCCCTGCCGCATGACCCATATCCGGCCGTCCCACATGGTGCGCACCCGCCGGATGACGGGAATGACCGGATAGAACGACTCCCGCTGAAGCGTGATGCTGATCCGACCCGCGGGAACGCCCTGCTGCGAGTCCCGCTCTTCCCGTTTCCGCCTGTACTCCTCTTCGATCCGCGGGGTGACCGGCTGCGGGTCGAACGGCCGCGTGATCGTCCTCACCGCCGGTCCGCCACCCGGACCCGTGATCTTCAGCGCGTACGCCGTGGAATCGGAGTAGACGATCCCGCCGTCCGGCAGCACGGCCATCCGAACGGTGGGCTGGAAGATGGGAGGATTCCGAATTGCGCTTGCGCTCGCGTCCAGGGTGTTCCGCAGTCGTCTGGATATGAGATCCGTCAAGTCGTCGGAGCCGTACACCTTGACACTGCTCTCCGCGTCCACAGGAGGCGGATGCCACGCGCGAACGGCGGCGGTGGTCTCGACGTCCTCCCCGTCCAGGCGATGGTGGGCGATGGTCCGGTACGCGGGCGCCATCTCTTCCCCTGCGGCGCTGTCCGCGGTCTCGGCGTCCTCCAGCGTGTAGACGGCCCCGCCCCGGGGGTCCGGCTGAATGGCCCGCACGACCTGGAGCGTGACCACCAAGTCGTCGCTTACCCGGCGGCTCGTCTCTGTCCGGTCCATGCGCACCATGCGCAGGAACTCGCCGGTCGGGTCGAAGAGATGATACGCCTTGTGTCCGATATCGCCCACGACAACCGTGCCGTCGCGGAATACCGCGTAGTTGCGCGGCTGCCTGAATTCGCCCGGCCCGTCGCCCACCGACCCGAACTCGCGAACGAACGCGCCCGAGCGGTCGAAGATCACGACACGCAGATCGGCGCTGCTGCTGCCGGTCGCGCGGTCGAAGATGTAGAGGTAGCCCGCGGCGTCGAAGGCGACCTTGGGGATGGTCGCAAACATCTCCCAGGGGTCGCCGTCGAGGACGCCGACGCGGAAGATTTCCTCGAAGGTGGGGGGGAGGTGGTGGTCGTGGGGGGGTAGTTGGATGATTTGCTGGGCGGGGAGGGGGGTGGTGGTGAGGAGGGTGGCCGCGAGGAGGGCGGTGGCGAGGAGTAGTCGCGCAGGGGAGGGCTGCATGTTGTGGACGCTCCTGCTCACCGGGGGGCCGAGTCTCTCCGACGCACACCGGGATCGACCGGGGGACGATAGCGCTCCACGGTCACCTCGTCTTCCCGCCTCCGGGTGCGGGCGATGTCGTAGGCCGACTGCATGCGCATGAGGGTGTCCATCCTCACGCCGAACGCCTTCTCGATGCGCAGCGCCATGGTGCCGGACAGGTCCGACCGGCCGTTCAGGAGCATCGACAGGCCCGGACGCGAAACACCGAGCACTTTCGCCGCGGCCGTCACGGTGAGGTCATTGGGTTCGATCACCTCGGTTCTCACGAACGCACCCGGATGAGGGGGATTCAGCATTCGCATTTTGGGCTCCGGATTCCTGGAAATCTTCGGATCTTGATCGTATAGTGTCGCGTAACGGTGTACGGGCGTCAAGGCCAAATCTGCCACCCAATCGGCCGATCCGTTAGTGCCCCGGCGTCACCGTCATCCCGAATTGCAGGACCTTCACCCCCGGTCAACCCCCCTCAATCAACTCGTCCCGTTCCAGGGTGAGCCTTTCCACCTCCTCCATCAGCTCAGTGATCCGGGCGTTCTTTCTCTCAATCTCCGTCTTGAGGAACGCAACCTGGTCTCGCAGTTCGGCGACCTTCGATCTTTCCTGCCGCTGCTGGCCCCCCGCCATTGCGGCGTTTTCCCGTGCCCGGCACGCAGCCTCCTTTCTCGCCTTCGCAGCTAGTGAACGGAGCGTTTCAGATCCTCTGGCGAGCGCTTCCCCGTGCCCCGCGCGAATCTGCGCCTTCACCCGCTGAATCGTTCTTGTGCTCACGCCCGCCCGTTCACCTGCCGCCTTGTTGGATAAGGGCGACACAGTGTCGCCCTTTTCCGTCGCCGCAGGCCGATGAGCCGGCATCCACTCGGCCGCGAGCATCACGACCGCCGCCCGCTGCTCCGAGGTCATGTGGCGACGATGCGCGTTCTTTCCCAGGACGTACTCCACCAGTTCCAGTCCTTCTGGGAGGACTCGGGTATTCGGTTCAAGCTTGAGCAGCTGGCAGGCTCGGTAGCGGTGCCACCCGTCTACAATCTCGTCGCCGACTACATCGATCGGCTCAAGCTGTCCCTGATCTCGAATGTCACTGACCAGGGCCTTGAAGGATTCCGCGTCCATGTCACCACAGAGAAACGAAAGGGGGTGGCGGGTGAATCGTCGATCGGTCATTCCTCTTCTTCCGGTTCCTTGAATGCCCACCTCGTATCGCGATCCGATTGCGCTAGGATGGGTGAGGGTGGGGGGGCATGTCAAGCGATTAGCCAGCCGAATCGCATTTCGGATGATCGAGCCACCGTGGCGGCCAAAACCGCAACGAATCGAATCGCAAACGAGGTCCGTCACCTGACATGGATACTCTCTCCGCAGTCGTATCCTCATAGGTTTGGTTTATCGATGGCCAAAGCGTCAGTTCTCGGCGACCATTGACATCATGCACCGTGGACTGTCGAATAGAGTTGCACTACGTCGTTCGCTGGGCCAGGCACCAGCCTCAGAAAGGGAGAGAGGATCATGGAGTGGACGATCATTCGGGACGCGGTCAAGAAAGCGGGGACAGCTCTCTGGATATTCCTTTGGGCTACCTTCTGGTTACCCTTTGACTTGGTCGGAACCGCCATCGGAACTACGGTCATCACGGTAATTGACCTCATAGAACGTATCCTGAGAGAGACCTACAAGTGGGCCTTTGGAGCTTGCATCCCCCTGATTAGTGCCGTCGCCATAAACAAATGCGTGGGCAACGAAGACGGGACAGAGGCGAGACGCATCGAGCAAGATAGTATAGAAGCCGCGCTCCTGAGAGACGTCGGGGACTTACTGGAGAAGGCTATCAAGGATATCGATTCCCTCAAGACCGTCATCGATACACTCGGACCGCATCAGAATACGACCGGCCATAAGTTCTGACTCGGCATCGGGCCCGACGAGCATGGCAGCGGTGTGCGCGGAGGTCGGCGCGTTCTGCCGCGGCTTGGCGTCGGCGCCAATCTTCCCGACCAACTCTATCCTCGAATCGAGACCAACCGGATGCGGTCCATTTCGGAGGCGAGAATCGGGTCCAGCTGGCTGCGGGCTTGTGCGCATCGCTCGATCCATGGGGTGGAGCTCCGCGCCTTCGGATGTCGACCGGCTCGTGCGTGTCGACTATCTGGTCAATGAACGCGGCCAGATCTTCCGCGCTCCGGCGTAGGATGTTTCGCGTATCATCTATGGACTTTCGGGATTGGCAACCTGAGCTGAGTGAATCAGTGCAAGGTCTTTGTACCGCTACGTAACGGACGGCAACGGTAGAGTGATTGCAAGATCCACCGACGCATGATCAGGGTGCTCAGGCCCTGCTGAGGTTACGCCCTGGTCCCGCCCGGTTCGAACGTCGGCCTCACCGGATAGTCTCCCCTCTTCCCCGTATCCCCCCACTGAATCACGAAGTCCCGCCGATCCCCATACAGCCGCGCCCGATTCAGCACCTCGTCCTCCTCGGCCTCGAGATCGACCTCTCCACAATCCACCATGATCCAGTACTTGTGGTCGCCGAGGAACAGATACGGGCGCGTCTGGTGGAAGAACCGGCACTCGATCCCCTCGCCCCGCTCGATCCGCTCGCAGAACGCTGCCAGCAACTCCTCCTGCCCGTCCTTCCTGACGACCACGTACTCGTGGGGCCACGAGTCCCGGTAGGTGATGGCTTCGCGCCACGGTGCGTTCGCGATGAGCTCCATGATGTGCGGTCGCTGCCGCGTCTCGTTCTCCACGTCCCCTCCTCGTCGGGCTGACTGTCGTAGATTACTTGAATGACTTCAACTGTGAGTTGACAACTATACCCATTATCGTATATACTGTCAACCATCGCTCACCCCAAGATGAGGAAGTACGGCATGTTCGGACAGCGACTTCGGCTCGCCCGCAAACGAGCGGGCCTTTCCCTGCGGGCGCTTGCCGAGCGGATGGATCCGCAAGTCACCGCGCAGGCCATCAGCAAGTACGAGGCAGGCAGGATGATGCCCTCCTCGGCGGTTCTGGTCGGCCTCGGCGAGGCGCTCGATGTCTCGCTGGACTTCCTCATGAGCAACCGGATCGACGTCCTCGACGGACTCGAATTCCGAAAGGACTCGGGCACTTCCTCCCGTGACCGTGCCCGGGCCGAAGCCGTCCTAATCGACAACCTCGAGCGGTATCTGACGATCGAGGAGGTTATCGGCATTCCGCCGGCGGGCAATCGTTTCGAGCACTGCCGCTGCGACTGCGTCGCCACCGAAGCGGAGATCGACGAGCGCGCCGACCGGCTCCGAGAGGCGTGGGACCTCGGAATGAATCCGGTGCCCAGCCTGTGCGCGCTGCTGGAGGAAAAGGGGATCAAGGTGGTCGAAGCCGACCTCCCCGAGCGGATCAGCGGCCTGGCGTGCCGGGCCATGCGACAGGGCATGGTGGTCGCCGATGCGGTCGTGGTGTCCACGCGGACGACCGTGGAACGGAAGCGCTTCACCCTGGCCCACGAACTCGCACACAAGATCATCAAGTCGACTGGAAACCCTGGCATCACGCTGGAGAGGGCGATGGACCGATTCGCGGGGGCGTTCCTGGTTCCGGGGCGGGATCTCCTAGAGAAGGTGGGGGCGAGGCGGCGGCGGGTGACGTACTACGAGATCGCGCGGCTCAAGCATGCGTATGGGGTGTCGGCGGCGGCGATGTTGGTGCGGCTAGGGCAGGTGGGGGTGCTCAGGGCTTCCGCAGTTCGGCGGGCGTTTGCTACGTTTGCGCGGGGCTGGCTGACGACGGAGCCGGAGCCGATGGGCGATGAGCAGGGGTTTGGGGCGTTTGAGAGGCCGCAGCGGTTCAGGCGGCTGGTTTGGCGGGCGGTGGGTGAGGAGTTGATCTCGCCGGTACGGGGGGCGGCGTTGCTGGGGGAGTCGCTTGAGGTGGTGGAGTGGCAGGTTAGTGGGCCCCCAGCCGCACATTCGATCTAAGGAGTAGACTTTGGCCGAGCGAATCTGGATACGTCAGGAGGAGGGACGATTGGAAGGTGACGATCTTCAGAAACTGATCGCAGAGTATCCCGAACTGATCGACGGCGAGCAGGTCCGGCCGGATGACGCTCGTCGCTGGATACTGATCGGCCGTGAGAAGGGGATCGCCGAGACCCTGGATGTCGGTGCGCGGTGGTCGCTTGACCATCTGATCATCGATCAGGATGCGCGGCCTACGCTGGCCGAGGTGAAGCTGCGCGACAACCCCGAGATCCATCGGAAGGTCGTCGGCCAGATACTCGAATACGCGGCCCACGCGGCCAGCGGTTCCTGCTCGATCAGCGACTCCAGCAGCACCCGCAGCTTGTTCAGGTCCTTGCCACGGGCCCGGGCTTTCCTCACGTCGCGTTTGAATTGAACTGTGCGGAACGGACTGGGGTCAGCACGTCAGATGTCGAGGTCGTGGAACAGGTCCTCGGCGTTGTTGAACCGCTGACCCTTGCCATCGTCCAGCTCCCTCATCGCCCTCACCGTGGTCGGATTCGGTACCTGGACGGTGAACGGCAGTCGCTTCTCTTCCGCAACCCGCAACAGCACCATGCGGATCACGTCGGACACTGTGAGGCCCATGGCTTTGAGCGCTTCGGTGGCTTGAGCCTTGGTGTCGCTGTCGATTCTCGCGCGTACCACGCTGCCGGAACTCATTGCGGTCTCCTATCTGGTGTAGCGCAATTGTAGCTACAATCTGATACTGGGGCAAGGCCATCGTGGGGTGATCCGGAGCGCCCGGCCGAGACTGACCGAGCTACTGTCACGTGCGAAACCTGCCGATCCACCGCCGCACCCACCTTAGCGACGCACTCGAACCGACCGCCACCACACTCGCCACCAGGTCGCCCAGGATATCGAACCAGTCGAACGTGCGGCTTGGCAGGAAGAACTGGATGCACTCGTCGACCACCCCGGCCAGAGTGGTCCCCACGATGGCCAGCACTGCCGGTATCGGGACGTTCCTTCCCCGATCTCTCCGTTCCAGCAGGGCTTCGTGCACGATGAGCGCCAGCACAGTGTACTCGATGAGATGTGAACGCTCGGCCGCGGAAATCCCCCGGGCGAATCCGATGATGGCGATCGCTGTGACGCCCAGCGCGAAGCCGACTTCGACGCCGCGTGAGCGTTCTCTCAACCCCTGAACCAGGATCATCGCCCCGACCAGGAACATGCCGGCGGTGAACATCTGCGAGGTGAACTCGAGCAGTCCGCTATCGCGCAGCGCGTCGGCCAGCGTCCGTGCCAGATCGGCCGTCGAGTAGATCGCCGCGACCACCGCGAGCGCCCAGATCCACAGGCGCCGCTCCCGACTCGATGAGAATCCCGGCATTCGCTCCTCTGATGCTGACTCGTGTTGATGGGCGTTTCGTGAAGCATCGCTCTACGAGTCATGGAGTCAAGGTCGGGGACATTGGTCAAGGGGTGTCGGCCGTCGAGCATGGCGCCAACTTGATAGGGCCCGCATGAGCGGAGGTGACAATCGATGAAGGGTTCCGCAACCATTTCGCCACGACAACCCTCTATCAATCGACCCACCATCCCCCGGCGAAAGGACCGTTGACCCATGACCAGAAGCGTGACCCTCGCTGTCACCACGTCCAGCCTCGCCGCCTGCGCGGACCGCTCCCCTTCCCCCACCGACATCCCCATCCAGATCGAGGACAGCGCCGGCGTCCAGATCGTTGCGTACGCGGGCGTGCCCGAGGTCGAGCCGCCCTTCGCCATCGCGGAGGAGCCGTTGTACCGCCACGGAACCAACCCGGGCGACTACGAATTCCAGTCCATCAGCGTCGGCCGGCTCTTCCCGGACGGGAGCGCGGTCGTTGCCGATCGGGAGAACAGCGAACTGGTCGTCCTGACTCTGGACGGCGCGGCACACGAGGTGCTCGCCAGGCGTGGAGAGGGGCCGGGCGACGTCATCTACCCGTACTCCATGTTCGTCCTGGGGTAGGACAGCGTTCTTGTGCCTGACCGTCGTCAGTCTCGCGTCACGCTCTTCGTCGGCGACTCGGTCGCGCGCATTGCCAGGCTCCCTCGGGTAGGCCACCTCGGCGTGGCGGGAATCGGTCCATCCGGCGAGCTGCTGCTGTTTGACCGGGTGCCCTACCGTTCCTGGGTCGATATCGAGGAGGAGTGGCTCGCCGGACACATGTCGTTGTTCGATACTGAAACCGGCACCCTCGACACGGTCGCGTCGTACGACCACTGGCCGCGGGGCTTGCCGGGGCTGATGAACCCGATCAGGGCCCTTGGCTGGGTCACGGCCGCTTCCGGGCGATTCGTCTACACGAGGTCCGACAGGCCTGAGATCACCTGGCGTCTGCCGGACGGCACCGTAACCCGGATCGTGCGGTGGCGGGCCGAGCCCACTCTGCTGACCGAGGAACACCTGGAGCCCGTCGAGGCCTATGAGCGAATGATGGGCCGGATGAACTTCGAAGTATCCGATGCCCGGCTCGAGGAGATCGTTCAGGAAGACATGTCCTGGTATCGAGCCATGATCGGCCGGCCGCTGCCGCTCTTCGGTGCCCCGTTCGCCGACGCCGACGGAAACGTGTGGCTGCCCTCCTACCGGCTGGCCTACCCGGAAGAGGGGTCGCCGTACACCGTCATTTCATCGGAGGGGGAGTGGCTGGGAGGGGTTGAGGCTCCGGCCAGGTTCCGGATTCTCGATGTGGCCGGAGGGCTGCTGCTTGGGGTGTCGAGGGACGAGATGGATTTGGAGAGCGTCGTGGTGTATGAGATGGTGAGGCGATAGGTGGTCCTCAGCCGCGTCACCACACCCTGCAACCTCTCGTCGTTCTTCGGGGAGCGAGGCAGGCAACTCGTTTCCGTGCACGCATACGGAGGGAGTCCGGTGACAGTGGTGTCCGGTGACAGTGGACTTGACATACACGACACCATGTCTTAACATGACGACGCTATGTCGTGTCACCTGCCAGCGAGGATCCCTGCCATGACGATACCCGCCCTGCCCAACGCCGAGCTCGCGGTCATGGAGCTCCTCTGGCGGAAAGGCCGCGCTACCGCTCGCCAGATCCGCGACCGGCTCTATCCCGACACGTCCAAACCGCAGCACGGCACCGTACAACGGCTCCTGCAACGCCTCGCCGCGAAGGGCTTCGTGGACCGCGACCGAGACCTGGGCATCAGTGTGTTCTCTCCCGCAATCAGCCGCGACGCCTATGCGAGCGCCCAGCTGGAGTCGCTCGCCAACCGGCTCACGCATGGCTCGCTCGTGCCGATGATCACCCGCCTGGTCGCCGACAAGAAGCTGTCGCACGCCGAGATCGAGAGACTGCACCGCATTCTGGAGGATGAAATATGACCGGCCTGCTGCTTCAGATCGGCGCTACCAAGCTGGCAGTGTCGATCGTGCTCGCCGGCGCGGTGTGGATTGTTCACCGCAGCGTCGGCCGTCCGTCCGTGTCCTACCCACTCTGGCTGGTGGTGCTGTTGACCCTGCTGGTGCCGGCGGTCATTTCGCTTCCGGTGCTCCCGGCGGAGCCGCTGATTCCGCTCGCCGCGCGGGGTGCCGGCGTTGCCGAGGTCGTGGTGGCCGAGGGCACTCCCAACCCCCTGGCGGAGCCGCAGTCGCGGGCAATCGCCCAACCGATTCTCGCGATCCTGTGGCTGCTGGGCACGGTAGTGCTGCTGGGGTGGACGGCGACGCGGACGATTTTCTTCCGGCGCACGCTGAAAAGGGCCGTGCGGCCTGCGCCCGCATGGCTGCGGCGGGAGGCTGCCGCGGTTGGCCGAGACCTCGGCCTGTCCCGGATGCCCGAACTGTGCACCACGAACGCCCGCGTGACTCCCATGGTGTGGTGGAGCGGGGCAAGGGTCCGGATGCTGATCCCGTCCTTCCTGCTGGCCGACCCGGGCGGCGCGGCGCTTCGCGCCATCCTGGCCCACGAGTTGGCTCATGTCCGGCGCCGCGACCACCTGATGCGCTGGGTGGAATGGCTGGCGTGCTCCGTCTTCTGGTGGAACCCGGTCGCGTGGTGGGCCCGTTACCAGCTCCGCGTCGCCGAGGAGTCGTGCTGTGACCAACTCGCCGTTGGCGCGGGGGCATCGTGTCCGAGGATCTATGCGAAGGCTCTGCTGCAGGTCGTCGCCAACGCGTCGGAACCAACCGGCTTCCGCCCTCCGCTGCCCGCGAGTGCCGCTTGCGGCGTCGGGCATACCAAAGCACTCGAAAGGAGACTTCGAATGATCGTTACAACCGACAACCGCACTCCGGCTCGGCGCTTGGTGCGTTCCGCCGGTTGGGTGGCTGTGGTGTGCGCGCTGCCGCTCGGGCTCATCTACTGCGATCGACCGACGGCAACCGAGCAAGACGCGGCAATGGACCCGGCCGAAGGAGCGGCGCTGGGCACTCCGGATCAGGTGTCCGCCGCCGTAGACGAGTTCGTGGCATCTCTTTCCCGGCGCGAGGCGGAGATCCAGGAGGTCATCCGGGAAGCGATGGAATGATCCAGGAGGTCATCCGGGAAGCGATGGAATCCGGGGTGCTCAGCGAAGGCCGTGGCCGGGAACTGAGCGCGTACGTATCGGGAGCAGCGTCCGGGCGCCTGGCCCGCTATGCCATTGACCATGACTTACCCGACGACGAGGACCGGTCCGCCGCGATCAGGTTGATTCGAGAGAGCGTGGAACTCACTCGCGGAATCTGGCTCGGCGACTATTCGTCCCCCATTTCGACCGCGAATCTCACGGATATCAAGAGTGCCGAACTGCGAGCCGCGCTGGCCGAAATGCAAGAGCTAATCAGGGAGATCGGGCAAAACCGCGACGATAGGGAACGGTTTGGAGAGTGGCGTGGTCGGGTAAAGGAACTCAACGCAAGGATCCGCGTGGCGATGGGTTGGAAGCCCAGTTCTGATTCCGCAGGAGCAGAGGATGATCGACCCGGAAAGCGAAACCAGCCCCCGCCAGCCATCAGGCCCACGTCATTCGTCTCACCACCGGAGGCGCTCACCGCTCGCCTTCCTGCCTGCCTGCGTCCTGGCCGGCGCCCTCGTCAGCGCGCCGGCCGCCCATCCCCAGAAACTGGCACTGACCGGCCAGGACCGGCCGATCGACGCCGATTTCGAGGAAGTCTTCCGGGTCGGAGCCGTCGACGGCGAGCCTTGGGAGTTGTTCGCGTCGATCAAGCGGGTCGCCTTTGACGAGCACGGCAACCTCTACGTCTTCGATGACGGGGGCGACTCGTTGGAGCCGGATCTCCGGATCGTTGTCTTCGATCGCTCCGGCGCTTTCGTGCGCGAGTTCGGGCGCGCTGGCGAGGGCCCAGGGGAGTTCGGCAGGCCTGCGTCCTACGGTGTCATGCGCAACGGGATCATCGTGGTCGGGGACCGGGAGCATCAGGCCTACCATCTCTTCGACGCGTCCGGAAAGCTGCTGCGCATGGTCCACGACAGGAACGTGACGACGCGCAACGGTTTGTCG
>JAPPGM010000169.1:0-6555 GCA_028874995.1 Gemmatimonadota bacterium | reverse complement strand
CCGATACAGGTGGACCCCCGCGGCGGAGCGGTCTACAAGACAACCAATGACGGGATCCGGAGAGACACCGGGATCGGCCACCGTTCGATCTGGCGACGCATCCTCGGCGGCGAGGAAATCCGATCGGAAGTCGCGGTTCGAGCCTGGCAGCCGCCGCGCGAACCGCAGCCGGACGCGTTCGAGGTGTCGGATGACTTTGGGGATATCGAGGGGGACGACGGGCCGATCGACGTGCGGGAGTTGTTCCGCGGCGTGACCCGCACCCCCATCTTCGAGCCGAAGGTTCTGTACGGCCTGTTGCCTGACGGCAGCATCGTCTACTCGGACTCCTCCGCCTACGCGCTGAAGATCGCGCCGCCGGACGGCGAGGGACCGGTGCGGACGATCACGCGGCCGATCGAGGCCCGGCCGGTTACGGAGCGGATCAAGGAGGAGCACAAGCGGAAGACCGAGGAGCGGCGGGCCGCGCGCCCGCCATCTCCCACGATGCGCCGAATCGAGGCGATGCGGGCCGCTGTGGGCGGGTCGACCCGGTCCGAGCCGATGATCTCCACCCGCGAGGCCCCGTTCTACTCGGTGGTTCCGGTGATCCAACGGCTGTCGACCACCTGGGAAGGCCGGATTTGGGTCATGCGCCAGGGCGACGAGATTCTGGAGGACGGCCCCATTGACGTGGTTAGCGCCGACGGCGAGTACGTGGGCACCTTCCCGGCGGGTGCCACCAGGATGCCGAACGCCTTTGGTCCCAACGGCTTGGCCGTGTTCATCGAGCGCGACGAGTTCGACGTGGCCACGGTGGTTGTGCGGAGACTGCCGGGGGGCGCGCGGTAGGGGGCGGAGTGCGTCACTACTCGCCCTCATCACCACGAAGCGAGACCTGACTTGCGACGATCCCGGCCGACTCCGAACCCCTGCAAGTTCGTCACCTTCGCGTTCCCCGTGCTGCTGCCCGACGCGCTGCACGCCCAGGACCGCCCACGGGCCGGGGATGCCCGATGCATTCGGGCCAAACGGCCTCGTCGCCTACTGGGAACTCGACGAATTGGACGTGCCGATCGTCGTCGTGAGAAGAATTCCGGCGAGTCTGCGGTGAGTGATGGGGACACGCGAGGGGCAACCCCGCCGACCGGTCTTGCCATGCCGCCTTCGCTTGACTTGATTCAGTCCCCATGGACCTTTCGCAATCCATTCGGTTGCTGCGCGCCGGCGTCATGGCCGGCGCGCTCCTGAGTCCCGCCTGCCTCGCGGATCCCGGATTGCCTGCCGGTGCCTGCACCCCTTCCGGCAAGCCTCTCCGTGCTGCCTTCTACGCGTTCTTTGAGCCCGTCAGCTACAGCGCCGACGAGGACCCTGCCTCCCCCGGGTTCCACACCCACCTTGGTTACGAGGCGGATCTGCTCACCGCGCTGGAGGCGATGGAGGGGGCGCGGCTGTCCTTCGTGCGCAGCCCCGTGGCCGACTGGCCCGGAATCTGGCTGCTTTCCGCCACGCCGGACGTGGACATCGTGGGCGGTGGCATCACGATACTCGAGTCCCGAACCCGGAACGAGGCCGGAGAGCCGGCCGTGTCCTTCACCTCCGGCCACATTGCCTTTCGCCAGTCGCTGCTTGTGCGCGCGGAAGATGCCGAACGCTTCTCGGCCTACGAGGGGCTGACAGGGGACGTCCGGGTGGGCGTGCTGCGAGGTACGACCGGAGAGGCGCGCTTCCTCCAGATCACGGGGCTGGCCGACGAGAACGGCGTGCTGGCCGCCGGCACGCGAATCGAGACTCCGCGAGGCGTCGTGGTCGCCGACGGCACGGCAGCCTATGTGATCACGGCGGCGGAGGCGTCCGCGGTGCTGGACGGAAGGACGCGCATCCATCCGCCCTCGGATTCGATGCCTCAGGTCGTCCACCTCGGCGACAGCTCGGGCGAGCGGGAGCTTCTGGAGGCTTTGCGCAAGGGAACGATCGACGGTGTGGCGCGGGGCGAGATCGGCAACGGCGAGGCTGCCCACGCCTCGGGCGGGGACTTCGCGGTGGCGGCGCTCGATTCGCTTTCCGAATACGGAGGCTTCACGCTCGACGCGCGCGACGCGGAGTTGCTTGCCTGCATTGACCGGAAGCTGAGATGGCTCACCCGCGATCAAGAGATCGGCTATGCGGAGTGGCGCGAGGACCCCACGGTGTTCCTGGAGCGCGCGCGGCTCTGGGAGGGCGGTTGATTGTGGAGACCTTCGAGTCCGGACGGGCCGATGGGCGAGTGACAAACCGCCGTCACCAGGTCGCGTCGAGGAAGGCTCGTGCTCATGGTTCGTGCCGCTCGAGTTGATGAACAACCAACCGCTCAATCCCAAGCGGATCCGTCACGACGGCCAGAACCCAATCGGATCCGAGGTCCTGGACCTGCATGCGGCCTGGCAGGGACACTGTGGCGACATGAGTTTCACTATCGTCGAAGGCCAGCCAGTGTTGCTCCGTCTGCCCTGGCGGGCGAAAGTGCCGCACCCAGATCAATCCGTCGGCGATGATGAGCTCGTCGTAGGCGGGGAACCTGGTGGGCAAGTGGGGACGCTCACTGTCCCAGACCCTGTTGAACCGTTGCTCCCAATCGTCACGTCCCCCGCGCCGGTATGCCTCGTATAACTCTTCACGGTAGGCGTCGACGTGCTCATCCGTGACCTCGAGATCGGGGCCATCCCACCGCATCCGGTCGATCGTGTTTCCGGTCCAGTCAACCAGTTCGATTTCGTGACTATCGGCGGTTCCGATCCAGGCGCCTTCGTCGGTCGCGGCAATGGACAGGGTGCGTCCCCACGTGAGCGGTCTCCCAGTGGACGGAAAGCCATACAGGAAGAACAGCATCCGGTCGGCCGCGGGGATCCCCTGCCGAAAGACCCGGGGGCTCGCCCCCTCACCGTCGCTGTAGACGATTCCCGCGACCCATCGGTAGGCACCCTCACGGTCCGGCATCTGACCATCGTCCGCGTAGTGAGTGAAGACCATCCGCCCCGACGGAGCACATTTGATTCCGCCGTAGGGTGTCCGGTCACCGAAGTCGAGGAGGTGGTCGTCGACCAGCTCACCATCGTTGTCCAGGATGGTCACCCGGTATTGGGA
Source organism: Gemmatimonadota bacterium (assembly GCA_028874995.1). GTDB lineage: Bacteria > Gemmatimonadota > Gemmatimonadetes > Longimicrobiales > Gaopeijiaceae > Bin94. Next base: position 3,453 of record JAPPGM010000169.1, on the reverse strand, counting down.
ACGGTCGTAGATGACGATCCGGTTGTCGCCTGAGCAGGTGGTCAACAGCGTGGGGAACTCGAACTCCCCCGGGCCTTCGCCGTGACGCCCACTGGTCCACAGATGGGCGCCGTCCGGCCCGAATCTGCGTACCTCATGGTGGCCTCCGACCACCACCACGACACCGCCGTCGGGAAGCCGCATCGCTCCGTCCACCTGGAAGAGTTCGTAGGGCGAGTCGACGCCTTGGCCGGGGCCGATGGTGATGACGGGTTCGGTGCTCGCGCGCATTGTGCGAAGCGGTGTCTCCTGTGCCGCGGCGGGGGGGACCGGTGGTCCTGGCGCTACGAGCCACCCCAGGAAGACAGTGGCTACGAGGCGCGTCAGTTTGGAAACGCGGTCACAGGCACTGTGTGTTCTGTGCGTTGGGAGCACGAGTTGTGGGCGCCATCCTGTTCGGCATTGTGATTCGTTCATCTCGGGTGGGTTCCGGTGGAGGTAAGGAGCCCGTCTTCGGCGTCCGACGACTGGTCACTGGGCTCCACTTGTAGAACAGTTCCCGGCCCGGAGGGTTGCACACGTGACCGGGTGCCACGCGATTTCCCTTGAGACGCCGGCTACCATCCATCGCCCACCTCGCCGATGTCGTACCAGTCGATCGCCAGCTCACCGATACCGTCCTCACCGGGTGTCCGCTCGACGAGAGTCACGAGCGTCGAGCCGAAGATGTCGAAGCTCATGAGCCGGTCCCGGACGCGAACGGCGCCGGCGTACACTGTGCCGGCCCAGATGTCGAAGTAGGAGAAGGCGTCGTGGTCGCGAGTGGTGGCCACCCAAAGTCGATCCTGGTGATCGAAGCCGAACGCGTCCCGCTTGAGAATCCACTCCTTGGGCTTCTCGCGAAACTCCGCCACTATGGCAGCGATGGCCGAGTCTGACATTCCCTGGTTGCGACCGAGTCCGGTGAAGCGCTCCATCTCTTCGCTCACGTCACGGTCGTTGGGCAGGGTCTCGACGTAGCTGGGCGAAGCGACCACGGTGGCGCTTGGGGCATCCCTGCCGGCAAGGAACGCCAGCTCATTTCCGCATACCTCGAACACGAGGCCCCCGCGTGGCGTCGAGGTGCCCACCGCCCCACTGAAACACTCGCGTCCAACGGCGTCGGCCAGGTCCGTGCGCTCCCAAAGAACCTCCCCGGAGCCGGTGTCAATCACCATGGGAACAAAGGTGGGCTCGGTTTCGCCGCTGGCGAAGTCCGGAAGCCCGACCTTGACCCCGAAAAGGCGGTCGCCACGAAGCTGCGATGGCTGGAAGAGAGGCGGCAGGGGCGTCTCCGAGACCACGGTGCCGTCCAGCTCGAAGAAGGTCATCCGTGCGGAACCGTTGTCCAGGGCCACTATTTGACCGCCCGGGCCCCGCTCAAGGCTCGCGAGCCCGTCGAACTCCCCCGGTCCTTCGCCTTCGCGGCCGAAGAAGGTCACGCCGCCATCGCTCCGGTCCACGCAGTGAATCCGGGACTCGTAGGAGTTGATGACGCACGCGGCTTCTTCGGACACGAGCGCGATTTCGAAGGTGGCGGTGAGCGGGGCAGCGCTCGAGGCGGAGGGTGGGAGCTCGATGACGTCGGGTATGCGGGCAGCGTCCGGTGCGCAGGCGGCGGTGGCTGTCAGCGCGAGGACGGCGACCGGCGCCGATAGCGGCTTCCATATGTGGGGCGTTGCTGCTCGTGGGAGCTTCTCCATGATGGCCGCCTCGTGGAATGGGGTGGATGGGCGCGAGGGGCGAACCAGTGGGCCGTCTTTCGGGGGACGATGACTGGTCGGTGACGCTGGTTCCTGCCCTATGGAACAGTTCCCAACCCGGAGGTGTGCAAACTTGCCCGACTCCATTGGCGTCACTCGCCCCTGGAACCCGCCGCTCGCCTCTTAGCCCGAGACGACCGGACGGGCCTCATACCGAGCAACCTTGATCCGGTGGTCCCGCTTCCGCAGGTCGAGGTCCAATGGCTTGCGGGCGTCTTCGAGGTCCGCCAGACGCCTTCACGGGCCTTCCCCAGCGACATTTCCCGCCGCAAATGTCTCAGATAGGACTATGCGCATACATTTCGCCTTGAAATGTATCAACAATGTTGGTCCCGACATACATTCCATTCATTCCCCACCACTATGCGGACCCGTGTACATGTACCGTGCGCCCCGCCCGTGGCCAACGATGCGGACCTGGCCCCCGGCGACCAGTTCGTGGATCAGACGGTTGACTTGCTGGCGGTCGAGGTGTGTCATCCGTCTCACCGCAGCGTTGGCGAGCGGTTCCCGACCGCTCATGGCGCGACGCCGTATCGCATCCAGCACTTCTTCCCTGACCACCGCCCGGTCACGCGTTCCTGCGCCAGACTCCTTTACCTCCGTGAGTGCTACTCGGATCTCCGGTTTGAGCGTCCAGTATTCCTCCCGGCCGTTGCCGCCGCGTTCGAGGAGACCGAAGGGCCCCTCCATATCGAGCAGCACATCGCGAGCGTCTTCCTGCCGCCGCTGGCAGAGACGGGCCGTCGCGGGCGCAATCCTCATTTGGCGCAGAAGGTGGCGCAGGACGAGCAGGTGGTCCGCGGCCAGAATCGACCCCAGGCCCGCCCGGTCCGCTACGAACCCCCGGAACGCCGCCGAGACCTTGGCGGCCCGCAACGTGACCCTCACCGCATCTCCCATGTCCTCGATGTGGGGAGGCGGCTTACCCTCCATGAGCAGCGATGAGTAGATGCGCTCCATTCCGAGGTTCATCCTGTTGATGAGGCGAAGCCTTCCCAGCGCGTCCACCAAGCATCGGTTACGGGCGGCGGGAGGGTGGTGAAGGATGTTCTCCGGGGTCAAGTCGCCTACGAGACCGCCGGGATTCGAGATCTCGATGCGGTCCGGGTACTGCTTGACCAGACGCGGGCTGGCAATCCGAAAGTCCGCGTGGCAAAGAGCGTTGAGCAACGCTTCCCGGAGGGCGGCCTCGGGATAGGTCCGGTACTCAAAGTGGTACGGACCCTTCCGCACGGTCTCAATGGGATTGTTGGCCATGATCCGGTCAAGAATCCGGCTTAGAGCCACGGTAAGGGCTTCGTGGCCGTCCGCGCGATCAGTGTAGTCCGTACCCGAGGCCATCCGGGCGTGTGTCCATACGTAGTTGGGGACGTGTTCACGTATCGCACGCGGCGTGCCGGCGAGCAGCACCAGCGCGCGCGTGGCAACACCGTCCCGCGTCACTTCGGGCAGGGTCGAGACGAACCGGATCGCCGCCCGTATGTCCAAGATCTTGGCGACCGAGTACGCCCTGACCCCGCTTGACCCCGGCACTACAATCAACCCCATGACACCGCGCCGACTCGGTCGTCGACCACAACCACATTCAAGAAGAGGAACCGAATGCGATACAAACTGCTGGGAAGAAGCGGGCTCCGCGTGTCGGAGGTCTGCCTGGGCACCATGATGA
>JAPPGM010000088.1 GCA_028874995.1 Gemmatimonadota bacterium | reverse complement strand
AAACTCCCGCGAGCACCGAGAGCGGCGAGGCGCCGGGCTGGCAAGGCGCGACGAGAAGCCAATAGCAGACGCTATTGGGTCGAGGAGCAACGCAGAGCGAAGCCTTCGAGACGAAAAATGTATACTGTACATGACATATTGTAATGTTCTCATTACAGTGTGAACAGGTGAGCGAAGCGGTCCAGCCTGGATGCATCGCCGCTCGAATGCCGTGGGGGTTTTTTCCACGGGCTCCTAGGCGACCCGCACAGGCAGACGGTTGTCCAGGGCCCGTCAGTCCTTGACCAGCCCGTACAACTCCACGAACGGCACGTCCAGTTCGTCGCTGTTGACCAGCAGGACGTAGTCGTCGCCGACATCCATGAGCCGCGCGCCCGCGGGAACGGCGACCTCGCCGTACAGCCGGCCATCCGCGAGGAAAACCTCGTAGGTGTCGTGGGCGGGATCGGCCGCGTCGACGGGCAGCCTGCCCACCCAGCAGTTCCCGGTTCGGTCCACCAGCAACGAGTGACCGGCCGGAAACACCTCTGGAGCCGGGAAGAGGCCCTCGAGTTCCGCCGGGGTGAGTCCGGGCGCCGTGGCGGTGGCGTGCGCGTAGATGGCCGCCAGCGCCGCCGCGCCCGGTTGTTCCGCTCCGTGGCGCCGCACGACGCGCAAGACACGGCCCGAGGTTGTCATGATGGTCAGTTCGTAGCGGTCCGCGCTCAGCGCGGCCACGATCGGAGTCGATCCACCCACAGCAACGAGGTCCTGGCGCGCGAAGGGGTCCGCAGCCGTCCACGCCCTTCCGTCGGCGGTCCTGTAGGATGCGGTCGAGGATCCCGTGAACAGACCGAGGGTGTCGAGCCGCTCGCCTCTCCAATCCGTGCGGAAGAGAAGGAATCGGGGGACGCGGATCCCGTCCCCCATCTGGACCGTTCCGGGGCTGAAGTCGCACAGGAACACGTCGTCGCCGAAGAAGGTGAATGGACAGAAGTACTGCTGGAGCGGCGTCCAGTCGAAACGCTCGTCGGCGATCAGGTCGCCCGACGAACTGAAACGGATCCGCTTGTCGCCGCCCTTCAGTTGCACGCCCCCCGTGAAATTCGACAGGTCACCAGCCCATTCGAACTCCCCCGGCCCCTCCCCCGGCCCGCCGACCGTGAAGAGGTGGTCGCCAAGAGCGTTGAAATAGCGCAGTTCCCGGGACTCGTCGTCGAGGACCACGATGGTGTCGGGCGCCAGCCGCAGCGCGCCCACAATCCACGAGAACTGAACCTCGGGCTCTCCGGCGGCCGCGCCAATGGTCAGGAGCGGCTCTTCGGTCAGCCGCCACCCGGTGCCGGCGGCCGCGAGCGGCTCCCACACGTCGACCATCTCGATTCCCGCGGAATCTCTCACCGTGAAGGGACCGCGTTCGCCCGGTGGAGTGTCGGCGCACCCGCCCCATGCTACAGCGCCCGCCGCCAGGACGGTGAGGAGCGCGCGGGGGCCTACCGCCTGCCTCCCCGCTGCGTGTACAGGAGCAGCACCCCGTTCGCGCCCCGGTCGCCGTAGAGGAACCCGGCCTCGAGCGGCGTGATGATCTGGAACCAGCGTATGTCCGTCGGGTTCAGCTCCTTGAGGAAGAACATCGGCTCCGGCACGGGACCGTCGTTGATGCGGACTTCGACCATGTTGCACGCATTGGGCATTCCGCCGCCGCGCCGGCGCTGGATCTCGATGCACAGGCCCTCGCGCAGCATCCCGAAAGAGTCGGGGACCCACACGTTGCGCACCGAAAGGCCCGGCATCTGCGACGCGCGCACTAGCGAGCCGAGGTCGGCCACGCGGTGAATGATCGAGTCCACCTGCACCTCGGTCAGCCCGGAGAAACGCGTCCCGGGCGTCGTGTAGATCGGGTCGGCGCTCCGACCAGTGATGACGAGAGGTTCGAGCACGATGGCTTCGGTCGCCAGCAGGATCTCGAGCCCGAGCGCTTCCCGGCTGAACGCGGTCAGCGAGTCGGTTCGTGTGGCGTACCCGAGCTGATCGGTCCGGATGACCTGCTTGCCGGGTGGGACATCCGCAAAGCCGAACCTGCCCGCCGAATCGGTGAGCATGTCGTGGCCGGTGCCCAGGAGCTGGACCCTCGCGCCCTGGAGAGGAGCGCGAGTGACGTGATCCAACACGGTCCCGGCGATGCTCACGGGGTCCGCGATCCTGATGCTCATGTCCAGGATCTGGGGGCCGGAGCGGGTGATGGCCACGTGGTCGGTCTCGCTGGTCCCGAAGAAGGCCGTGACGGACAGATCCAGGGACCCGTCCAGGTTGCAGAGGCGGAACTCGCCGGAATTGCCGGTCCGTCCCTCGGCCACCTTGCTTCTGCGGGCTAGCAGGCCGGTGTGCTGCGCGAAGGCGGTCACCTTCGCTCCGGGCAGGGGCACACCGGTGATGACGTCGGTGACGAAACCGCCGATCGAGGTGTCCCCCACTCCTTCCTCGATCGAGCACCAGCCCGCCAGGATCGTCTCACGGGACGGGATCGCGAGATAGGTTTCGACGGCGGACCCGGCGGCCACCACCACCTGCTGACCGGTACCGCTCACACCCAGAGTCCCCAGGCGGGGGTGGAAGAACATCACCATGTGCTCCCCGGCGGGAACGTCTTCAAGCCGGAACCGCCCCTCCCCGTCCGACACCGTCATGGCCGACGTTCCCACGACGGCCACGTTGGCGCCCTCGAGGGGTGTGCTCGTGGTACTGTCGTAGACGAGTCCGGTGACCGTTCCGGTCGGCCTCTCCTGGGCGGAGAGCCCCCGGCCCTGCGCCGCGAGGAGGAGTACGGCCAGAGCCGCGAAAAGCGGAAGACGGTGGTGCATCATCATTGAATCTCGGTGTCCTGCGGGAGTTGCGGCGTCACCAGCGAGGCGCGCAGCCCGGCGTTTGGGACGTAACAACTATTATACCGCTCAAGGCGACTGAATGTGACATGGGAGCGATCGTTGGATGCGGACGCGGGCGGGTTGGGTTGGCCGGGCGGGACGCTGAACCGGCCGCGGCTCATTCGGGCTATATTACTGGCGTTGACCGGGACGAGCGGACCGGGTTTTCGACCGGAGAAAAGGGGCGGATCGCCCGCAGTCACCCTTCTGGGACACGACACCAGCCATGGCCGGACACAGCAAATGGTCGAAGATCAAGCGCAAGAAGGCGGTCGACGACCAGAAGCGCGGCCAGATGTTCACGAAGCTCATTCGCGAGCTCACGGTCGCGGCCCGTGAGGGTGGCGGGGACCCCGACTTCAACCCCCGGCTCCGGCTCGCGGTGGACACCGCCAAGGCCGGCAACATGCCGCAGGAGAACATCGACCGGGCCATCAGGCGGGGGACCGGCGAGCTGGAGGGCGTCACCTACGAGGAGATCGTGTACGAGGGGTACGGGCCGGGCGGGGTGGCGCTGTACATCCAGACGCTGACCGACAACCAGAAGCGCACGGTGGCGGAGGTGCGCCACATCCTGGACAAGAACGGCGGGAAGCTGGGGACGGCGGGGTCGGTGGCGTGGCAGTTCGACCGCAGGGCGATCATCACCGTCGGTGGGGAGAAGTTGGATGAGGACGTGGTCTTCGAAGCCGCGGTGGAGGCCGGCGCCGACGATGTCGGCAGCGAGAACGGGGAGTTCGTGGTGACCACCGGAGCGGCCGATCTGCACCAGGTGCGTCAGGCGCTCGCGGCGGCGGGACTGCCCGTGACTTCGGCGGAACTGGCCATGGTGGCAAAGAACGAAGTCGAGGTTGGGGGACGCGAGGGCGAACGGCTCCTCAAGCTGCTCCACCTCCTGGACGATCACGACGATGTCCAGCAGGTGCACACCAACGCCGACCTCGACGAGGCCGTCCTGGCGCGGGCGCCGTGACCGGGCGGCCCGGCGACGGCTGTTGCTGCGTGCTCCTCGGGATCGATCCCGGCACGGCGGCCACCGGTTTCGGCGTCGTCGCGGTTGACTCACGGCGGAGTGCGAAGTTGATCGAGTGCGGGGTGATCCGAACTTCGCCCGGGGCGGTCCTCGCCGACCGCCTGCTGGAGATCCACGAGGAGGTGGCCGCGCTGATCGAACGGTTCTCACCCGCAGTGCTGTCGCTGGAGAGCGCGTTCCATGGCAAGAACGTGCGCAGTGCGCTGACTCTCGGGCAGGCCCGGGGCGCGATCATCGTGGCGGCGGCGCGCTGCGGGGTGGAGGTCGCGGAGTACGCGCCCCGTGCGATCAAGAAGGCAGTGGTCGGGACGGGGTCGGCCACCAAGGACCAGGTCGCGTACATGGTGCGCCGGCATCTCCGCCTGCGTACCGATCCCACTCCGAGCGATGCGGCCGACGGCGTCGCAGCGGCGCTCTGCCACGCGTTCACCGGCCCGCCCCCCAGGCCGGCCACATCTTCGCCGGCAGCATCGTGATCAGCCGGATCAAGGGGCGGCTGCTGACCCTCGACACCGACCGGGTCGAGATCGAGACCACCGCCGGGCTCGTCTATGAGGTGCATGTCCCCCTCTCGATCTTCCAGCGCCTGCCCGCGGTGGGGACCGAACTGGAGATCCTCACCGCGTACGTCGTGCAGGACGAGAAGCCCCACCTGTACGGCTTCATCGAGGAGCACGAACGGACGCTCTTCCACCGACTGCTCGGCGCGCACAAGGTGGGCCCGCGCCTGGCGCTGGCCATGATGAGCACCTACCACGCGGGGCGACTGGCGCGCGCGATCGCCGAGAAGGACGCGCGTGCACTCATGCAGGTGGGCGGCCTGGGGAAGAAGACGGCCGAACGTGTGATCCTTGACCTGTCGGACAAGGTGGAGGACATCGCGGCGGCCGACAGCCGGGCTGGACCCGAAGCCAAACGGGCGGCCGAGGCGGTGGCCGCGCTGACCGGCCTGGGGTACTCCTTCGCCGAGGCCGACGCGGCGGTGCGGGAGGCGTCCCGCGAGAACGGCGACCGGTCCACCGAGGAAATCGTCCGCTCGGTGCTGGCGCGGCGGGCTTCGCAGCGAAAGTAGGCGCAAATGGCCAGACGCACCGAGATCACGACCCCGGAAATCCTCCCCGACGAGAGCGGATCCGAAAGGTCGCTCCGTCCCCGGCGCCTCGAGAATTTCATCGGCCAGGAGCGGCTGAAGGAGAACCTGCGCATTGCGATCGAGGCGGCGACGGCCCGGCGCGAACCGCTCGACCACATCCTCTTCCACGGTCCCCCGGGGCTGGGCAAGACCACGCTGGCCATGCTCCTGGCCCGTGAGATGGGAGTAGGCTTCACGACCACCTCAGGCCCCGTGCTCGAGAAGCCGGCCGACCTGGTGGGCGCGCTCACCAACCTGCAGAAGGGCGACATCCTCTTCATCGACGAGATCCACCGCCTGCGCCCGGTGATCGAGGAGTTCCTGTACCCGGCCATGGAGGACTTCCGCGTCGAGGTGCGGCTCTCGGACGGACCGCGGGCCCAGACCATGACGATGGCGGTCGAACCCTTCACCCTCGTGGGGGCCACGACCCGGTTCGGGTTGCTCACCGCGCCCATGCGGGCCCGCTTCGGGATCACCGAACGGCTCGATTTCTACCCGGCGCGGGACCTCGCGGTGATCATCGAGCGGAGCGCGACGCTGCTGGGCGTCGAGGCCACGACGGTGGGGGCGCGTGAACTGGCGGCTCGGGCGCGCGGCACGCCCCGGGTGGCCAACCGGCTGTTGCGGCGCGTGCGCGACTTCGCCGAGGTGCGCGCCGAAGGCGTGCTCGAAGTCGACGTGGTGCGCGATGCGCTCGAGTTGCTGAAGGTGGATGAATACGGACTCGACGCGATGGACACGCGGATCCTGGTGACGATCATCGAGAAGTTCGACGGGGGACCGGTGGGACTGAATTCGCTGGCCGTTGCACTGGGCGAGGACGCCGGCACGATCGAGGAGGTGTACGAGCCCTTCCTCATCCAGCAGGGTCTCGTCATGCGCGGTCCGCGGGGGCGTGTCGCCACCGGCAAGGCCTACGAGCGACTCGGCCTTCCCGCGCCTGACAAAGGGGGTGGACGGGGCGGTGGGCAGCCGAGCCTCTTCCACTGAACGACGGGGTGCGGTGCCCGTGATGGAGGTCAATGTGAACGCTGGCGGGGTGCACGGTCCGTGATGGAGGTCCGCGCGAGCGCCGGGGTCGTGGGCGCCTCTTCCCGGGGCCCATGCGTGACCTCGGACTTCGACTACGAACTGCCACCCGGCCGGATCGCCCGCTACCCGTCGGAGCGGCGCTCCGATTCGCGTCTGCTGGTGCTGAGCCGCTCCACGGGAGAGATCCGCCACTGTCGGTTCCGGGACCTGCCCGAACTCCTGGAACCCGGCGACTTCCTGGTGGTCAACGACACCCGGGTCTTTCCGGCCCGCTTGCGAGGCCGAAAACCCACCGGGGCCGAGGCCGAGGTGCTGCTGCTGAGACCGGCGGACGCGGAGGAGGACCGGGTCTGGGAAGCGCTCGTCCGCCCGGGGAGGAAGCTGAAGCCGGGCCGTCTGGTCGTGGTGGCACCGGAGCTGTCGGTGCGCATCCTGGACGCCTGTCCGGACGGGCGCAGGATCGTTCGGATCGAGGGCCCGCTCGGCGTGCGCGAATCGCTGGAGCGCTTCGGACGGCTGCCCCTGCCGCCATACCTGGACCGGGACGACGAACCCCTGGACCGCGACCGATACCAGACCGTGTACGCCCGCCACGAGGGTTCGGTCGCGGCGCCCACGGCCGGGCTGCACTTCACCCCCGAAGTCCTGGCGGAGGTAGACGAGCGGGGCGCGGCCTGCCAGTCGGTCACCCTGCACGTGGGGACGGCGACTTTCCGTCCCGTGGAGTCCGAGGATCCACGCGATCACGTCATGGACCGGGAGCATTTCGACGTGCCGGACGCCACCGCCCGGGAGTACCGCCGCTGCCGCGAGCGAGGGGGACGAGTGTGGGCGGTGGGGACCACGGTGGTCCGCACCATGGAGAGCATCGCGCAGGGACGGGACCGCATCCGTCCGGGACCCGGGACCACCGATCTCTTCATCCACCCGCCCCATGACTTCCGCGCGGTGGACTGCCTCGTCACCAACTTCCACCTGCCGCGCTCCACCCTGCTCATGCTGGTGGCGGCCTTCGCCGGGCTGGAGCCGGTCAGAAGAGCCTACGCGGCGGCGATCGGCGCGGGGTACCGGTTCTACTCGTACGGCGACGCCATGGCGGTGATCCCGTGACGGGGGTGACCGGAGACGCACACTTCACCCTCGACGCCACCGACGGCCGGGCCCGCGCGGGGTGCCTGACCCTTCCCGGCGGCGTGGTCGAGACACCGGTCTTCATGCCGGTGGGCACGGCGGGCACCGTCAAAGGTGTCTCGCCCGAGGAGCTCGCGGACGCCGGCGCGTCGATGGTGCTGGCCAACACCTACCACCTGTACCTGCGTCCGGGTGCGGATGTGGTGGGGGAGTTGGGTGGCCTGCACGACTTCATGCGCTGGCGTGGACCGATCCTGACCGACTCGGGGGGCTACCAGGTCTTCTCCCTGGCCTCCACGCGCGACATCGACGACGACGGCGTCACCTTTCGCAGCCACATCGACGGGAGCAGCCACCGTTTCACCCCCGAGGGCGTGATCGACATCCAGCGGCGGCTGGGCGCGGACGTGATCATGGCCTTCGACGAGTGCGCGCCGGGCGGCGTCACTCGTGAGCAGGCGGCGCGGGCCAACCGGAGGACAGCGGCCTGGCTGGAGCGTTGCCGCGCCCGCTTCGAAGCCACGGAAGGCGATTCCCGCAGGCCGCAGACCATCTTCCCGGTCCTGCAGGGCAACGTCTACGACGACCTCCGGGCCGAGCAGGTGGAAGCCGTGCTGGCGATGGGCGACTGGGCGGGCTTCGGGATCGGCGGGCTCTCGGTCGGCGAGGCCAAGGCGGACATGTGGCGTACCCTGGAGCTGCTGGACGGACTGATGCCCAGGGACCGTCCCCGCTACCTCATGGGCGTCGGCTATCCGGACGACCTGCTGGAGGCGATCGCCCGCGGCTGTGACATGTTCGACTGCGTCGCCCCCACCCGCAACGCCCGCCACGGCACCGCGTGGACTCGGCACGAAGGACAGATCAACCTGAAGGGCGCGCGTTTCCGGCTCGACAAGGACCCCATCGACCCCGCCTGCGACTGCTACGCCTGCCACGGCTACGACCGCGCCTACATCCGCCACCTGCTCATCCTGGGCGAGCGTTTCGGCCACCGCCTGGTCTCGATCCACAACCTGCACTTCCTGCTGGGGCTCGCCCGCGCTTCACGGCGGCACATCCGCGAGAGTACCTTTACCGGGTGGGTCCGATCGTGGCTCGAACGCTACCGCGCCGCCCGGACCCCGCGCCCCACCCCCTGACCTCATACACCAGGACGCCGACCCGTGTCACTCTTCGCCAGCCTCACCACAGCGATCGCCGCCTCGCCGCCCCCACCCATGACCCCGCGCGAGGGCGGAGGCGGCATGTCCATATTCCTGATCCAGATGCTGGCGATCTTCGCGATCTTCTACTTCATCCTCATCCGCCCGCAGCAGAAGCAGCGGAAACAGCACCAGGAGATGCTCGGCAAGCTGACCAAGGGCGACAATGTGGTGACCAGCGGCGGCATCATCGGCGTGATCGTCCACGCGACCGAACAGGCGCTCACCATCCGCACGGCCGAGAACACGCGCATCGTCGTGGACCGGGGACACATCGGGCGCAAGATCGAGTCGGAGTAGGCGGGGCGGGCAGGCGGTGGCGGTCCTCGGAATCAAGGTCCTGGGGGCGAAGGTTCTGCGTGAGAGGGCGGCGCCGTTGGAGGCCGTCACGGACGAGACCCGGCGGCTGATCGGCGACATGTTCGACACGATGTACGAGGCGGAGGGGATCGGGCTGGCGGCTCCCCAGGTCGGTATCTCCCAGCGGGTCATGATCGTGGACGTGCCCGACGAGGACGGCGTCCACCAGGTGCATGCGCTGGTCAATCCGGTGATCGTCGAATCAGGCAGCGAGACGGACAAGGCGACCGAGGGCTGCCTGAGCATTCCCGGGATCGAAGAGGATGTGACCCGTCCCGTTCGCGTCGTGGTGGAGGGGCTGTCACCCGCGGCCGAGTCCCTGCGGATCGAGGCGGAGGGGCTGCTGGCGCGGGCACTGCAGCACGAGATCGACCACCTGGACGGGATCCTTTTCATCGACCGCCTGTCGCCGCTGAAGCGCGGCATCCTGATGAGGAAGTGGCGGAAGAAGAGAAGGGGATGATGCGGGTTCTCTTCTGGGGCACGCCTGAGTTCGCGGTGCCCGCGCTCCGGGCCGTCGAGCGCTCGGGCCACGAGATCGCCGCAGTCGTCACCCGACGCGACCGGCCGCGGGGGCGCGGCAGGAAGCCGGCGGCGTCGCCGGTGCGCAGCTACGCCGAATCGCGGGGGCATCGCGTTCTTACACCGGAGAGGCCGCGCGACGGGGCCTTCGTCGACCTGGTGCGGGAGATCGCCCCCGACGTGTCAGCGGTAGTCGCCTACGGGCACATCCTGTCGCGCGAGCTCCTCGACGCCGCGCGCCTGGGCTCCCTGAACGTGCATGCGTCGCTCCTGCCGGCTCTGCGCGGCGCGGCTCCCATCAACTGGGCCGTCGCGCGCGGCCATGCGGTCACGGGCGTCACCGTCATGCGCATGGTCGAGGCCATGGACGCGGGTCCGGTCCTGGCGCGCTCGGAGATCCCGATCGGCGAGAACGACACGGCCTCGGTCTTGTCGGGGAGTCTCGCCGAAATGGGCGCTGCGCTGCTTGTCGAGACCCTGGCGCGGCTCGAAGCGGGCCCGGTGGAGGAGGTGGAGCAGGATCACGCGGCGGCCACCTACGCCCCGAAGGTTTCCCGCGCGACGGCCCGCATCGACTGGACGAAGGACGCCCGCACGGTGGCCTGCCTGATCCGCGGAATGGACGCGGTGCCGGGCGCCTGGAGCGTGCTGCGGGGCCGGTCGGTGAAGTTGTTCGCGCCGGAGGTGGTGGAGGGTGATCCGGGGCGCGGTTTCGATCCGGGGCGGCTCGTGCGCGCCGACCCGCGTGTTGGACTGGTGGTCGCGGCGGCGGCCGGCGTGGTCCGCATCGGCGAGGTTCAGCCGGCCGGCAAGCGGCGCATGGAGGCGGCCGCGTGGATCCGCGGGCGGGGGCCGCGGGCGGGTGACCGTTTCGAGTAGGGGCGTGGGTGGCCGCGACAGGCCCAGGTCGGCCGGGTTGCCCCGGCTGCATGTGATCGCCGGGGACGAGGAACTTGGGGGGCCGGGCTTCCTTGACAGCCTGGCGGGGCTGGTTGCGGTGGGCCGGGGGCGGCTGGCGGTGCATCTGCGTGGGCGGGGGATGTCGGCGCGGGGTCTTTGCGGCGTGGCGAAGGGAGCGGTGGGGGTGGGGAGGAAGGGGGGGACGCTGATTCTCGTGAACGATCGGCTGGATGTGGCGCTGGCGGTGGGGGCGGGGGGCGTGCACCTGCGCGAGGACTCGATGGGTCCGGGCGAGGTGCGCGAGGTGGTGGGGGAGGGGGGGCGGGGGTTCCTGGTGGGCCGGTCGATCCACGCGCCGGAGCAGGCGGCCGCGTTGGCGGTCGGCGGGGTGGACTACCTGGTCCTGGGTTCGGTGTACGAGACGATGTCGCATCCGGGAGGGAGTCCGATTGGCGTGGACGCGGTGGCCGCGGCCGTGTCGTTGGTCGCCGTACCGGTGCTGGCCATCGGGGGGGTGGGGCCTGGGGAGGTCCCCGGATTGCTCGCGCGCGGTGCCCATGGTGTCGTGGTGAAGAGCGGGGTGTGGGGCGCGAACGACCCGTCGCGGGCGGTCACGCGCTACCTTGAAATGCTCCATGCGGAGGGTTGAACCATGACGACCTCGAAAGCCGGCGGCAGGCCGTCCGCCACCGTGTCGATCGTTCTGAACGGCGAGCGCCGCCGGGTTGCCGCCGGGCTCAGCGTGGCCGGGCTACTTCGCGGCCTGGAGCTGGAGCCGGGGATGGTCGTGGTGGAACGAAACCGCGAGATCCTCTCCCGTGACGCCATCGGCGCCACGGCTGTCGAGGACGGAGACAGAATCGAACTCGTGCACTTCGTGGGAGGAGGATAGATGACGACGATCGGACAGCCGGATCCACCCTTCGTGATCGGCGACAGGACCTTTGGTTCCAGGCTCATCGTGGGGACCGGGAAGTATCGGAACAACAGGGAGATGGTCGCAGCCATCCGGGCCAGCGGCGCCGAGATGGTGACGGTGGCGGTGCGCCGGGTCGATCTCGACCGGAGCGTGGAAGAGGGCATCCTGCACCACCTCGATCCGGCGGAGTTCTTCCTGCTGGCCAACACGGCCGGCTGCTACACGGCCACCGATGCGATCCGCTACGCCCGCCTGGGCCGTGCGGCCGGACTCAACGACTGGGTCAAGCTGGAGGTGATCGGCGACGAACGGACCCTGCTCCCCGACACCTCCGCCACGCTGGAAGCCGCCCGCGAACTCGTCGCGGACGGCTTCAGGGTCATGGCCTACACCAACGACGACCTCATCACGGCGCTCCGCCTGGAGGACGCGGGGTGCGTCGCGGTGATGCCGCTGGCCAGTCCGATCGGAAGCGGTCTGGGTGTGGTCAATCCCTACTACATCCGCGAGATCAAGCGGCGCCTGTCGGTCCCGATCATCGTGGACGCCGGAGTCGGCACGGCCTCGGACGCCTGTGTCACGATGGAGCAGGGCGTGGACGGCGTCCTCATGAACACGGCGATCGCGGCTGCCGAGGACCCGGTCGGGATGGCTCGCGCCATGAAGCTGGCCGTGGTGGCGGGCCGGGACGCGTACCTGGCCGGACGGATGGAGGCCCGGGAGATCGCGGTGCCATCGTCGCCCCTGGGCGGGATGCTGGACTAGAAGCCCGTGACCCCGGGCCGCGCCCTCGCCGCTTCCATCCTGAAAGAAGTGGAATCGGGCCGGCGTCTCGACGTGGCCTGGGAGGCGTCGGGAGCCTCCGGGTCCCCGGAGCGGGCATGGATCCGCGCACTCGTGTACGGAACCGTGCGGCTGCGGGGCAGGATCGATCATCTGCTGTCGCGGTTTGCGGGACGGCCGGCGGCGGAACTCGACCCGCCGGTGCGCGTCGCGCTGCGGACGGGGGCCTTCCAGATCCTGGAGATGGGTGGGGTGCCCGACTACGCGGCTGTTTCGCAGTCCGTCGAGCAGGTCAAGGGGACGCGGAGCCGCGCGGCCGCGGGGCTGGTCAACGCGGTTCTCCGAAAGGTGGCCGCAAGCCCCCGGTACGGGGCTCTCTTCCCCGCGCCGGACTCCGACCTGGAGGGACACCTGACCACGTGGGGATCGCACCCGGCGTGGCTGGTGCGGCGGTGGATCCGCACGCTCGGGCGCGAGGCCGCCAAGGCGCTTGTCGAGGCCAACAACCGGGAGCCGGACATCTGCATCCGGCCGGTCGGGATGACGCGGCGCGAGGCGGTTCGGGTGCTCGCCGCCTCAGGGTTATGCGGGCCTGATTCGGTGGCCGGCGATGTTCCCGGCCGCAGCATCCGGCTGCAACCCCGCACCGACCCCGCCGAGGCTCTCCGACTTGTGCCCGGCGTGATCCAGGACCCCGCCGCTTCGCTGGTGGTGGACTACGCGGCTCCGGATGCCGGGTCGATCGTGGCCGACCTGTGCGCCGCGCCGGGCGGCAAGGCGCTGGCCATGAGTGATACCGCGGCGAGCGTAGTGGCCGCCGATCTCTCGCCGGGGCGGCTTCGCAGGGTCGCGGAAGGTTCGGCCCGGCTGGGTGCGCGGGTGTGGGCCGTAGCCGCCGACGCGTGCTTTCCACCGATTCGCCAAGCCGGGACGGTGCTCGTCGACGCGCCGTGCAGCGGGACGGGAACGTTCCGGCGGCACCCGGACGGCCGTTGGCGCGTGATCGCCGCCGACATCGGCGAGCTGGTAGCGGTGCAACGCCGGATCCTGGACGGTGCCGCGTCCATGGTTCCGCGCACGGGGCTCCTTGTATACGCTACATGTACCCTCGAGCCGGAGGAGAACTGGTGCCAGGTGGAGAGCTTCCTGGCGCGGCATCCGGGTTTTCGTATCGACCCGGGGTCCGGCGCGACCACGTTTCTGGACAGGAGGGGGTGCCTTCTCGTGCTGCCCCATGAGGGCGGATTCGACGGTGCCTTCGCCGCCAGGCTGAGAAGGATGGATTGAATGGATCTGGGTGGGTCGATCCGCCGCAGAAGGTCGTCGAAGGACAAGGCGAAGTCGCCTCGTGAGATCGAGCTGCCTGCGTGGAAGCTGGGTGCACGCCACCGCAAGACGTCGAAGTGGCGGAGCTGGAAGCCGAACCGGGGACGGAGGCCGAGCTGGAAATGGAGGCCCGGTGGGGGACGGAGGACGCCGAACCGGCGACTGAAGCCGGATTGGCGACTGAAGCCGGATTGGCGGCTGAAGCCGGATTGGAGATGGAGGCCGGATCGGGAGTGGAAGTGGAAGCCGCGGTTGGGCGGGCTCGGGCGCCGCCCGGGGACTCCCGTCATGGTGCTGATCGTGGCCGGAACCGGGCTGGGCACCGGGTACGCCGTTTCCACGACCTGGCTCTTTCCCTCCCCTGAGCCGCCGCCAGCGCTGCAGGGAGTGCCGGAGTTGCGGAGCCGCCAGGTCGGGGAGGCTATTGCACTGCTGGCCGATTCCGGCCTGACCGCGGGACGGGTGGATTCGATACGACATCCGGTTGCACCCGCCGGGTTCGTCCTTGGGCAGGACCCGTTGCCCGGGCGAACCGCGCTCCCGGGCGCGGAGGTGAGGATCACGATGTCGATCGGGCCGGAAATCAGGTCGATCCCCGATGTGACACGGCTGCGCGGAGGGCGCGCCGTTGCAACTCTGGAGGCCGGAGGGTTCGTCGTGCAGGTGGATACGGTGAAGTCCGACCACCCCGCGGGACAGATCGTAGGAATCGACCCACCACCGGGAACGGAGACGACCATGCCGGGATCGGTGCGGCTGGAGGTCAGCCAGGGTCCGCCCACCTTCCCCATGCCCAATCTGCTCGGATACGGCGAGAGCGAGGCACGGTCGTTCCTGTACGCGCTCGGCCTGACCATTTCGGATGTGGATAGAAGGTACAGCATTTTGAACGTAAACCGTGTTTTCGGCCAAAATCCTGAACCCAATGCCAATGTCGGCGTCGGAACGCGCGTGCGCCTGATCGTCGGCCAGTCGATGGGCTGGACGCTGTACGAGTCCCTGAGTGGTGCCTTTTTCGGGGGTCCGGCACGCAGGCCGGCGGTCCCCGGCACGCAACCGGAGGGGAGCTGACCCTTGGGCCGGCAACGGAGCTCCACGTCGCCCGGAAACACCAGGGTTCGAACGCTGGCTGTACTGGTCGCGGCCGTCATCCTGGTTGCGGTCTGGATGGTCCGGCACCGCGCCCAGCCCGTGGTCGCCGGATTCCGCGCACCGGACTTCGCCGTCTCCGATGAACAGGGCGAGACGGTCACGCTGGCCACATACGCGGGTAAGGTCGTCCTGCTGAACGTGTGGGCCACGTGGTGCGGTCCCTGCCGCGAAGAGATGCCCTCGATGCAGCGCCTGTACGACCGGTTCTCCCGCGAGGACTTCGAGATCGCGGCGATCAGCATCGACGCGCTCCCCGACCGGACCGACGACCAGGGCAACCCGGGCGGAGATCCTCTCGCCTTCGCCCGTGAACTGGGCCTCACCTTCCCCATCCTTCTGGACCCGGCCGGAGGAATCCAGCGGACATACCGGGCCTCCGCGGTACCCGAGTCCTTTCTGATCGGGCGGGACGGCGTCATCTACAAGAAATACGCGGGTGCGACGGATTGGGACTCGCCGACCAACGTCGAACTGGTGCGGCGGCTGGTGGAGGGCGGCTGACATGTCCTCGTTTCCCGGAATCCTCCTGCGCAACTGGCGCCTCAAGATCACGGCACTGACGCTGGCGGTGGTCCTGTGGGTCACCATGAGGCTCACCGACGACCGGATCGGCCGCGTGGATCTCTCCAGCGTGGAGGTCCGCGTCGAGCATGTGCACCGGGACTGGTTCCTGCGGCAGCCGCCGTCCCCGCCCGCCGTGGAAATGAGCGTGACCGGTCCCGTGGGGGACATCCTGAGGGTGGCGATGTCCCGCCCGACGATCGCGATCCGGGTGGACTCCGTGTTCAGGGAGGACTCGGTGCTGACGCTGAACCCGGACTGGGTGACCGACGTGGACCGGAGCAGCGTGTCGATCGAGAATATCCGGCCCAGTTCGGTGCGACTCCTCTTCGAGCGCAACAAGGAGGAGGAGATCCCGGTGACCGTGCGCCTGACGGGTGAACTGCCCGACTCGCTGGCCCTGGTGGCGGAGCCGCGCGCCAATCTGCTCTTCACCAGCGTCCGGGGAGCGGCTTCGGTGGTGGACGCGCTGGAGACCGTCTTCCTGGAACCCTTCGACCTGGGCGGGGTCGCGGGCCCGGGCCGCTTCGAGGTCGCGCTGGATACGGCGGGGCTCGGGGGACTGGTCGTCAACCCGACGAGTGCGACCCTCACCGTGGAGGTGGGCCCCAAGCGGGCGCGGGTCCTGGCGCTTCCCGTGGAGTGGCTGGGCGCGGACCCGGACCTGGTGCTGGAGTCCAGCGTGGTGAACGTCACCCTGTACGGGGCGGAAGAACTGTTGGCGGAGGCGGACACGGCCACTCTGCGTGTGCTCGTCGACGCCGATGCGGCCACCGTGCGGGGGGCGGTGGAAGAGGATGGCGAGGCTCGGATTCCGCTTTCGCTGATCGGTGTTCCCGCGTGGGTGCGGGGGGTGCTGGAGGTGGACTCGGTTACCGTGCGGGGGTCCGGGGGGCCGTGACGCGCCCGATCCTGGGGATCGAGACCACCTGCGACGAGACCTCGGCGGCGGTCCTCGACGAGCGCGGTGAGATCCTCGGGCTGGTCATCCATTCCCAGGACGTGCACCGGGTCTACGGGGGCGTGGTCCCCGAACTGGCCGCCCGCGACCACGTCAGGCGGATCGAACCCGTGGTCGCCGCCACGCTTGGGGAGGCCGGGGTGGCACGGAAGGATCTGGGCGCCATCGCGGTGGCGGCGGCCCCCGGGCTGATCGGAGCACTGCTCGTGGGCGTGACCTGGTCACGGGCGGCCGCTTACGCCCTCGGCATCCCCGTGGTCCCGGTCCACCACATGGAGGGCCACCTCTTCGGTCCCGTGCTCGAGGACCCCGATGCGGTCCCGCCCTTCGTGGCGCTTCTCGTCTCAGGGGGGCACACGCTGTTGCTGTGGGTTCCCGAGTGGGGCCGTTATCACCTCCTGGGTGAAACGCGGGACGACGCCGCGGGCGAGGCGTTCGACAAGGCGGCCAGGATCGTGGGACTTTCCTATCCCGGCGGGCCGGCCATCGAGAAGGCGGCGGCCGGGGGGGATCCGGGGCGGTATCCCTTTCCGCGGCCGCTGTTGAAGAGGAAGGGCGGCGCGCGGACGGGTGGCGGTGGGCGCGCGGGCGACTTCGACTTTTCGTTCTCCGGGCTGAAGACCGCCGTGGCGCGCACGGTGGCGGAGGTGGAGGGGGGTGGCGGGGGACGCGGGAAGCAGCCTGGCGGCGGGACGGTTGAAGGCACCCCGCTCGAAGCGGAGCGTTCCCACCTCGCGGCCTCGTTCCAGGAGGCCGTCGTCGATGTGCTGGCGGGCAAGACCCTGTCGGCAGCGGAGGCCGTCGGTTGCCGCCGAGTGCTGGTGGGTGGCGGGGTGGCCGCAAATCGCGCGCTGAAGGAGCGCATCCGGGAGGGGATCGGGCCGGGTGGGCGGCTCTTCGCGGCGTCGCCCAGGCTGTCGATGGACAACGGCGCCATGATCGCCCGCGCGGGCCTGTTTCGACTGCGCCTCGGCGATTTCGGGGGGCTCACCGGGGCAGTCGCGGGGGCGCCGATCCCGGGGGTGCTTGCCTACGCCCCGCAAGAGGCGTGAGGCAGCCTGCGGCTCCGGGGATCCCGGGCCGTGTGAAATCGTCGATCCGAATCCGTAAGCCTTCGTGCGTGAGGAGCTTCTGGCATACATTGAATGGGACGGGACCTACGTCGGAACCCTGCCGCCGCAGGGGCTTGGGACGCCGGACGCCTTCGGCCCCGGCGGGCTTCCGGCCTACATCGAGTTCGACGAGATGGACGTGCCGACCGTGCGCGTGGTCAGGCTGGTCGCCGTGGAACCTCAGGGGTAGAGCAATCCGCGAGGCCGTTTCCCCTCGACACAACATCCAGCTGAAAAGGCCAGATCGCCGTGTATCCGAATCTCTTTCACCTTCCCGAGTGGTTCCCGATCCTGGGGGGCGCGCCCATCACCTCCTTCGGGGTCATGATGCTGGCGGCGTTCGTGGTTGGAGGCTACGTCCTCAAGTCGGGGATGGTGCGCCAGGGCCAATCCGCCGACCAGGCGTGGGACCTTCTCTTCTGGGCCGTGATCGGCGGCATCGTCGGGGCCCGGCTCTACTACGTGCTCCTCAACTACGACCGGCTGGCCGCCGATCCCATGGGAATGATCTTCTCCAGGGGTGGGATGGTGTGGTACGGGGGATTCCTCCTCGCCGCGGCCCTGGTCTTCCGGCGGATCCACAGGGTCGGCCTCCCGATTGGGAAGACGGTCGACGCCGCCGCACCGGGACTGGCGATCGCCTATGCGGTGGGACGCATCGGCTGCTTCCTGGTGGGCGACGACTACGGCCGCCCCACCGACGCGTGGGTGGGAATCGCATTCCCGAACGGGAAGCCCGCCAGCACCGCGACCAACCTGAGCACGCAGTTCGGCGTCGAGATCGACCCGGCGATGATCGAGAAGTACGGCGAAGTCCTCCCCGTGCATCCGACGCAGCTGTACGAGGTCGGGATATCCACCCTCATCTTCGTGGTCCTGTGGTCGTTGCGTGACCACGGCCATCGTCCCGGGTGGCTGCTCGCGCTGTGGCTCGCGCTGGCCAGCGCGGAACGTTTCCTGGTGGAGATCTTCAGGGCGAAGGACGACCGCTTCTTCGGCGTGTTCACCCTGGCTCAGGTGCTTTCGATCATCCTGGCCGCCGTCGGCGTGGTGTGGATGAGGAAACTCCGCAGGGCGAATGCGTGATCATCTTCCACGCGTCGGACGTCCACTTCGGCAGGCCGCACCTGCCGGAGCTCTCGGAGGCGCTGGTGAGCTTCGTGCACGACCTGGGGCCCGACGCGGCCGTGATCTCGGGAGACCTGACCCAGCGGGCCAAGGCATCGGAGTACCGGGCCGCGCGCGTCTTTCTGGACGCACTCGCGCCGTACCCGGTGATCGCCACCGCGGGGAACCACGATGTCCCCCTCTACCGGATCTGGGAGAGGGTGTTCGCGCCCTACCGGAACTACCGGTCCATCATCGGTCCCGACCTGGACGCGGTTCTCGATGTGGACGCGGCTCCGCCCGCCACCGGCGGCGCCCGCATCGTGGCCCTCGATTCGTCCTCGCCGCTGCGGGCCATCGTGAACGGACGCGTCACCGCGCGGCAGTTCCGGTTCGCGGACGAGGCCTTCACGACGGCCCCGGAAGGGGCGCTCCGTGTCCTGGTCGTGCATCACAACCTGGTGGATCCGGGTGACGGGCCCGGAGCGCCGCCGCTGAGGGGTGCGGGCCGCATCCTGGACCGGTTGCCGCGGTGGGGCGTCGACCTGGTTCTGTCGGGGCATGTTCACCGGGCGTACCTCGGTGGTGGCCGCGGGGGCGCGCCGGTGATTCTGGCGGGAACCGCTTCGTCGAACCGGGGCCGGGGAAGGGAGCGCGGGCGGAACTCCTTCAACGTGATACGGGTTGAAGAATCCGGGATCGAAGCCACGGTGTATCTTTATTCCCGGGACGCCGGGCGCTTTGAGCCGGCGGAGAATCGCCGATACTCCGGCCCGTTCCGGTAGCGGCCCTTGGAAAGGCCGGGGTGGATTGGTCCCATGGGCTGCCGAGCCGTTCCCCGCATGGATCGGGGAACAGGGGGATTCCAGGTGGTGAATGCGGTCCAACCCGGTGACACAAACGCAACGGCGGTGGTCCTGGCCGTCGCTCTCACGATGGCCGCCTGCGCCGCCTTCGTCCCCCGGCCGCTGGCCGCCCAATCCGCCCGCGAAGAGATCGCCTCGGTCGACTTCGTGGGCAACGAAGCCTTCTCCGATGCGGAACTCCGGCGCGCGGTCCGCACAAGAGCCTCGAGTTGCCCGTTCATTCTGAGCGTAACCACATGTGCGCTGGGAATGGACTGGGGACGCGACCGCGCGTACTACAGCCCGCAGACCGTCGGATACGACGTGGAAAACCTGACCACTCTGTATCGCGCGCACGGCTTTCGCGGCGTCGCCATCCAGCCGGAGTTGGAGCAGCGGGGCGACAGCAGCGTGGACATCACCTTCAGGATCGACGAAGGCATCCCGTTCCGGGTGGGTTCGATCGAACTCGCCGGTGACTCGCTGCCCGCGGCGCTGGACCTGGATGGAGCGTTCCAGGTCGACGTCGGCGACCCGCTGAGCTTCCTGCTTCTGCAGGAGACCACCGACAGCCTCACAAGGCGGCTGAGGGACCAGGGATACGCGTCCGCCGAGGTCTTCAACAGGTTCTTCCGGGCCGCGGGGAACGACAGCGCCCAGGTCACCTACAGGGTGGTACTCGGTCCCCTCACCACCTTCGGACCCGTCCGGGTGACGGGCAACGAACTGCTCGGCAGCAGCCTGATCCTCGACCGGCTGCCGTTCCGCGAGGGGGAACGGTTTCGCGAGAGCGGAATCCGGGAGGCACAGCGCAACCTGCACGAGCTGGACATCGTGGCGCGCGCCGTGGTGCGGCGGGACACCGCCCGAATCGAATCGGACTCGGTGATGCCGATCATCGTGGAGGTGGTGGAAGGGGATGCGCACCGGGTGCGCATGGAGGGGGGTGGCAACAGCGCCGAATGCTTCAACTTCGAAGGGCGGTGGACGAGCCGGAATTTCTTCGGCGGCGGCCGCACCCTCCAGGCTCGGGCCAGGGTGTCCAACCTGCTGGCGTCGACCCTGCAGGCCACCGTCCTCTGCGCCCAGGCGGGGGAGGGCGACTACGGGCGCGTCAACTGGCTGGCCGGGATCGACTTCAACCAGCCCTCGCTTCTGTCGCCCCGGATCAACCTGCTGGTCGGCATCTTCGCGGAGCGCCAGTCGCTCAAGAACATCTTCGTGCGCCGCGGGTTCGGCGTGGATGTGGGTCTGAGCCGAAGTCTGGGCACCAATTCGTTCATGAACGTTCGGTACCGGCCCCAGCTGAACCAGCTCGACGCCGCCGAGGTCACCCTCTGCGCAACCTTCCTGGCGTGCTCTCCCGAAGACATCGAGGTGCTCTCCGGCACCAGGTGGCTGTCTCCCATGGCCCTTTCCCTGAACCGGGACGCGACCGACGATATCTTCAATCCGGCCAGCGGGTTCAGAGCCCTGGTCGACCTGGAATGGGCGGACGCGATCACGGGCTCCGACTACTCGTACCTCCGGGCCTTCGCGGACGGCAGCCTGTACCGCGAGATCGATCCTCGTACAGTGCTCGCGATGCGCGTCCGGGCGGGCAACATCAGTCCCGGCGGCTTTGTGGGACAGCTCT
Organism: Gemmatimonadota bacterium; assembly: GCA_028874995.1. Lineage (GTDB taxonomy): Bacteria > Gemmatimonadota > Gemmatimonadetes > Longimicrobiales > Gaopeijiaceae > Bin94. The sequence continues at coordinate 28,158 of JAPPGM010000088.1, read as the reverse complement.
CCGACATGGAGGGGGCGCTCCCCGAGATCGTGCCCTCGGAGAAACGCTTCTACGGTGGTGGGGCGAACAGTCTTCGCGGCTTCGCGCAGAGCTCCCTGGGTCCGCGCAGCCTCTCGATTCCGGTGGAGGAACTCCTGCGCCACCAGAGTCCGTCGGACGAACCCGCCTGCAGTCCAGCGGCGGTCCGCGACCTCACCTGCGACGGCATGCCTCTGGCCGGCTCCGATCACTACCAGCTGCGGCCGATCGGCGGTCTGGCGACCTTCGAAGCGAGCGCCGAACTCCGCTTCCGGCTCACCGACGGCCTGCTGGGCGGTGTGGCCTTCGTCGATGTGGGCCAGGTATGGCGGCGATCGGTGGAGTTCGGCGACCTGGAGTTCAGCCCCGGCCTGGGTGTTCGCTACAATACTCCCTTCGGGCCCATCCGCCTCGATGTCGCGTACTCCTTCCGAGACCGGGAAGCGCTTCAGGTCGTGACCTCCCAGATCCGCCCCTTCGACCCCGCGCGGGACGCCGATTCTGACAGAATCAACATCGCGTCCACCGGCGAGTCGGCCGAGTATATTGACTGGGTCGTATCTGAAGACCTCGCCCTCCTGGGCCCCCGGGTCCTTTTCGGCGACGAGCCGGGTTTCTCCCTGCGGCGCTTCCAGCTTCACTTCTCCATCGGCCAGGCGTTCTGAATGATGAGCAGCCCCGAAACACACCTCCGGACCCTGGCGGAGTCACGGAAACGCCGCCCGTGGGGACTGATCCTGTTGCGGGTCGTCATCATCGCAGCCAGCGTATTCGTTTCGCTGGGCGTTGCCGCCGCCATGGTCATCAACCACACCGCGGCGGGTCGTGATTTCGCTCTGGAGTGGGCGATCGAGCGGGTGCGCCCGGCGCTCAACGGCACGCTCTCCATCGGCGGCGTGGGTCCAGGTGGTCTCCTGGCCGGGGCCACCCTGTACGAGATCGAACTCCGCGACAGCGTGGGCCGCCGCATCCTGGTCGCCGATTCGGTCCGGGCGCGGTACTCGCTCGCGGAACTCTTCGGGGGACCGCCCGCGATCGCCGATCTGCACATCTGGTCACCCGTGGTGCACCTCGAACCCGAGCCGGGCGAGTCCGTCAGTATCGCCGGACTCCTGGCAGAAACCGGGATCGAGGGGGATACGGCGATCACTTCGGCCGACGGGAGCGAGTCGCCGCTCTTCCGCATTCGGGGAGCGAGAATCCATGGCGGCGTCGTGGTCATGCGCGACGCGACCGGAGCCGAGGAACGGGTGCACGGGATCGAAGCCGACTTTGCGCGGGTCGACATCGCGCCGAGCGAGGATGTGGATCTGGCGGCCGACATCGATGAGGTCGCGCTGTCGTTTCCGCTCGGGTACGGCCGCCTGGAACTGTCCGGCCTCCGTGGCGACCTGGAGGTGGGCCCGGAGGACATCGTGGTCCGGGCGGAACGATTCCGGCTGCCCGCGTCGGAGGCCAGCGGCAGCATGCGTGTCGACATTCGGGACGATGCCTGGCCGACGGTCTTCGATCTGGACGTCTCCCGGGCCGCGCTGGAGGACCTGAGCTGGCTGGACGAGCGGCTCGACCACGGAACGGCCCGCGGGGTCGTGCGCATCCTTGTCGATGGCGACGACGTACACGTCGACGTGGCCGATGGGGAAGCCGGGCTGGAGAGCGGCGCCTTCGCCTTCTCGGGCGGCCTGTCCGTAACCGGGACGACCCGTTTCCGCTCCCTCCGCGTCGCGCCGGACATGCTGGCCACCGCGGAGCTGGAGCGCTGGCTGCCCGACGCGCTTCCCGTGACGGGACTCCTGTCCGGCGATGTGGTCTTCGATGGAGTGCCGGGGCGTCTGGGGGTGACGGGCAGCATGGTCCTGCTCGATGCGGTCACCGGGCGGACGCTGGCCGGCGCCACCGGGGGTGGAACGGTGCTGGACGCAGGTTCCTTCGAGGAAACCGCGGTCGCGTTCACGACGCTGGAATACGAGCTGCTGGCCGACATCTTCCCCTGGGTCTGGTGGGAGGGGCGGGGGGAACTCGATCTGGCGGTGGATGGGAGGCTGGCGACCGGGATGGAGTTGCGAATTGCGGCGACCCGGTTGCTGGACGGCGAACCGGAGAGCTCGATCGTGCTCGACGGTACCCTGTACGGGGATACGACGATCTCGGTGGTCGACGTGAATGCCACGATGAGCCCGCTCGATCTCGCCGTCATTCGCGAACTCCGGCCCGACTTCCCGCTGACGGGTCCGGTCGTCGGGTCGGTTTCGCTGACCGGTGCCCTCGAGCGGCTCGGTGTCGTCGCCGAACTGGCAACCGCCGCGGGTACGCTGTCGGCGGAAGGGCACTTCAATGCGCGTGACCTGGCGGCCGGGTATCAGGTTACGGTGGCGGCCGAGGATTTCCGGCTCTCCGAGTGGTTCGAAGAACTGCCCGATTCGACCGTCGTTACGGCTACGGCGAGGCTGAGCGGGCAGGGGCTCGATCTCGACTCCCTGCGCGGATCCCTGGTGGTGAACGCCGGCGCGTCGAACGTCGGCAGCCTGCGCCTCGACACGGTGGCGGTCAACGCGTGGGTGGACGACGCGGGCCTCATGCACGTGGAGACGCTGTATACGGAGGCGGATGGCGCGCTGGTGCGCGGGCGGCGCGGGACGATCGGGGTCGCGTCCGGGGTCGCCGGTGAGGGTGTGACGCTTTCCGTGTCCTCTCCATCGATCCTGCCGCTGCGCCCCGTCTTCATGAGCGGGAACCTGGTCGCCTGGGATGAGCTGTCGCAGATCGAGCAGGGGGTGATGATCGACTTCGACGGTGTGGATCCCGACACCTTCCCCATGGCGCGCGAGATCCGCTTCGACGGCTCGGTCGACGGCGAGGTCCGGTTTCGGGGCGGGCTCGACGACCTGTGGGCGGAGGTGGCTGTCGCCTTCGCCGGCTTCGAGTACGGCAACAACTCGGCCGACTCGGTGGACGTCGACCTCACCGTGACCGGCCTGGGGCCTCTCGGCCCCGACACCGCCTCCACCACTGCGACGCCGATCACGCTCGAAGGCGAGATCGCCGCCGCCTCGGTCGTCCTCGCGGGCCGCGAGTTCCGTTCCGCACAGCTCGATGGCCGATTCGGGCTGGGTGGGGGGGGTCGGCTCCACTCGGTCATAAGGCGTTCCGGGAGCGAGTTCTACGAGGCGCAGGCGGTGGTGCGTCTGGACGATGGCGGGGGACGCGTGGATCTGGACCGGCTCACGCTGGTCTTCCCCGATCGGCGTTGGGGTCTCCAGGGCCCCACCAGTTTCGAGTGGAACCCGGATTCGCTCGTCGTGAACGACTTCGGCCTCATCCGGCCTGGAACCGCAGGGCTCCGGCTCTTCGCCGACGGGCGTCTGGTGCTCCGCGAAGGCGTGTCCGACTTCGAGCTTCGGGCCACCGACCTCGACCTCGGCGTGGCAGCGAGGGTGCTTCAACTCGAGGCTGAACTGGCCGGGATCGCGTCGGCCGACCTGTCGGCGTCGGGGACGTCCGCGGATCCTGCCTGGCACGGGTCGTTGCGGGTGGACGGGGCGGAATTCGAATCCCTCAGCTTCGACAGCGTGGCAGCTTCGGGCGACTACGCCGATGGCACTCTGGCCAGCCTGATCGAGTCCTGGTCCGCCGGCCGCCGTTCGCTTCGCATCGATGGCAGGGTGCCCATGGATCTCCGCCTCGCGGCGGTGGAGGATCGGATGCCCGACGAACCCCGGCACATCGAACTCATGGCGGATGCCTTTCCAGCCGCCATGGTCCTGCCCGCGCTGACCGGTCTCGAGCAGGTGGACGGCACCATCTCCGGTGTGGTAACGATCGATGGAACCCGCACCAGTCCGGAGCCCGACGGCAACCTGCGCCTGGAAGATGCCACCGGTTTCATCGAAGAGCTGGGGATCCGGCTCGCTTCGGTGAATGTCGACGCCCGGTTGAGTCCCGACGGCACCGTCGCCGTGGAGGGGACGGGGATGTCGGGAGACGGGACGATGCGGGTGAGCGGAACCGTCGATGCCGGCCAACCCGACGACTTCCCGCTGGATCTGGCCTTCTGGCCCACGGAATTCAAGATCGTCGACCGCCGCGACATGGAGATCGCCGTCTCCGGTGACTCTATCACGCTGAGCGAGTCATTCAACTACCCCCTCGTTCAGGGCAGACTGGAGGTCAACGAAGGAACGGTCTTCCTCGAGGAGTTCCAGCGGGCGGCGCAGACGATCGACTTCTACGACCCGGTGCTGTACAGGGCGGCCACGGAACGGATAGGGACGGGGGAAGGCGAAGGGGACGGCGGCACGGTGCCACCACGGAACCCGTTCCTGCAGAACCTGCGCGTCCTCGTCGACCTGCACGTTGGACCGGGCAACTGGCTCAGATCACGTGAAATGAACGTCGAGACCTCCGGAGATCTGTCGGCCACCTTCGACCGCCAGGGAAACCAGCTGGTGCTGCACGGGGACATCGGTGTCGTTCGCGGCACCTACAGCCTGGGTCCGCGGACCCTGCGAATGACCGAGGGATCCTTCCAGTTCGTGGGCACGCCGGGGTTCAACCCCGGCATCGCGGTCACGGCGGAGAGCCGCATGCATACGCGCGAAGGGGAGCCGCTGGTGATCACGGCCGACCTCTCGGGGACCCTTCTTTCTCCCCGCCTGTCGCTTTCGAGCGATGCGGAGGCGATCTCGGACGCGGACCTGCCCGCCTACGTGGTCTTCGGCCGTCCCGCGTCGGCGCTGATCGGGGAGGGAGGGGCGGCCTCGGTGGGAGCGGGCAGGGACTTGCTTCTGGGGCAGGTGATCAACCAGTTCGGCTACCTGCTCGCGCTCGAGCTGGACGTCGACCACCTGTCGGTGTCGCAGGCGGAGCAGAGTCAGGCCAACGCGGCCTTCGGGGCGTCGTCGCTGCAGGTGGAGGTGGGATGGTACGTCGGCGAGGACGTCTTCCTGACCGGGGTCTACCAGCGGGGCTTCTGCACCGACCCGGCCGTTCCGGTGGGGAGCGGCGGGGTGCGGGTCGAGGTGGGGATGCCGCGGGACATGAAGCTGGAGGGGTTCGTGGAGGGACGGTGCACGCGCGAGCGCTACCGCGGGCTGGGCGACCTGTCCCTCAAGCTGGCGCGCATATGGGGATTCTCGCTTTTCCGCGAGTGGGGGTATTGATCGTGAAGGACGATCTTCCGCGCTCCCCCGCCGCCTGACCTTGAGCCCCAACGCACTCGTCATCCGGGGCGCGCGCGAGCACAACCTGCGCGACATCTCCCTGGAGATTCCCCGGGAGCGCCTGGTGGTGGTGACGGGGCTGTCGGGTTCCGGAAAGTCGTCGCTGGCCTTCGACACGATCTACGCAGAGGGCCAGCGCCGCTACATCGAGTCGCTCTCCGCGTATGCGCGCCAGTTCCTCGGGCTCATGGAGAAGCCCGACGTCGACTCCATCGAGGGACTGTCGCCGGCCATCTCGATCGAGCAGAAGACCGTGTCGCGCAACCCGCGATCGACCGTGGGCACCGTGACCGAGATCTACGACTATCTGCGCCTGCTGTACGCGCGCGTGGGCACCCCGTACTGCCCCCGCTGCGACCTCCCCATCCAGCGCCAGCCCGCCACCCAGATCGTGAAGCAGCTGCTGAAGATGGAGGAGGGCACCCGCATCCAGGTGCTGGCCCCGCTGGTGCGCGGCCGCAAGGGCGAGTTCCGGGACGTCTTCGACCGGGCCCGCCGGGAGGGATTCGTGCGCGCGCTGGTCGACGGCAGGGTCTACGACCTGCGCGAGATTCCCCGCCTCAGCCGGTACGAGAACCACGACATCGGGATCATCGTGGACCGGCTGGTGATCCGCGAGGAGGACCGGGTGCGGCTTTCGGACTCGGTGGAGACCGCGCTGCGCGTCGCCGACGGGGTGGTGCAGGTCCTTGAGCGCAGCGGCAAGCGCGACATCTCCCACCTCTTCAGCGAGCACTACGCCTGCGCCGACTGCGGCACCAGCTTCCCCGAACTGGAGCCGCGCGTCTTCTCCTTCAACTCGCCCCATGGAGCATGCCAGGAGTGCGGCGGCCTGGGTACGACCAAGGAGGTGGTTGGGGCGCTGCTGGTGGGCGGGCCGTCGCTGTCGATCCTTGAAGGGGCGATCCTGCCCTGGGGCGAACCGGGCGGCCACCTGCGCGGTTCGGTCATTCCGGGGCTGGCGAAGGCGTACGAGTTCGATCCGCGCGAGCCGTGGCAGGATCTGTCCGCCGACGCCCGGGACGCGCTGCTGCACGGTTCCGGCACCATGAAGATCCGTTTCCCGTACAACGCCGGGAAGATGAGGGGACACTACGAGGACTACTGGGAAGGGGTGGTGGCCAACATCGAGCGCCGCTACCGGGAGACGAGTTCGGAACATGTGCGCTCACAGCTGGACCAGTACATGTCGAGCCAGCCGTGCGCGGAGTGCGGGGGGGCGCGGCTCGGGCCCTTCGGGCGGGCGGTGCGGATCGGGGGCCAGCCGATCAGCGCCGTGGTGGAGCGGCCCATCGGCGAGATCCTGGCATTCATGAGGTCGCTGCCGGTCACGGGTGAGGAGCTTCCCGACGCGGTGGAGGCCGCCCCGGGAGAACCGCTTCCCGGCGAGGTCGCGGGACCCATCCTGCGCGAGGTGCGGGAGCGGCTGGGCTTCCTGCGCAACGTGGGTCTCGACTACCTCACGCTGAGCCGTTCGGCAGCGACGCTCTCCGGGGGTGAATCGCAGCGCATCCGCCTGGCGACCCAGATCGGGAGCCGGCTGGTGGGGGTCCTGTACATCCTCGACGAGCCGTCGATCGGGCTGCACCAGCGCGACAACCACCGGCTGCTCGGCACGCTCAAGGACCTGCGCGACCTGGGCAACTCGGTGCTGGTGGTGGAGCACGACGAGGACACGATCCGGGCGGCGGACTTCGTGGTGGACCTGGGGCCGGGGGCGGGGCGGGCGGGGGGGGTGGTGGTGGCGGCGGGGTCACTGCGGGACGTGATGGCCGAGCGGGAGTCGGTGACGGGGGCATACCTTCGCGGCGAGATGGAGATCGCCGTGCCGGAGCGGCGGCGGAGGCCGGATCCGGAGCGCTGGCTGACGGTGCGCGGCGCGTCGCAGCACAATCTCAGGCACATCGACGTGGCGTTCCCGCTCGGCCTGTTCATCACCGTGACCGGGGTCAGCGGTTCGGGGAAGTCGACGCTCGTCAACGGCACGCTCTACCGCGCCCTGTCACGTCACTTCTACCGAAGCCGCTCGGTGGCGGGCGCCCACGACCGCATCGACGGCCTCGCGGGCGTGGACAAGGTGATCGAGGTGGACCAGTCACCCATCGGCCGCACGCCCCGCTCGAATCCAGCCACCTACACCGGCCTGTTCACGCCCATCCGCCAGCTCTTCGCGGGGGTCCCCGAGGCGCAGATCCGAGGCTACCAGGCGGGGCGCTTCTCCTTCAACGTCAAGGGCGGCCGCTGCGAGTCCTGCAAGGGCGACGGGCTGGTCAAGATCGAGATGCACTTTCTGCCCGATGTGTACGTCTCGTGCGACGTGTGCCGCGGCCGCCGCTACAACCGCGAGACGCTGGACATCTACTACAAGGGGAAGAACATCGCGGACGTGCTGGAAATGACTGTGCGCGACGCGCTCGACTTCTTCGACGCGGTGCCGCAGATCAAGCGGCGCCTGAAGACGCTCAACGATGTCGGGCTCGGCTACATCCACCTGGGGCAGAGCGCGACCACGCTTTCGGGTGGCGAGGCGCAGCGGGTGAAGCTGTCGTCCGAGCTGTCGAAGATGGCCACGGGGCGCACGCTCTACATCCTTGACGAGCCCACGACCGGACTGCACTTCGAGGACGTGCGGATCCTGCTGCGTGTGCTGCACAGCCTGGTGGAGCGCGGCAACACGGTGGTGGTCATCGAACACAACCTGCACGTGGTCAAGACGGCCGACTGGGTGATCGACCTGGGGCCGGAGGGGGGGGATGGGGGGGGACGGGTGGTGGTGGCGGGGACGCCGGAGGAGGTGGCGGGGGTGGGGGGGTCGTATACGGGGGAGTACCTGGCGCCGCTGTTGACTACGGACGGACTAAGTCCAGTGGACTAAGTTCGAAAAAACGGGCATGCCGCCAAAGGCACGTTCATCCGGCTCTGACAGCCTTCCCTCGGCGCTACCGCCGCAACCGCACCGCCTGCACGATCCCCCTCGTGGTCACCACCTCGAGCCCACTGGTGTCGCCCAGCGCCGCCGGCAACGCCTGATTCCAGTCGCGCAGAATCGCCCGGATCCTCCCGGTCGCGGGATCCGAAACGATCGTCAGCGAACGCGGATCATTCTGGTCCACCGTCACCTCTCCCTCGGGCCCCGTCAGCGTGATGCGTTCCAGCGAATCCTCCCAGTCGGCCTCGATCGGGACGGCGAAGAAGAAGTACTTGTTGCCGTACTTGTCCTCGCCGGGGGTGAAGGAGAGGGCGAACTCGGTCTGGCCGCCGCGCCCGAACCCCTCGATCCGGTACGCGCCCCCTTCCGCGGGAAGCTTCGGAGCAGTGAACATCGAGTGCACCGGCTCGATCTTCAATTCGCCGTTCAGCACCCCGCCCCACAGCACCAGCATCTCGCCCTCCGGCCCGGCGCCGGGCAAGTCCCCGTTCGTCCACGTCTCGTCCTTGTTCGCCCGCACCCGGATGACCTTCTCGAAGTAGTAGTCGCTGAGCCAGCCCCTCTCATAGCAGTACCCCATGATGTCCCGGCGGCGCTCCGGCGAAACGAGCGAACCGTCGCGGAAGTCGTACCCCCACACGCCGATGCTCCCGTTCGAATAGGGAAAGTCCGAATCCGTGCCGAGGGCGCCGCCGCACGGGGCGTGCCTGAGATTGAGGTTGTGGCCCACCTCGTGTGCCAGCTCGGTGTCCCATGGCTTGCCAAAGCTCACCAATCCATTCAGCCGCGCGATCCCGCGCACGTAGCCCTCATCGCTGTCCGCCACCGTATACCAGTAGCCCGTGGCCTTCTCGGCCCGGTACACCGGCTCCAGTTCGAGGATCAGGTCCCAGGTGTTGTACTCGTTGGCAAGGTCGAGCGAGGTGACGTACGGCTCCCGGCTCGTCGCCCTGAACTCGCTGAAGGGGAACGAATACCTGAAGAGGCCCACCTGCGGGCTCTCCGCCCCCAGGTGCCCGATGCTGTCGGTCCAGGGCAGAATCGACGAATCGGGATTCTCGGCGTTCAGCACCGGTACCACGGTCAACTCCAACGGCGGCACCTCGATCACGTTGAGCGCCGCGGAGCCGGTTTCCGGGAAGCGTGTCTGGCTGCCCGCTGCGCGCGGGATCGCCTCCGCGGAGTCGGCGAGCACCACCAGCTCGGTGCCCGGCACGATGTGCTCGGCGGGAATCTCCGCACTGTACGACGTGAGGAATCCGCTCTCGTCCACGGCGGTGGCAAGCCTGTCCAGCTTGCTCTGCATAACCACCCGGTGTACGTCCTCGCCGCCACCGGTCAAGGTCGCGACGACCTCGGGCTCGAAGAAGGCCACCCGGTCGCTTACCAGGAACACCCGAAGCAACGCCTCACGACCGGAGAGGATCGGGACATCGCCGGCCGGTCTCTGGATCGCCTGGGTGAGGTAGACGACCGGCAGCGACAGTCCAACCTCATCCGGGTTGTCGCACGTCGCCCCATCCGCGACATCCAGCCCGTCGATCCAGGCCTGGAAAGTGGTCGACGGAGACGCACAGAGGTCGGTGTCCACGTACTGGAGAGCCAGCAGGCCCGTCATTTCCGTCATTCCGAAGGGAAGTGCGCCTTCCATGCGCGCGTTGCCGCTGACCCTGATGGTGTCCAGCACGTCGATGGAGGTGATCGGCGCGGCAAGCCCCCCCGTGAGGTCGTTATCGGCCAGGTCGAGGGTTTCCAGCTTCCTCAGGCTGCCGATTTCGGGAGGCAGCGGTCCGCGCAGCCCGTTGCCGGGGAGCCTGATCTCCCGCACGAGCGAGTCTCCCGCCGCAATGGTGATTCCGTACCGGCTGCTCAACGCGGAATTGCTGTCCCAGCCGCTGTTGTTGGTCCACGACTCTCCGCCGGTCGCGGCGTAGAGTTCGGCCAGCGCGAACCCTTCGATCTGGGTCGTGGGACATGTCAGGCCGTTGGTGAAGGCGATCCCGTCCAGCCACTCCTGGAACTCGTCGTCCAGCTGCGGACAGAGGTTCGTGTCCTGGATCTCAAAATGGCCGAGGGGGAGCTTCAGCATGCTTCTCGGAAGCAGGCCCTCCAGATCGGGGTTGTCCTGCAGGTGCAGACCATCCAGTTCAGCGAGGTTGCCGATCTCGGGGGGAAGCGGCCCGGACAGGTTGTTGGCGTAGAGTGCCAATTGGACCAGAGACGACATCCGGCCGATTTCCGGAGGGATGGGACCGCTCAAGTTGTTGTCCTGGACGCCGAAATCCACGACGGTGGACAGCTTTCCCAGTTCGCTCGGGATGGTTCCAGTCAGCTGATTCTCACTGAGCCAGAAGTCAAGCAGGCTGGACAGGTTGCCGAGTTCCGGGGGGATCGATCCCGTCAATTGGTTTTCGTAGAGCACAAGGTGCTCCAAGTTGGAAAGCTTGCCCAGTTCCGGCGGGATGCTCCCAGAGAACCGGTTGTGGGCCAGGACCAGCCTTTCAAGGGAAGACAGGTTGCCGAGTTCGGGCGGTATGGGTCCGTCCATCTGGTTGACCCATACGCTGAATCGCTTCAGGGCCTGGAGGTTGCCGAGTTCCGAAGGCAATGGGCCGGTGATCTGATTCACGCTGAGCCTCAGCCACTCGAGCTTGCTCAATTTGCCCAGTTCCGGCGGTAGCGGCCCCTCCAGCTTGTTGGTGTGCAGGTTCAACCACCGCATGGATTCGAGGTCGCCGATTTCCGGCGGAAGTGGGCCCGTCAGCTGATTGTTGGACGCCGTAAAGTCGTTCAGCTTCCTCAGGGCGCCCAGCTCGGGGGGCATCGGTCCGCTCAACCGGTTGTTGAAGAGCCACAGCACCTCCAGCTCTGCTAGGTTGCCGAACTCGGCGGGGATGGGTCCCGTTAGCTGGTTGTGGGACAAGGACATCTCCTTCACGTTGACCAGACCGCCGAGTTCGGACGGAATCGGCCCTTCGAGGTTGTTGTCGGACAGCGACAACTTGCGGATCATGGTCAGCTTGCCGAGTTCCGGAGGAATCCGGCCCGTCAACTCATTGCCATACAGGCGCAGCACCTCAAGCCGCGCGAGGTTCCCCAGCTGGGGCGGAATGCTGTCCGTCATGTCGTTCGACGGGAGAGAGATCCTGGTGACGTGGCCCTCGTCGTCGGTGGCGATGCCATGCCACCTGTTCAGACTCCTGTCGCTGAGCCAGTTTTCCTTCCTCTCCCAATCCGGTCCGCCGGTCGATTGGTAAAACTCGACGAGCACCTCGCGGTCCGCGGTGACGGGGATGCAAGAGCCCAGTCCGTCGTCCCTTTGTTCGATCGCGCGCAGCCACTTACCCAGGGAGCGTGGCAGGCACACTTCGGTTTCCACGGCGAAGAACTGCTTCAGCTTGAGATCGGCAAATGCCTCGGGCACCTCACCCTCAAGTCGCGTGTCATTGATTTGCAGGTACCTGAGTCCCGTCATATTGCCCATTTCGGCGGGCAGCGAGCCACTCAGGTCGTTGTGACCCAGGAAGAGGCTCTCCACCCTGTGCAGACGCCCGATCGCGGTTGGGATCGGGCCGGTGAGGGCGTTGCTGAAGAGGTCGAGGTAGACAAGGCTGTCCAACAGCCCGATGGCAGCCGGGATTCGGCCGGCGAGGTTGTTGTCGGGAAGTTCCAGTTTACGAACACGTCCGTCGCCGGTCGTACTCACACCCTTCCATGCGCTGAGCGGCTCGTCGCTCATCCAGTTGGTGTGGTCCCGCCATTCGTCGCCACCTGTAGCGCGGTAGAGAGCTTCGAGGGCGAGCCGGTCGCTGCCCGGCAGCCTGACCACCGTGTCGACCGAGTCGGCGGTCACCGAATCGTATGTTGCCGTGACGATTGTCACTCCGCTGGTGCGCGCGGTCACCAACCCGGTCGTGTCGACCGTCGCGACGGTGGAATCCGCGCTCTTCCAGGTCACCGCCGCGTCGTCCTCGGCTTTCCCCTCGGCATCGATCACGGTGCCCGAGAGCCGGGCCGTGTCCCCCGCGGCGTGAAAGGTCAGCGATGCGGGCTCGATGAGGATGTGGCCGGTACACAAGGTCGGGTTGTCGGTTTCCGGGATCGAGTCCAGCCAAGCGGAGAGCGAAGGGGGCACGCAAACCGCACTGCGGTCAGTCAGGAGGGTGTCCAGATCCAGGTCGCCGTAGGACGTGGGGACCCGCCCGGACAAGCTCGTGGCCGCCACCTTGAGCGTTCGGAGGCTGTCCAGCGTGCCGAGCGCGGAGGGGAGGTCGCCGACAAGACCGTTGACACTCAGCGCCAGATGTCGAAGCAGGGACAGATCCGCCAACTGGATTGGAATGGGGCCGGAGATCCAGTTCCGGCTCAGGTCGAGGGTGACCAGCTGGTCCAGCTGGCCGACGGAGGAGTGGATCGGCCCCCTCAGGTTGTTCCCCGCCAGCGACAGACTCACAACCCGCCCGCTGTCATCGGTCTGCACTCCGGCCCACTCGGAGAGCGGTTCTTCGCTCAGCCAGTTGGTTGCGTCCGTCCAGCCGTCTCCGCGCGCCCGGTCGAAGAGGATCGCCAGCACATCGCGATCGCCTTCCGGCAGGTCCACCACCATGTCGATCGAGGCGGAGATCGAGTCGTAGGTGGCCGTCACTCTGGTCTCGCCGGCACCGATCGCGGTCACTGTCCCCCCGCCGACCACCGAGACCACGGCGGTATCTTCGCTCGACCATGCCGCCGGCACAGTGTAGAGCGTGTCCCCTTCGGCGCTCACGTAGCTGGTGGACAGTGTGGCCGACTCGCCGATGGCGTAGAGGGTCGGCGCCTGCCGGCCGACGACCTCGATGCCGATGGAGGCTACGCATCGCTCCGCGTTGTCGGTCTGCGCGATCCCGTCGAACCACTCGCCCAACGAAGGGGGCACACACACGCCGGAGCCGGCGGCGTAGAGGGTGTCCAGCTCGAGGTTGGCGAAGGATCCCGGGATCACGCCGCCCAACTGGTTGTCGCCGATGTGGAGGTACCGGAGCCCGGCCATGGATCCCAGATCGCGGGGCAGGAGTCCCTCGAGTGCATTGCCGTTGAGGAGAAGATCCCGAAGTTGTTGCAGGGCTCCAAGGTGACCGGAAAGAGGGCCGGTCAGCGAGTTGTGGCCAAGGTCGAGGATGGCCAGATCATCCAGTTCACTCAGCTCGCCGGGGATCGATCCCTCAAGGTTGTTGTTCGCCAGCGACAGGCCCACGACCTTGCCCGCTTCGTTGGTGGCCACGCCGAACCATTCGGAGAGCGCTTCCTCGCTCACCCAGTTGGTCGTGTCCGTCCAGTTCTCGCCTCCGGTGGAGGTGTAGAGGATTTCGAGGACCTCCCGGTCGCTGAGCGTGAAGACGATCTCCACATCCGCCCTGTTTGTGAGCGTACCGATGGTGGCCGTGATCTCGGTGGTCCCGTAGTCCACCGATGTCACCAGCCCCGTGGAATCGACCGTGGCGATGTGGGTGTCGGCGCTTCTCCAGGTCACCGCAGTGCCGTGCAGCGTGTCGCCCTCGGCTGTCACAGCTGCGGCCGACAGCGTGGCCGTGTCGCCGATCGCCTCGAAGTACAGAGAGAGAGGGTCGAGTGTGATCCGGCCCGTGCAAACCGTTGGATTGTCAGTACTTGAGATTCCGTCGAACCACGTCTCCAATGAGGGAGGCACGCACAACCCGGTGTTGGTGGAGTAGAATGTCTGCAGATCAAGCATCGCGAACGCGCGCGGGACCATACCCCCGAGGTCTGTGTTGAGGGCAACATCGAGGTAGTCGAGGGCTTCCATGCCGCCCATCTCCGGTGGCAACGCGCCCCCGATTTCGTTGTTGTTCACCTCGAGTCGCTGAATCCGTGTCAGCTTGCCCAGTTCAGCCGGGAGATGACCAGTAATCTCGTTGTAGCTCAGGTCTAGAGAAGCCAGGCGGCTCAGTCCGCCGATCTCGGTGGGAATCGCACCGGTCAATTGGTTGCGGGGGAGTCCCAGGTCGATCACCCGCCCGTCCCCATCGGTTCTAACGCCAAGCCACTCGGACAGCTCCTCGTCACTCAGCCAGTTCGTTTTGTCCGTCCAATCATCCCCACCCGTCGCCCTGTAGAAGATCTCCAGGATCTCGCGGTCGGTGAGCGGCAGCGCCACCTCCACCGTGGAATGGGCGGTCGCGGAATCGTGGGTTGCCGTGACCTTCGTCTTGCCGAACCCGACGGACGTGACCACGCCAGCCGTATCGACCGTCGCGATCGGTGTATCGGAGCTGGCCCAGGTCACCTGCGCCGCGTCCACCGTATCCCCCGCCGCATCGATCACGGTAGCCGTCAGCGTTCCGGTCACCCCGATCGTGTCGAGCGTCAGCCAAAGCGGTTCGATCACGATCCTCGTACCGTCCTGGTTCGTGCGCATGGCGACTGCGGGAGGCAGGTCGGAGTCGGCGGGAGCGGTCGGGGTGTCGTCCGCGCACGCTTTCAGGAGCAGTGTCGCGAATAGGGCAGACGCAAGGCAGGCACAGCTGACCCCGGATCGGCCCGACCACGGGCGCGGAGATGCGCTGGGAGTCAGACCTACGCGTCCTCGCAGAGATCCCGCCGGGATTGATTCGCCTCGCCGGCCCGCGTTTCTGAAGGCATCCAATAGTCGAAGGAGAGTGTGGTGAAGTTAACTGCGTGGAAACTCAATGGGACAATAGAGTAACCCACACTCGATTGCGCAATCAACTTCGTGGATGTCTACGAAAACAACAGGGCTGCCGGCGCCTTCAACGGTCGATCGAATCTCGCGGGGCGCGCACGGCTACCCCGCAGGACTGCAAGCCAAGTAGCAGAGCCGATTCCGCACAATCGGCCCCCAGTCACTGATCTCTACGGGCTACCGCACCAGCCGCACCGCCTCCACGATCCCGCGCGTCGTCACCACCTCGAGCCCCGCGGTGTCCCCCAGCGCGGATGGCAGCGCCTGGTTCCAGTCCCGCAGAATCGCCCGGATCCGCCCGGTCGCGGGATCGGTCACGATCGTGAGTGACCGAGGATCATTCTGGTCCACGGTCACCTCACCCTCCGGCCCCGTCAGCGTGATCCGTTCCAGCAAGTCCTCCCAGTCGGCCTCGATCGGGACAGCGAAGAAGAAGTACTTGTTGCCGTACTTGTCCTCGCCGGGGGTGAAGGACAATGAGAACTCCATCTCGCCGTCCCGTCGCAGCCCCTCGAGCCGGTAGGGGCCGGTACGGTCCGGCAGCTTCGCCCTCATGAACATCGAGTGCAGAGGCTCGATCCTCGGTTCGCCGTCGCGGACGCCACCGGACACCACGAGAGTCTCGACCTTCGCCCCGGCGGCCAAGCGTCGCGCCGCCGCCCCGCCCCCCTCCTTCTCCTCGCGCACCTCGAGAACCCTCTCGAAGTAGTAGTCGCTCAGCCAACCCCGGTCATAGCAGTACCCCATGATGTCCCGGCGGCGGATGGGGTGCAGGGCGGATCCGTCGCGGAAGTCGTACCCCCACGCGCCGATGCTTCCGAGCTCATGCGGGAAATCGGGGTCGGTGCCAAGCGCGCCGCCGCACGGTGCATGGAGGAGGTCGAGGTTGTGCCCCACCTCATGGGCGAGTTCGGTGTCCCACGGCTTGCCCAGACTCACCCAGCCGTTGAGCCACGCCAGACCGCGGACGTATCCGTCCGGACTGTCGGCCACGGCGTACCAGTAGCCCGTGGCCTCCTCGGCGTTGTACGCCACCTCGATCTCGCTGAGCAGCGACCACTGGTCCTCGACGGGATCGATCGAGGTGATGTGCGGTTCGCGGTCCGTCGCACTGAATTCCGAGACCGGGAACGAGTGTCTGAACAGGGCTACCTGGGGACTGTCGGCGGTGATGCCGCTGGTCCAGTCCAAGACCGACGAGTCGGGGTCCTCGGCATACAGAATCGGTACCACGGTCAGTTCCAGCGGCGGTGTCTCGACCACCTCGAGTGCATACCGGCCGGCCTCCGGGAAGCGAGTCTCGCTGCCTTCGACAAGCGGTAGCCCGGCGGAATCGACCTCCACCACCATCTCGATGCTGTCGGCGATGAGGTCTCCGGGGATCACCGCCTGGAACGACCTCGAGAGGTCGCCCTCGTACACGGAAGTGGGCAGGTGGTTGTCCGTGATGGTCAACACCGCCGTGTCGACCACCTCGCGGCCGCGGGTGAAGGTCGCCTTGACGTAGGGATCGAAGAACGCGTTCTCCCGGTCGGCCGTCAGGAAGACCCGCAGCAGCGCCTGCCGGCCCGCCACGAGCGGAACATCGCCCGCCGGTCTCTGTATGGCCTGGGTGAGATACACGACCGGCAGCGACACCCGGACCGAGTCGGCACCGCCACAGTAGTCCCGTTCATCGTCCTCCGCCCCGCCGACTTCCCTGAGCCAGTTCCGGAAGGTGGTCGAAGGCGGGGCGCAGAGGCCGGTGCTGTCGTACCGCAGGAACATCAGGTCGGTCAGGTTGGTCATTTCGGCGGGAAGCGGACCCTCCATCCGGGTGTTGCCGCGGATGCTGATCGTGTCGAGCGAAGCCATGGAGGTGATCGCCACGGGAAACGCCCCGGTGAGGGAGTTGCCGCCGAGGTCCAGGGTTCGCAGCTCCCTCAGGTTGGTGAGCTCCGCGGGCAGCGGTCCGGCCAGGGCGTTCTCGGCAAGCACAAGGCGGTGCACCAGCGAGTCGCCCACGGTCACGCCGTGCCAGCTCCCCACCGTGGAGTCGCTGCCCCAATTGGTGCTGTTGGTCCACGAATCGCCGCCGGTCAGGGCGAAGAATTCGGAGAGTGCGAGACGTTCGATCTCGGCTGCGCCGCAATCGAGTCCCTGATCGACCCGGCCTCCTCCGGGAACCGTATCTTCGACGAAGCCGTCCAGCCAGTTCTCGAACCGGGCGTCGAGGTGCGGGCACAGGCCTGTCGAATCGACGCGGAACACCGCGAGGTCGGCGAGATCCATGAGGCTTCGGGGCAGCAGTCCCGTAAGCTGGGGATTGGCCTCCAGGCGCAGCACCTGAAGCCGGGAAAGGTCACCGATGTCGAACGGGACGGATCCGGAAAGCGCGTTGTGGTCAAGGACCAGGTGGGAAAGTGACGAAAGGTCGGTGAGTTCCGGCGGGATCGCTCCGCTCACGCTGTTGCTCGAGAGATCGAGACGCTGAAGTCTGTAGAGCGTCCCGAGCTGTTCCGGGATTTCCATGCTGAGCCGGTTGCCCGCGAGTCGCAGTTCTTCGAGCGCGCTCAGCTTCCCCAGTGCGGATGGTATCGCACCGGTGAGGTTGTTCCGCGAGAGATCGAGCCACCTGAGTCGGTAGAGCTTCCCGAATTCCGCGGGGATGCTGCCGCTGAGGCTGTTGCCGGCCAGGACCAGTTCGACGAGCGTTTCCAACTGCCCCAGTGAGGACGGTATCGCACCGGTGAGGCCGCTCCGCGAGAGATCGAGCCTCCTGAGCCGGGAAAGCGCCCCGAGTTCCGTGGGGATACCCCCGCTGAAGCGGTTGTCGGCCAGGCGCAGGACCTCGAGCGTCGCCAGCTGCCCCAGCGCGGTCGGTATCGCGCCGGTGAATTCGTTCCCCGCAAGATCGAGCCCCTGGAGAGCGGCGAGCGTCCCGAGTTCCGTGGGAATGGCTCCGTCAAGCTCGTTGTCGGCCAGGTTCAGGACTTCCAGTTTGGCCAGATTGGAGAGCTCGGTGGGGACTGTGCCGGTGAGTTCATTGTTGTTCAGCCACAACCCAGTCAGGTTTGCCAAGCTGCCGAGTTCGGGGGGAATCGGCCCTGCCAGGCGGTTGCCGGCCAGCGAGACGAGGCTGGCGTTGGCCAATCGGCTGAGTGCCGAGGGAATCTCACCAGCGAGCGCGTTCCCCTCCAGCGACAGTGTTGCAAGGCTGGCGAGGTCTCCGAGTTCTGAAGGAATCGAATCGGAAAGACTGTTCCGCCCGAGGTTGAGCGTGGTCAGCTTCGCGAGCCTGCCGAGTTCCGGAGGAATGGACCCGGTCATGTTGTTGTTCACCAAGGCGATTCCGGTGACGAACCCGTCTTCGTCGGTGGTTATGCCTTCCCAGGCGTTGACGCCGCCCGACAGCCAATTCCTTTCACTGGTCCAGTGCCCTCCGCCGGTCCCGTTGTAGAGCGTGACGAGCACCTTCCGGTCGGCGGTGTCCGGGATGCAGGGCAGGGCCTCGCTTGTCCCTGCGATCGTCCCGTGCCACGCGGCCAGAGACCGCTGCAGGCACAGACCGGTACCCTGGGTGAAGAACCTTTCCAGCTTGAGGTCGGCGAAGGACGCGGGTATCGGGCCCGTTAGTCCTGTGTTGCCCAGAAACAGGTTCCTGAGCCTGGACAACTTGCCTATCCCGGGGGGTGGCGGGCCGGTCAGGCCGGTGTTGTTGTCGAGAAACAGGGCGCCAAGGTTGCGCAGCCGTTCGAGCGCGGACGGGATCGGGCCCGTGAGAGCGTTGGCGTGAAGGTCGAGAAGCTCGAGACTGTCCAGCAGCGCGATGGCCGCCGGAATCGGACCTGTGAGGTTGCTATTGCCCAGTGTGAGTAGTGTGACGCGTCCGTTGCGGGTGTGAACACCGTACCATTCGTCAAGCGGCTTGTTGCTCATCCAGTTGGTCGTATCGGTCCATTGCTCACCGCTCGTCTCATGGAAGAGGATCTCGAGGATCTCCCGGTCGCTGCCGACCACTGTTATGTCAGACGCACCGGTGCTTACCGAGTCGTAGGTGGCCGCCACGGTCGTTGCGCCGGTGGCGACGGCCGTCACCAGACCCGCCGAATCGACCGTCGCCACGGCGGTGTCGGCACTCGCCCAAATAACCGCCGGCGAATCCACGACGTTGCCCTCAGGCCCGGTCACCGTGACCGACAGGCGGGTGGTGTCACCGGCTTGTCGGAAGTTGATCGACGCGGGGCCGACCGAGACGCGGCTGGTGCACACCGGGGGATTGTCGGTGCTCGGTATGGAGTCCAGCCAGGCAGCGAGCGACGGGGGTACGCACAGCGCCGTCGCACTGACCTGAAAGGATTCCAGATCGAGTTCCGCGAACGCCGCCGGGACCCTGCCCGACAAACTCGTGGCCGTAGCACGAAAGTCCCGCAGACTGTCAAGAGCTCCCAGCCCGGGGGGGAGTTCGCCGACGAGCCCGTTGACGCTGAGGGTCAGCTTGCGAAGAAGGGTCAGGTTGGCCATCTCAGCCGGGATCGGGCCGGTGATCCAGTTGAGGCCGAGGTCCAGGGTCGTCAGCCGGTCCAGTTGGCCGATGGACGCATGGAGCGGCCCCCGCAGGTTGTTATCGCGCAGTGACAGGCTAACGACCCTGTCGCTGTCGTCGGTCTCGACCCCGGCCCACTCCGAGAGCGGTTCCTCCGTCAGCCAGTCTGTTCCGTCCGTCCAGTCGTCACCGCGGGCCCTGTCGTAGAGGACCGCCAGGACCTCGCGGTCGTTCTCCGGCAGGATCACCTCGACACCGATCGACGCGGTCAACGAGTCGTAGGTGGCCGTCACCTCCGCCTCACCGGTGCTGACCGCGGTCACCTCCCCGGATGACACGTGCACCGAGACGATGGTGGCGTCGCCGCTCGACCATGCGGCTGCCGGCCCGAGCGTGGTGTCGCCTTCGACACTCACGTAGGTGGCCGAGAGGGTGGCCGTCTCGCCCACGGCGTACAGGTTCGGCGATGGCAGGTCGATCAGGTCGACGAAGAGCTTCGCTGCACAGTGGGCCGCGGTATCGGTCCGGTCGATCGCCGAGTGCCATTCATCAAGCGAGGGAGGCAGGCAAACGCCGGAGCCGGACGTGTAGAGGGTATCCAGTTCCAGTCTGCCGAAGGCCCCGGGAACCGCCCCGGTAAGGTTGTTGGTTCCGATGTCCAGGTACCGCAGTCCCGTCATGAAGCCGAGGTATCCGGGTAGCGGACCCTCGAGCTCGTTGTCCGACAGGAGCAGATCGCGAACCTGCTTCAAGGCCCCCAAGTCGCTGGGAACCGGACCGGTGAGCGAGTTCTCCCGCACGTCG
Organism: Gemmatimonadota bacterium; assembly: GCA_028874995.1. Classification (GTDB taxonomy): domain Bacteria; phylum Gemmatimonadota; class Gemmatimonadetes; order Longimicrobiales; family Gaopeijiaceae; genus Bin94. The sequence goes on along the minus strand of JAPPGM010000088.1, from coordinate 7,963 downwards.
AGGACCGACAGATCCCCTAGCCCCGCGAGTTCCAAGGGGATCGAACCCACCAGATTGTTCTCGCCGAGCGACAGGTGGGTCACGTTCCCCGAGTCGTCGGCTTCGACTCCAAACCACTGGTCGAGCGGTTCGCCGCTCAGCCAGTTGGTCGTTGTCGTCCAGTCCTCGCCGCCCGTTTCCCGGTAGAGGATCTCAAGGATCTCCCGGTCGCTGAGCGGCATGGTGACATGCGCCACCACGATGCCGGTGAGGTGGCCGGAGGTCGCGGTGATCTCGGTGATGCCGTAACCGACCGAGGTGACCAGGCCGGTCGAATCTACCGTCGCGATTGCGTCATCGGCGCTCTCCCACGTGACCGCCACGGACTCCAGTGCCTTCCCCGACGCGTCCACCACCGCAGCGGCCAGCCTGCCGCTCACACCGATCCCTTCGAGGGTCACCCAGTCGGGTTCCATCATGACTTGCGTGCCCTCGTGGCCAGTCTCCGCGGCGGCCGTAGCGGAGGCGTCGGCGCTGCCGGGATCGGTCGGTGCGTCGTCCGCACAGCCGGCGAGCCCGGCAGTGCCCAATATCAGCAACCCGCAAACATACTTCCTTGAATACCGATAGTGGCGAGGCACCGCACCGAGACCCTTTCCCCAGGCAGACTCCTAATGCCCGCAGATTGGCCCGGATGTGCTCCTCATGTCGCCGAGCCAGGTTCGGAACGCCTCCGTGTCGGGAACGCACAGGCCCGGGTTGTCGGACCACCAGAACACGTCCAGATCGAGGTCCATGACGGACTCGGGAACCTCCCCGATCAGGCCGTTGCCCTCTATCACCAACACCTTCAGCCTTTCAAGGTCCGCCAATACGTTCGGAATCCGGCCCGACAGCCCGCTGCTCCCGAGTCGCAACTCCGTCGCGCGCGCGTCCGAATCCAGAGTGACCCCGCGCCACGTCCTGATATCCGTGTCGTCCCCCCAGTTGGAGTCCGTCCAGTTCTCGCCGTCCAGAGCATCGTGCAACCCCAGCAGCGCCTCCCGGTCGGCTGAGCAAAGCGACCTGTTCACGGACCAGTCCGGGAACGCCATTCTCGCCATCCAGGCTCGAAACGCCGCAGTGTTGGGAATGCACAGCCCTCGGTTTTCCCACCAGGAGAACTCGTTCTCAGCCAGGTAGAGGTTTAAAAAGGCGCTGGGGAGCGCGCCTGTCAGCCTGTTTCTCGACAGAGACAACCTCTCCAGCGCGGCAAGGTTTCCCAGGCTGCTCGGAACCCCGCCCGACAGTTGATTGTCGTCGAGGAACAAATGTTCCAACCCGGTGATGTTCCCCAGTTCGGGCGGTATGCTGCCCGACAGGCTGTTGCGCGAAAGGCTCAGCCACCGCAGTGAGGACAGGTTCCCCAGCTCGGGCGGAATGCTTCCCGACATGCCGTTGTTGTAGAGGTACAGGATCTCCAGTGAGGACAGGTTCCCCAGTTCCGGCGGGATGCTCCCGGACATGCCTTCGTTGCGGAGGTCCAGGTAGACCAGCGAGGACAGATTCCCCAGTTCCGGCGGAATCCCCCCCGAGACGGAAGTCTCAACCAGCACCAACCCGTACAGGTCGGCGAGATTCCCCAACTCCGGCGGTATGCTGCCCTTCAGGTTCGGGTGGTAGCTGAGGTCCAGCCTCCCCAGCGCTGTAAGACCTTCCAACGCGGCCGGAATCTGGCCCGACAGGCCGTTGTCCCGGATGACCAGCTGATCGACCCGCCCGTCCCACGTCCACACTCCGTACCACTCGTCCAGATCCGCGTCCGTCCCCCAATTGGTGTTGTCCTTCCAGTTCTCGCCGTCCGTCGCGTCGTACAGCGCCATTAGGGCCGCCCGGTCGCCGGCGGCACCCGGCTGTACCGCCAACCGGTGACCCACCTGCCCAGGGCCGGAAGCTGGATTGGTGGGCACCTCGCAGCCACCGGCCACTGCCAGGAGCACGGCCAGTGGAAGAGCGTTCAGCAACTGCGCTGAGTTCCACGATTTCCATTTCATCTTCCGTTCCCCCCTATGCTGGAGAGTGGTGCGTGACTGTATGAACAGAATGCATTGGCGGGTTGCGCTCTGTCAAGCTCTGTCGTCAGCCGCTGCAGCGCGTTGGTCACCGCCGAGCATGGACGCAATCTGCCCGGGCAGGCATTGGAACACCTCGTGGAATGCTGCGGACGCCAAGGTCGGCCCGCCACCTGTCCCAACGTGAACCCGTCCGCCCCCACGCCCGTACTGTCAGTCAGTCTTGGACCACAGGGCCGGCCCGTGTTAGGTTCCGGCCCACACCTCATCGACAACGGGAGGAGAAGGCCATGGTCACCAGAGAAGACCTGGAAAGCTATCTGATCCGCATGGACGCGGAATTCGAGGAGGTGGACGACGGCATGTTCCTCGTCCGCCCCGAAAACGGCGGCGCGCCGATCGTGGTCCACCACTCGGACCCGGTCCTGGTCGTCCGCATGAAGGTGATGGACCTGCCGGCCCCGTCCGACGGCCTCGGCGCCCTCTATGAGACGCTGCTGAGGCTCAACGTGTCGGACGTCATTCACGGCGCGTACGGGCTCGAGGAGCAGGAACTGATCCTGAGCGACACGCTCCAGCTGGGCACCCTCGACTTCGAGGAGCTGCGGGCGACGCTCGACAGCGTTCAGTTGGCGGCCTCGTCACATCTGGGGCGAATCCAGGCCCTGGCAGGTATCGGAGGGGACGCTTAGAAATGGGCATTTTCAGCAAATTCTCGACACTCATCAAGTCCAACATCAACGATCTCATCAACCGGGCCGAGAACCCTGAGAAGATGTTGAACCAGATCATCCTCGACATGAGGGACCAGCTGGCGAAGGCCAAGCGCGAGGCTGTCGGACACGTCCGCCTTCGACGCCTTCAACCGCATGGCCGACAAGATCGATGAGGAGGAGCGCCGCAGCATGGCCCATGCCGAGGTCGCGGAGGCGCTCGCCGGGGACACCCTCGAGACCGAGTTCCTGCGCCTGGAAGCCGGATCCGACGACGCGGGCGTCGACGACAGGCTGACCGCGCTCAAGGCCGAGATGGGATTGCTGCCCGCGGGTTCTCCCGAGGCTCCCAGACAGCTCGGATCCGGTGAGGACGACGAGGAAGAAGCGGATGACGGGAGTGACGGAACCGATGCGGCCCCGGCCGAGGAGGCCCCGATCCGCGAGGCCGAGCTCCTGGAGGAGTTCGAGAAGCTCGAGAACGAGGAGGGGACCGGAGCCCGTCCGTGAGCGTCGTCTACCTGAACGGCGACTACCTGCCCGCGGACCAGGCGAAGGTTTCAGTCAACGACCGGGGATTCCTCTTCGGCGATGGCGTCTACGAGGTGACTCCGGCCTACCGGGGCCTCCTCTTCCGCTGGGCGCAGCACGTGGCGCGGATGCGGAAGGGGCTGGCCGCGCTCGGGATCGACTACGACGCGGCCGCGCTGGAGGCGGTGAAGCAGGGACTGCTGGCCAGGAACGGTCTGGACGACGTGCCCGTCGCGTACGTCTACGTGCAGGTGACCCGGGGTATCGCGCCCCGGACCCACGCCTTTCCCAACCCCCCCGTACCCCCTTCCGTTTACGGCTTCGCGAACCAGTATGTACGCCCCGCGCGCGAGGTTTGGGAGCGCGGCTACAGTGCGATCACCGTCCCCGACCAGCGCTGGGCCCTCGCCGAGATCAAGGCCATCGCGCTCCTGCCCAACTGCCTCGCGCAACAGGCCGCGGTGGACGCCGGCGTGAGCGACGCGATCTTCGTGCGGGACGGCATCGCGCTGGAAGGCTCCCACAACAACCTCTTCGCGGTCTTCGACGGAGTGGTCACCACGGCGCCGAAATCGAACTACATCCTGCACGGGGTCACGCGCGATCTGTTGATCGAACTGGCGAGGGAGCTGGGTCTGCCCGTCGAGGAGAGGGCGATTCCGGTGGCCGAGCTTTACAGCGCCGACGAGGTCTTCTTCACGGGGACCACGACCGAGGTGCGGCCGTCGGTGGAGGTGGACGGGAGGAAGATCGGGGATGGCAGGGTGGGGCCGGTGGCCAGAGGGCTGTTCGATGCGTTTCTGAGAGTGACGGCGGGATGAGGCGGCGCGAGAATGACCAGGTCCGAACTGATCGAGCTGATCCGTAACGACGAGACGTCCGGGGTCGAATTCAAGCGCGACGATGAGTATGGCCTGAAGCCCGTCCAGGGTGCGGAAGCCACGGTTCTCGACCATCGGCGTCTGCAGAACTATTTCGCGCATGTGTTGGGTTGGAGCACACCCGGGGATCCGGAGTCCGAGGAATGGATCACCCAGCTGGTAAATCTGGATTTGGCGGTCGGGAAACGCCGGCGAACCGCGCCCACCGTGAACGGAGTGCTCCTTTTCGGCAGTGACCCGAAGCGCCTGGTTCCCCAGTCCGGGATTCGGGCCATCTGCTACGCGGGAGAAGAGCCCGACTACGCGACCCGCGCCGACGAGGATTTGAGAGGCCCGCTCGTACCGCTTCTCGACCGTGGTGGAGCGTTGGTGGAACCGGGCCTTGTCGATCAGGCCTGGGACTTCGTACGACGGAACACCACCCCGGCGGCCCGTCTGGAAGGTCTTCGACGCGTGGATCGCTGGGAGTATCCGAAGAGCGTGATAAGGGAAGCGGTGACCAACGCTCTGGTTCACCGCGACTACAGCATAGCCGGCACCGATATCGCGCTGACCATCTATTCGAACCGGCTGGAGGTCACCAGCCCCGGGCGGTTGCCCAATACGGTAACGCCGGAGGGCATGAGGTCGGGAATGCGGTACGCTCGCAACCAGGCACTGGTGAACGTCATGCGGGACTACGGATACGTGGATGCTCGCGGAATGGGGGTGCGAATCAAGATGATTCCGGGGATGCGGGAGCATAACGGAACGGAACCGGACCTGATCGAGGACGAATACCGGTTCACGGTTCGCCTTTGGAAGTAGGGGATTTGCCCCTCACCGGTACAGCAGATACCCCTCCCGCCGCTCCAGGTAATCCTCCAGTCCCGCTCCCCACCCCTCCCTCAACTCCCCATACGACGCCCCCGCATCAAGCGCCGCCCGCAGCCCATCCGTCCCGGCCAGCCGGTCGAAGTGGCCCTCTCGCCAGCCCCACCGATCCCCTGACATGGCCCTGATCTCGACCAGGAGCGCCAGCGCCGCCAGCGTCGGGTCGTAGCGCGGACCGTCGGCCACCACCTGCACACCCCCTACCTCCGTCCCCCCGAACTTCCCGTCGCCGGGCTCCCGAGGCGTGAACCGCACCGCCTCGAACCGCACATCCGGCACCCCGAGCGCCGTCAGCCGCACCGCCAGCTCCTCGCCATCCAGCCAGGGTGCCCCAACCTGCTGAAACGCAATCTCCGTTCCCCTCCCCACCGAGATCGGCGTCCCCTCGAAGAGGCAGGTGCCGGGGTAGTGCAGCGCGCTCTCGACCGACGGCATGTTCGGCGACGGCGCGATCCACGGGATGCCCGTTTCCTCGTACCGCATGGTCCGCGTCCAGCCGTCCGCGACCGCGACACTCAACTCGACTGCCACCCCGAATTCGCCCACGGCCATGCGCGCGAACTCACCGGCCGTGAGTCCGTGCCGCATCGGGATCGGGTACAGTCCCACGAAGCTCGCGAAGGCTGGGTCGAGGACGTTGCCCTGGACCGGATCGCCGCCGATCGGGTTGGGGCGGTCGAGGACCACGAAGGGGATGCCGTGTTCGCCAGCGGCCTCCATCGAGAGCGCCATGGTGGAGAGGTAGGTGTAGTAGCGGGTGCCGATGTCCTGGATGTCGAAGAGAAGGACCTCGATCCCGTCGAGCATTTCCGCCGTGGGTGCGCGGATCGACCCGTAGAGCGAGTGAACGGGCAGCCCGGTGCGCTCGTCCACGCCGCTCTCAACGCGGACTCCCGCCTCGGCGCTGCCGCGGATGCCGTGCTCCGGTGAGAAGAGCGCAACCAGTTCGACCTCGGGGTGATCGGCCAGCAGGTCGATCGAGGGGGTCCCGTTGCGGTCGCGGCCGGTGTGGTTGGTGATGAGGCCGACGCGGCGGTCGCGGACCAGGGAGAGCGAGTCGGTGAGGAGGACTTCGATGCCGGGGCGGACGGTGGGGGAGGGGGAGCGCGCCGTGCCGGGATCGGACCGGGTGGTGCCGGACGCAGCCGCTGCGTCGGGGTCGCCGCCGGGTGAGCAAGCGGCGGCCAGGAGGAGGGGGAGAAGGGGGAATCCTGCGAGGTGCCGTGCCCCGACGCGGGGGCGGGGAATCGGTTGGTATCTGGTCAATGTGAGCAGGGGTTTTCGGGTGACGGGCAACGTTGGACGGGTTGGGCAGCCAGGCTGCGGGTCAAAGTCCCATTCCGACATCCCCGTGACCCGCGTCTGCCGCTATACTCTAGCCTGGCTGCTGTCAGCAGAGCCAGCCCGCAATGAGATCTTGAACTCGTTTTGGCAGACGAGGAAATGACTGATTCACCACAAATCGCGGATCCAGGCACGGAAGATCGCGTCGGCGCGGTCAGGCAGGCGGCCGTGGCTCTTGAGGCGGATGTCTTCTACCTGTCGGGACCTCTGAGTCGTGCGACCGACGACCGTCTTCGGCAAGCATATGAAGCGTCGTGCCAAGGCGAGCGTGCGTGTTGGTCCTTACGACCTCAGGTGGCGACGCGGACGCCGCCTATCTGATGGCGCGTTTCCTGCGTAGAGTCTATCGGCACGTGACCGTTTGCGTGTTCGGCTACTGCAAGAGCGCCGGAACGCTCCTTGCCCTTGGCGGCAACGAGATCGCAATGGGTATTCGGGGCGAACTCGGCCCTCTCGATGTCCAGGTCTCCGAGAAGGATGAATTGGGACGATTCGGGTCCGGTCTTGAGATCGTAACGTCGCTCAATGTCCTCACCGAGACCGCCTTCGCGTCGTTCGAGCACTACCTCGTCACTACCGTTCAACGGAGTGGCGGCCAGATCTCCACGAAAACCGCAGCAGAGATCGCTACCAGTCTGACGGTCGGATTGGTAGCTCCCATTTCGGCACAGATCGACCCCATAAGGCTCGGTCGTGAACAACGTGCGATGGAGATCGCGAGCGCCTACGCAGAGCGTTTGGGGATCTCGGCGCAAGCTATTGCGCGCCTGACGACGGACTATCCCGATCACGGCTTCGTGATCGACTTGACGGAAGCCGGCGAGTTTCTGTCCCACGTCAGAGCGCTGCGGGCGGGGGAACGCGAGCTGGAGGTTGCGGTAGCCAGGCACACGCGGGGTATCTATGTTCCAGACCAAGGCCAGGGCACCGTGATTTGCCTGACGGGATCAGATGCTGCCTCAGCTCATCCCAACCTTAACGCGGAGGAAAGAGATCGTGGACTACCGCGAGATTCAGAAGGAGATTCTGCAGAAGCGGCGAGCGAAGACGAGGGAATACGTTCGCCGAGTGATGAAGCGTATGGAGCGACCAGGACGTCCGATAGTCGTGGTGCGCCCGCGCCCCACTGATTCGTCGCCCCAACCGGCCACGGCTCGAATAGACGACTGACCCGTCTTTCCAGCCTTCCAATACGGTCGGCGCCGGTACCACGGGGCCGGTCGTTTCGCGCTATCTTGTTCAATGGACGCGTTTATCCAGCATGGCCGGTGCTGACTGATCCAGTGACCCCGCGACCCGCCTGCCGTCGCCCCGGGCGCCCCTCCTCCCCGCGCCCGTGTCCCTCCCTCTCTCCCCTCCTTTCCCGGCCTCTTCGCGCGCTCTCCGCCCTCGCGCTCGTCACCCTCCTCTCATCCTGCCACCTCTGGGGGCGCTCCCCCTCACCGGGCACAATCGATACCCCCGGCCCACCCCCAACCACCCCAGACACCACACTGACACCACAAAACGCATACTCCGCCATCCCACCAGCATACTCCGGGGGGGGGGCGCCCCCCCCCCCCCCCCCCCCCCCCCCCCCCCCCCCCCCCCC
>JAPPGM010000188.1 GCA_028874995.1 Gemmatimonadota bacterium | reverse complement strand
AGTCGTACTGGCTGCGGTGGGCCTCGTCGGCGATCACCACGATGTTGCGGCGCCTCGACAACTCGGGCATCCGGTCGCCCTTCTCCTCGGGAAAGAACTTCTGGATGGTGGTGAACACCACGCCGCCCGATTCGACCGTCAGCTTGGCGCGCAGGTCGGCCCGGTTCTCGGCCTGGGTCGGCGGCTGCCCGAGGAGATCCCGGCAGCGGGAAAAGGTGCCGAACAGTTGGTCGTCGAGGTCGTTGCGGTCCGTCAGGACCACGATGGTCGGGTTCGCCATCATCGGCTCGCGGGCGATCCGTCCGGCGTAGAACGCCATCGTCAGGCTCTTGCCCGAGCCCTGGGTGTGCCAGACGACTCCGATGCGTCGGTCGCCGGGGTCGCCGCCGGTTGGGTGCCCGATGTCGTACTCCGCGTCGGGCTCGGCGACCCTTCGCGCCTCCTGCCACAGCGCCGCCGCCCGCAGCGTTTGGCCGACCGCCGTCTCCACCGCATGGAACTGGTGATACCCGGCCATCTTCTTCGCCAGCTTGCCGCTTCCGTCGTCCTCGAAGACGATGAAGTCCCGGACCAACGACAGGAACCGCTCGCGCCCGCACATCCCCTCAAGCATTACCTGCAACTGGGGAAGGTGCGGGCTGGCGAGCGCCTCCCCTGTGATCGTACGCCACGGCTTGAACCACTCGCGCCCGGCGGTGAGGGTGCCCATGCGAGCCTTGACGCCGTCCGAAGCTATGAGCACCGCGATGAAGGCGAACAGGTCCGTCAGTTCGGCCTTGTAGGTCTGGATCTGATTCCAGGCCGTCCACACGGTGGCCTTCTCGTCCGCCGGGTTCTTGAGTTCGATCAGGCCCAGCGGAAGACCATTGACGAACAGCACGACATCCGGCCGACGCTCGTGTTCGCCCTCGACGACGGTGAACTGGTTGACCGCGAGCCAGTCGTTGTTCGTGGGGTTCCCGTAGTCGAGAACGGAGACCTGCGCGCCGCGCACGGCACCCCCGGCGGTCCGGTACTCGACCGTCACGCCATCCACGAGCAGGCGGTGAAGGGCACGGTTACGGGCTTCCAGGGTCGAGCCTTCGGGGCGAGTGATCTTGCGGAACGCGTCGTCCAAGGCCTCAACGGGCAGACTGGTGTTCAGCCGGCGCAAGGCGTCGTGCAGCCGGTTTTCCAGGACAACCTCGGTGTAGTCCGCCCGTTCTGCCCCTTCTGCGTGCGCGGCAATGTCGGGACCGTGGGCCACCTTCCAACCGAGACCTTCAAGCCATTCGAGCGCGGCTGCTTCGACCTCCGACTCGGTGAAGGTGGCGGTGGGCGTCATATCGCGGATTCCAATGCCCTCTCGGCATCCGGTACGCGGATCTCACCCGAAATGAGCTTGGGGAGTAGCGTGTCGCGGAGAGCAGCGAGGGTTCGGGCCTCGCGACTGTTGGCGACCGCTTTCTCCAGTAGTGGCTCTCCTGTCTTGCCAAATGTGTCTAGTACCTCTTGGCCTGGATGAAGAAGCCGAATGGTGTCTAGATCCCTCTTTCCGAGGTGGATCACGGTCGTCCCCACCTTGGCGCGCTCGAAGAATGCCAGCGGCTCTCGTAACGCGCCTGCTAGGAACGATGTGGGGATCCCGGGTCTTGGTTCAAAATGGCAAACTCGCTGATTCAACCATGAAGTCGGACCCTTCCAGATTTCAAGCCGGAATGCGCCATCCATCCCAACCACGATATCGCCTGGGTCGATCAGGTGCCCCTTACCATGAACCTGCTCCGTTGAGACACTCGGACTGTGAGTTGCAAGATCGCGAATGCGAATCAGGGGACGGCCTTCGTTCTCCGTGTTGAACTGCTTGGAGGCGAAGGGGGCGCCGTAAACGATGTCGGCAAAGCGATAGACGGTCTCACGTACCCAGCCCTCAGGTACCTCTCCCAACTCCGACTCCACCAGCCGGTCGGGGAACAGGTCGGCGATGGCCTGCGGCAAACCTGTGTCCCCGCCCTCCATCTTGGCCCGAACCGGACCGAAATCGACGAACCAAGACTTGAACAGGGCCCGCGCCATCGCCTCCAGCGTCTGGTTCATCCGGCGGTTCCACTCGATCTTGTCGTCCAACGCGCCGAGGATATGGGCGATGGCGCGTTGTTCCGGAAGGGGAGGAAGGGGTATTCCGAGGGTGCGCAGGTAGGTAACGGGTTGGGCAATCGATGGCACACCTACTTGCGATGTGTTGGCGAGGAGTTGGTGTTGGCCTTCAGGTGAAGTGAGGTACAGGGCTACGAATTGGGGAATGGCCCGAGCCTGATCGCAGCGGATGTAGAATTGGCTCTGCGACACTACGTACCGATCGAACTGGGAATCCTCGGGGATGTAGGACACCTGGCCGATGGTGCCCCGATGGGTCAGGACAACGTCCCCGCGCCGCGCATTAGCGTTCCTGAGGCGGAGCGCATGCTCCCGGGTGATGAAGTTGAAACCCGGAGAATCGTCGACTCGGATGCCATGAAGATGCTGCCCGCTGATGATCGGAACGCCCTTCGGAACGAACGTCGAAACCTTGATCGAGGAACCGAATGGACCCATGGCTACCCTTGTCGCGATCTCATCAATCGTCGTGATCGGCCAGTCGGGTCTTGTTGGATTCTTCTGGCGGGCAGCCACATCGTTGCTAGTAACTGCGCCCTGCACCAATACGCCATGCCGACGAATGATATCCCGAAACCCCCCATCAATCCTAGCCCACTCCACGACGTCAACCCGGAACGGCAGGTCTGAGTCGCCAAGTGCCTCTTCCAAGGCCGCGGCTGTGCGTAGCGAGAGCTCCTCACCCATGACTGCGAGGTCAAGGTCGGAATAGTCCTTCGCGGTCCAGGTCGCGCGCGATCCGAAGGCCACCACCTCACGATCCGGCACATGCCGCCGCAGAGCGCTACGGACGATCTCCCAATGGTCGGGCCGCAGATCGACCGTCGGAACGGGCACACTCATTCCGGAGGGACGCAGAAGCTCGGGTCAGTCATTCCGGGTCTCCAGGGCGCGGAGAAGCGCACGAGCGTCGTGTACGAAATCCACCGTGGCCCGGTACACCGCCTCTGCTTTGTCGAAGTCGTAGATGTGGGATGTGGCGTTCCGCCCCTCATGGTGCCGCATCCACCCATCGACATCGTTGATCAGACGATTCTCGGCGGCGAGGCGGAAAAGTTGACGCCTCGTCACGCCATCCGCGACGCCCGGACTGATGTTCGCGTTCAACCAGCGGGCGATGAGCTTCCAGCAGAGTTCATAGGTGATCTCGAAGTGCTGGACGACCCCGGCGCGGATCGCGACTCGCTCGATGTCGGTCAACTGCCCCATTCGCTCGTCGTCTCCACTCACGGCGGCAACGTCGGCGAGAGCATTGAGCGATTTCCGGAGGCTATCGTACTGGAGCGTCATCGTGATCCCGCAGCCCTCGTTCGAGTCCCCACCGGAAACCCCAGCACCTTCAGACTCTCGGTGATCGCAGCTTCGAGCCGAGCGCCCTCGGCCTGCTGTTCGCGCAGCTCCGCGACCAGCCGCTTCATCTTCTCCTCGAACGGCTCGCCGTCGTCCTCCTCCGGCTGCACACCAACGTAGCGGCCCGGCGTCAGCACATGGCCGTGCTTGCGAACCTCGATCATCGAGGCGCTCTTGCAGAAGCCGGGAACATCAGCGTAGTCGTTCCCCTCCTCACGGGCCCGCCACGAGTGATAGGTGTCTGCGATCCGGGCAATCTCCTCGCCGGTCAGTTCGCGGTGCGTCCGGTCCACCATTCGGCCGAGCTTCCGCGCGTCGATGAAGAGAACCTCTCCACGCCGCCGCCGCTCGCGCGCCAGGAACCAGAGGCATGCGGGAATCTGCGTCGAATAGAAGAGCTGGCCTGGCAGGGCGACCATGCAGTCCACGAGGCCAGCCTCGATCAGGTTCTTCCGGATTTCTCCCTCGCCGGACTGACCTGACGACATCGACCCGTTGGCAAGCACGAACCCCGCGACGCCCCTCGGCGCGAGGTGGTGGACCATGTGCTGGACCCAGGCGAAGTTCGCGTTGCCCTTCGGCGGGACGCCGTAGCGCCATCGCTTGTCCTCGGTCAGCCGCTCCCCTCCCCAGTCCGAGACGTTGAACGGAGGATTGGCGAGGATGAAGTCCGCCTTCAGGTCTGGGTGGCGATCGGCGTGGAAGGTGTCGCCGTGGGCGATCTGTCCCCCGATCCCGCGGATGGCCAGGTTCATCTTGGCGAGCCGCCATGTCGTGTAGTTCGACTCCTGACCGTAGATCGAGATGTCGCCCCGCGCCCTGCCGCCGTTGGCGTTGCCGGTGGCGTGGGCGCGGATGAACTCGACCGACTGCACGAACATGCCGGAGGAGCCGCAGCAGGGATCGTAGACCCGCCCACGATAGGGCTCCAGCATTTCGACGAGCAGCTTGACGACGCAGCGGGGGGTGTAGAACTCGCCGCCCCTCTTCCCCTCGGCGCTCGCGAACTGTGAGAGGAAGTACTCGTACACGCGCCCGAGCACATCCTTGGAGCGGGCCTCTGCGTCCCCGACGCGGATGTTGCCCACCATGTCGATCAACTGCCCCAGGCGCTGCTTGTCCAGCGCGGGCCGCGCGTAGTCCTTGGGGAGCACCTCCTTCAGCGTCGGGTTGTCCTGCTCGATGGCCGCCATGGCGCGGTCCACGGTCTGGCCGATGGTCGGCTGCCGCGCCTCGGCCTTCAGACGCGCCCAGCGGGCATCCGGGGGCACCCAGAAGATGTTCTCAGCGATGTACTCGTCCCGGTCCTCCGCCGCCTCCTCCCCCCACTCGGTCAGCACCGCCGCACGGCGCTCTTCGAAAGCATCCGAGATGTACTTCAGGAAGACCAGCCCGAGCACGACGTGCTTGTACTCGGCTGCATCCATCGAGCCGCGCAGCGCGTCGGCCATAGCCCATAACTCGGCTTCGTAGCCGGTTGTGGCTCCGCTGCTGGTCTGCTTGGTGGCCACCTTTGTCAATGTCCTTGTTCCTCCGTCAGCGTGGTTCGGGAGCGCCAGAAATATGACATGCGACGGGTTGCCGTGCATCCCTCCGGGCACCGCCGCGGATCATCCGTCACCACCACCACGCCCGCGGCCACCCCTACGGTACGAGAGCGCTCTGTCGTCTCCGATCCGGTCGTAGCGGAAGGCCCGGCCCCGGAAAACCTGCCTGAGACTGGCGAGGATCGGCATCGGCAGTCGGCGCGCTCCCGGCTGGATTGAAACCTATTGCGGATGGAATCCGTAGTACATCGCCCTTCGGGCTACCGAAGCGTGAAGGGGCAGCACGACCAAACGATGGGAAACGGAGGATACGCGTAGTCAGATTGATCCACCCCAAGGTCGAACCGGTGCCCGCGTCCATTGACAGGGGCGGTGGCGGAATCAGTTTCCGGGGTGCATGGACGGCCCGCCATCGCTAGCGTCCATCCCGCCGCCGACCGCGCTTCGCGAGGCCTGCTGAACGGCTCCGCCGAAGCGTTCGTGGAGGTGCTCCGCCACCGCATTGGCGGCGGCCGACAACGGGTGTCGGACGCGTCGCCCATGGGATTGTCGGACACCGCTAAGGCCGGGAAGCCAGCATACCCCACAAACTCATACAGATTCGCATCTTCCTGTGTTACTTGA
>JAPPGM010000032.1 GCA_028874995.1 Gemmatimonadota bacterium | reverse complement strand
CCGGCCGCCGGTACGGCCAGACCCAGAGACGCCCATCGCGGCCGACTAGCACGCTTGAGATCGCCGGCATCACGTCTGCCACCGGTCGCTTGGAGTTGATCATTGGACCGTCGAAGTCGTCGTTCCAGATGTTGCCGCCCGTGCTGCGCCGTCTGACGTACTCCTCGCGCCAAGCGCGCACGTCGCCGGATGTCACCTCTTGATCGGGGACATGCCAGCGAACAACAGAGCGGAGGTTGAACGCTTCGTCGAGCAGCCGAACCTCGGGAGTCGCAGTGTGCGCGAGCGCGATGGTCCGCTCCCTGGCATCCACCTCGGCAAGAGGATCGAACAGGACGCCGACGTAGTAGTTGTACGCCTCGGTGTCGGGAGCCGGTCCGAGCCTCCGCGTCGGGAGCCGCGAGAGCACCCCGACCCGGTTGCCATCCCGGTCGTGAACCTCCACGACCAGAGTATCCGGTTTCTTGAAATCCCGGCCGCGTGACGACCGGTCGATCGAGTTCACCGATGCGCCGTTGTCCAGGACTCCGCCGCCGCGTGACGGGTTCGGGTAGATCGGATCGAGCGTCACATTGCGGACCCACTTGCCCTCGGCTGTGAAGACGACGAAGCGGTAAGGCCGATAGTCTCCCACCCAAATCGTGTCTCCCGGCAGTACCCAGAGCACGAAGGGATCCTGGAATTCGCCGGGCCCCTCGCCGTGGCGGCCCATCGAACGGAGGTGCCGCCCGTCCGGGGCGAAGATCCGCACCTCGGCGCTGGTCCGGTCGGCGACCGCCACCGAGCCGTCCGCAAGCCGACCCACGCCCCGAACGTGCGAGAACCACTGCTTATCGTCGCTCTCGTCGTCCCCGACCCTGAAGATCGGCACCTCGCTCAGTGTGCACGCCGCGGTGAACGTCGCTGGGTCGCTCGTTACGATCCGCACACCAGCGCTATCGATCGCGATCATCGGGACCGGCGGCTCGCCCGCATCGCAAGCAGCGGCGGTCAGGGCCGCGACCAGGAGGATTGGTGCGCGGCGGGAAAAGGCAAGGTCCCGTGGAACACACACCGTCGGCTGTAGCCTTGTCGTTCTACCGATGGTCCACCTCCTTCGGGAAGTCCGGGCTCCGCCCACTCAGGTCAGCCCCCTCTCATCTCACCTCACGCAATCAGGTCCCATGAGCGACCGACTCGCCTCGTGTGAGCCGGAACGTTTGGCGACCAGAGGGCCTGATCGCTCCGATGCCGCGAACCACCGACCACGCCTGGCGATGGGTGATGCTGGCCTGAAGCAGCTCGAAGTCGTCTCTATCCGTCATGAGGTTGGCGGCTATGTGGAACACCGTCGGGTCATCGTCGCCGTACCAGATATGGTCCAGGATGAAGGCGATTCGATCCGGCGTCGAAAGCAATCCGCTCGAACGAATCGCTTTGGCCAGTTCCGCCGGCACATATCCTACATGCCGATAGGTGGCTGGCTTGCGGCCACGCCAAAAGAGCTTCCTGGCCCCGGGACACCAGAGATCGACAGCAATCGCATCGGGGTCATGCGGGTTCTCGGGCTCCGGTCGGTGACGTAGAACGATCCAATCTCCCGCCGTCTCGTCGACGGCTCGCGCTACGTCGCTGCCCCACCCGATCACCTCGTCCATCGATACGCGGTGCCGAGCACCGGCGATGTTGAACTGCACATAGCGGCAATCGCCCGACACGTCCGCTGACCAATGCGTATCTATCCGGCCCAAAATCAGTCACCCAATCGTATCTTGGCCTCTTGGGATCGATCCTTGGGACCCATGGGGGCCCCGGGAAGGGTCGGCCTCGCGGTCCGACCCCTGACAATATACCGTTTGGCTTCCGATCCTTGGGCGACAAACCGGCTCATTTTGGCGAGATTTCGGCGAAATCGGCGATTCCTAGTGGGGCCTCGGGCCGGGATTCCCCCACCTCGGCACGGCGTTCCTGCCTGTCTCACCGCCGATGCGCCCCGACGACATGGTGCTTCGGGACATGGCAAAAAGAGGCTTGCCGGCCAACTCGGCGAGGCGGCGGCAAGGGCGCGGGAGTCCCGCCATTCAAGTCTGGTTTTCCCGCTCTTGCGTCACGGGCCAGAAGGGTCCAGTCCGATGGCAGGGAACGCAGATCGTGCAGTCCTGTAAGACTTTAGACGATTTCCTGCCGTGATTCTGGCCTCTGGTGTTCCGCCGCGGCGGCTGGCGGGCGCGTGATCACGCCCGCATCAACACGGCGCCCTCTTCCGGCTCGAGCCGCACCCGCACCACATACATCGCGTCGGCGCCGATCGCCGCGGTGAAGGTGCGGGGCCGGCAGGCATACAGCGAAACACTCGGCCCCGTTCTGCAGTAGTCCACCCCATGAACGCATCAACCCTGCTCCGAAGCCTGCTTTTCCTGGCCGTCACCGCCGCCGCCCTGCCCGTCCCCCACCCCGCCTCCGCCCAGCTCACGCGCGCGGACACGGCCGCGGCCCTGCTCGCCGTCGCGGAGGATTTCGAGAACGGGGGCGCGGACGACGTTGCCGAAGCGCTGTACCGGCACATCGTGGAACGCTTCCCGGGGACGGCCGCCGCCGAGACCGCGCGGGCCCGGCTGGAGCTCGTCACCGGCCGGCAATCCCGGGCGGGTGGCGAGGTCGAACTCAAGGTATGGTCGGCGCTGTACGGGTTGTGGCAGGGTGTCGCGATACCGCTGGCGATGGATGTGGACGATCCGGAGCCATACGGTCTGGGACTTCTGGTCGGGGGACCGGCGGGATTCCTGGCGGGGCGTGCCCTGGCGCGGTCACGTCCGCGTTCGCTGGGCCAGGCGAGGGCCATCACCTGGGGCGGAACCTGGGGCGCGATCCAGGGGTGGGGTTGGGCGCGAGCGCTGGACTTCGGCAGCGACGAGTACGCCTACAACGGCAGACGATACGGCGAGGACGAATCTACCCAGGCAGCCGTGGCTTCGATGATCGTGGGCGGGGCTGCAGGCATCGCCGGCGGCCTGGTCCTGGCAAGGCGCGAGATCACGCCCGGCACCGCCACCTCGGCCATGCTCGCCAGCCTGTGGGGCACATGGTTCGGTTTCTCGACGGCGTACCTTGCGGACGTCGAGGGAGACGGCCTCACCGCGGCCGCGATGATCGCCGGCAACGTCGGGTTGGCGTTCGGTTCCCAGGCCGGCCGCATCCCCATCAGCCGCGGGCGTGCCCGCCTGATCAGCGTGGGCGGGTTGATCGGTGCCTTCGGCGGGCTCGGGCTCAACCTGCTCGTCCAGCCGGATGACGACAAGACGGTGATGGCGATCGTGCTGGCGAGCAGCATCGCCGGCCTCGTGGCGGGTGCGGCCGGGACCCGCGACGACCGGGGCGAAACGGATCCGAGCGAAGACCTCGAAGCCGCGGCCTCGATGCCCGCGCCCGGCTCGCTCCTCAACTGGTCTGACGGCGACTGGGCATTCTCGACCCCTCTCCCCACCCCGTTGCTGGAGCCCTCCCTGCAAAGCGAGGGTCACGGCGGCCTCGTCTGGAAGGTCCCGCTGCTGAAGGTGCGGTTCTAAGCGGCGAAGACCCCTCAGTACCCCGCCAGCCCCAGAATCCCCTCCAGCACATCGTCCTTCTGCGGCAGAATCGCTTCCTCGAGCCGCGGCGAATACGCCACCCACGTGTCCAGTGCCGCCACCCGGCGCACCGGACCATCCAGCCAAGGGAACAACTCATCCGCGATCCGCGCCGCCACCTCCGACCCGATCCCCCACGAGAGCGCGTCCTCGTGTGCGACCATCACCTTGTTGGTGCGCCGCACCGAGTCCCCGATCGTCTCCATGTCGAGCGGCGACAGGCAGCGCAGATCGATCACCTCGGTACTGATCCCGTGGCGCTGCTCGGCCACGCGGGCCGCGTCCATGGAGCGCTTCACCATGGCCCCGCACGTCACCACCGTCAGATCGCGCCCTGGCCGCACCACCTTCGCCCTGCCCAGCGGGATCATGTAGCCGGGACCGGGGTCGGCGCCCTTGTTGTGCACTTGGCGGTAGAGGTGCTTGTGCTCGAGGAAGATGACCGGATCGTCGCAGCGGATCGCGGTGCGGAGCAGGCCGTTGGCGTCGAGCGCGTTCGACGGCAGCACCACCCGGAGCCCCGCCGTGTGCGTGAAGAGCGTCGCCCCGGTTTGCGAATGGTAGATTCCGCCCTTGATGTAGCCGCCGTAGGTCACCCGCACGACCACCGGCGCCGCCCACGCCCCGGCCGAACGGTACCGCATTGTGGCCAGCTCGTTTCTGATCTGCATGAAGCCCGGCCAGATGTAGTCCACGAACTGGATCTCCACCACGGGACGCAGCCCCCGCGCCGCCATCCCCACCGCCCGCCCGATGATGTTGGCCTCGGCCAGCGGCGAGTTGTACACCCGGTTGCTCCCGAAGCGCCCCTGCAGCCCGTGCGTCACCTTGAAGACGCCCCCCTTGCCCTTCACCTCGTGCAGCGCCTCCTCACGCGAGGCGTCGGCCACGTCCTGTCCGAAGACCACGATCCGGGGATCGCGCTCCATCTCGGTGCGCAGGCAGCGATTGAGGAGGTCCACCATGGTGAGCGGCCTGTCGTCGCGGAAGGCGGGACGGTCCTCGGTGTCGAAATCGGGGCCGGTGGGGTCCACCGTCTCGGAGTAGAGCCACTTCATGGCGGTGCCGGGGGCCGGTTGCGGATGCTCCAGCGCCTGGTCGCTCGCCGCGGCAACCGCCGCCCCCACGTCCGCCTCCAGACGGTCCAGCTCCGCCACGGTCGCCATCCCCTCGTCGATCAGCAGCCGGCGCGCCTTCCGGATCGGATCCCGGCGGTCCTGGGCCGCGCGTTCGGCGGGGGTCCGGTAGGCGGACTCGTCGTCGGAGCCGGAGTGCGAGTAGGGACGCGTGGTGTGCGCGTGCAGAAGGGCCGGCCCGCGCCGCTCGCGGCACCAGCGCACCACCTCGCGCGCGGCCCGGTGGCTCTCGATCAGGTCCGTGCCGTCACACTCCACGATCCTGAGCCCCGGAAACCCGGTCAGGAGCCGCGAGACGTTGCCGCCCGCCGTCTGGACCTCGACCGGGACCGAGATCGCGTACTCGTTGTCCTCGATGACGAAGAGCACCGGCAGCTTCAGGTTGCATGCCGTGTTCAGCGCCTCCCAGAACTCGCCCTGGGAAGTGGTGCCGTCACCCGCGGTGCAAACCACGATCTCGTCGTCAGCGAAGGTGCCGACGTGCCGCTGCAGCTCCGGCGCCATAGTCGCGCGCAGTCCGGCCTCGGCGACGCCCACGGCCTGCAGGAACTGGGTCCCCGTGGGCGACGAGGCCGACACGATGTTGAAGCGCGTGTCCCCGTAGTGGGCGGGCATCTGGCGTCCCCCGCTGGCGGGATCGGCTTCGGCGCCCATCCCCTGCAGGAGCTGCTCCATGGGAGAGACGCCGAGGGACAGTGCGAGGGCGCGGTCGCGATAGTAGAGGCAGAACCAGTCCGAACCGGGGCGAAGGAAGTCGGCCAGCGCGACCTGGACCGCCTCGTGGCCGGCGCCCGCGATCAGGAAGAAGACCTTGCCCTGCCTGAAGAGCTTGACCTCGCGATCGTCGATGGCGCGCGCCGTGACCATCGTCCGATACCACGCCAGGAGTTTCTTCCGGTCTGGAAGGTCGGCTTCGATGTCCGTGCCGAGGTCGTCTTCGCGTGTCGCCATATGCTCCCTAGCAGCCCGCGGACAAGACCCACACGGCATTCGAGCGGCGATGCATCCGCGCTGGACCGCTGCGCACGCAGGGCCACGCTGTAAGCCGTGCTTTACAGAACCTAGTGTTCTCCATGCTCTCTTCCCTTTCGTGGCTTCGCTCTGCGTTGCTCCTCGGGCGAATAGCGCTGCTATTCCCCTCTCGTCGCGCCTTGCCAGCCCGGCAGTCGGTCGTGGATTCGCATCTGCTCATGG
>JAPPGM010000172.1:2554-6459 GCA_028874995.1 Gemmatimonadota bacterium | reverse complement strand
GCCCCGGTAGCTGACCGGATTGCGGTGGGGTGCGACGACGACCTCGATGTACTCCCGGCCGGAATCCGACTTCAGGTTGACGTCAACCGCGATCCCGAGCAGCGACTGCGCCTTGTTCGGGATCTCCTCCAGCAGGCCAAGGACACCCCTGACCCCGACGACTTCGCCTGCGTCGTCCCTGCCGATCTCCAGGACACCGCCGTGCGCATTGGCGAATCCGCAGATCCGCTTCAGGTGCTCGTCGTGCCAGGAGCGCTTCCATAGGACGTTGCGGGAGTCAGGCGTCATGGATGGGGTCGCGCCGGTCGGGGTCGGTGAACGGGTCACGGGAATATAGCGCGATCCGTTCGGGGGCCGATCAGCACGTCGGCAGCGCATCGTGCCAAGCAGTGGGGCCGGCCGAGGAGCAGTCGCTTGGCGGGCCGAGAAAGACGTGGAGCGGGTCCAAGCGAGAGACTGGCTGAATTCCGAGACGCCGTTTCGGGAAATCGAATCAGCAGCCGGAATTCCGCAACGGTGTTGCGGACTTCTTCATCGTGACTGGCTGGGCGCGCGCTGGCCGCACGGAGGCCCGGTGTGAGTGAATTGGTCCAACAGTGTCGGACCTTTTCGGGAGTCCCTTCGGCGAACGGTGCGACAACCCACTTCCGACGTGTGCGGACGCATCGACTGCGGGCTTGCATCCGGCTGAGGAGATTCAACGGACACCGTCTGTTGAATCCCCAGCGACCCGCGGGATTCCGCAAACGCTGTCTGCGGTTTTCCAGCCACAGCAGAGGGTGTGTCCCCCTACCCAACCCGCCTCTCCACCTTCCGCCGGAAATCCTCCCGCGACGCCAGCGACGACACCATGTCCCCTCCCACATCCGACAGCCTGGCCAGATCCATCCGCGGGATGTCGGCTTGGTTGCTGAAGACGAGAATCGAATCGAACTCGAGGTGATTCCGGTGAAAGTGAGACAGGATGATCGTGGTCAGGCGGGCCTTGTCCCGATTCGGAACGCCGTAGAGGAAGACCTGGCCGCCGCTCTTCCCCTCCATTCGATAGTCGACCGGGTATGCCTCGGCGTTCGGAAGGTCCGGAATCAGGTGATCACGCTGAATCCGGTCCTCATCGGCTGGTCACACAGCCGCCTCTGGAGGTCGTCAGGATTGATGGCCATGGAACAGACTCGGGTGGTCGGGGTTGGCGCGTATTCCAGACAGGCGCTCTTGCCCCTACCCCCCCACCCGCGCAAACAGCTCGGCGTTGGTATCACAGTCGATGATCGCGTCCGCGACCTCGGCGAGCCTCTCTGGATCCGCGATGTCCTCCAGAACCCGGGAGAGTTGCTCCGCCGTCTCCGCCCCGAACTTCCTTGTCGCCAGACGCCCCACGAGCGACCGCCTTTCTTCGGCGCGCCCGCGCTCCAGACCCTGCTGGACACCGTCGCGGTGAACCTGCTCCCGCATTTCACTGACTCTCTCCCACATCGTCTCTTCCTCCATCGTCGTCTGCATCCTTGCCAGTTCCTCTTCGGGAATCTGCCATGCTTCTGCGGCACCCGCCACCCATGTGGACAACGCCATGCGGAGCTCGGCGAACTCCGGCCCCGGAAACCGGCGGACCAAGTCACGCATGACCCGCCGGAGGTTCTCGGGCGAGGGCTCCCCCTCCGCTCTGCCTAGCGAAGTCACCGGGTCCATCGAGGCCGGATCCTTGCTGGATTCCGCGAAGTGCAGGAAGTGCGACCGACGCTCACGGATGACCACCAAGCAGCTTGCCGATCATTTCGTCCCCAATGTGATCGCCAAGGTGGCTTGTCGGGTCACGGATTATCGACAAACTGCTCTGGCGTCGACTCCGGTGACGAAGCTATGTCATCTATGGTTGACAAAATGTCAAGCGCAGTTGACATCAACGAGCTCCGGGACACCACTGGCCGCTTCGCCCAACACCCCATTGCCAATCAGGCCCATCCTACCATCCAAACGCCCACATCCCTCCCCCACCTTGGAGTCCCCCCATCCCGGAGACTCCGTGCACGACGCCTTCCTCAAATCGGTCTTCGCCGACCCCCGCATGGCCGAGATCCTGATCCGCCACCACGCACCCGAGTGGGCCACGGAGATCGACTTCTCGACGCTTCGCGAGTAATACGACCGGTCGCGCTACGATCTCACGGCACTGGTGCTCGGCTTGGCCCGCAACCTTGCGCCGGAGGAGATGGCTGTGCAGTTGTCGGCCCTGTGGCGTACGATCGAGAGGCACGGGGACCCGGGTTTGGCTGGAGTGATCGCCCGGACCGTGGATACGATGTTACAGTTGAGAGACTACCCGGCACGACTGATGAAGGGAGGAGCGAAGACCATGGCAGAGGTGGTGGACAGATTCCAGCAGGGCATGGACGAGTTGGTCCAGTGGGGCGAGCTGCGCGTCTTGCGTCGACAGGCGGCCCGCAGATTCGGCGAAGAGGCGGCCGGGCAGTTGGCCGAGCTGCTCACCGAGGTATCAAGCCCCGAACAGATCGACAAGGTGATCGACGCATTGTTGGAGTGTGCCACCGGCGATGATTTCATCGAGCGGGTGCGGATGACCTGAGCGCCGTTGGGCCGGCTTCGCGGACCGAATGATCCCCGACGACATCGGGCGATCGCGCGCCCCGGTTCCAGACGCGATACCGCAGCCCTACAGAAACAGCCTCATCCTCTGTTCCAGAAGCGGACGGCTCAAGATCCCAGTCATGTTGAGAACCTCGAGATTGAACCGGCCGTCGCCCCCGCGCGACCACCATTCCTCCGCGACCCAGCCCAGATCCTCGGCGGCGACCACCGCGACGTGGGTACCGGCGCATTCGGCTGCGAGCTGCCAGACTCGGTCCATCGCGGAGTCGTCAGGCGGACGACGATGGGGCCTCCGCTGTTTCCCCCGAAGACGGATCCGTCAATCAGAAAGCTGCGGTGTCTGGGATCGCCCTCCAGATAGCCTTGCATCTGAGCGATCGTCCCGGCGCGCACAACCGGGTAGTTCTTCCTCCCGCCTTCGATCATGTCGGCCGGAAACCCGATCATCGACACCGGCGTAGATTCCCAGAACCCTATTCTCTTGATCTGTGCCCTGGTTGCGGTGTTCTCGCTGCCAACAGTGCCGATCACCAACGCTCGAAACGCTTCTTCCGCAGCCTCATCGCGGACGGGTTCGACATCTGTGTCCAGTCCGAAGGGAGTCACGACCAAGTCTTGGTCCGGGTGCATCCACCACTTGAATGCGCGGATCGTGAAGACGCGTGTGCCATCCCTTGTGTCAATCCGGACGGCAACTGCGGGTGTTTCCTGGATGCAATGCTGGCACGTCACGATCCACAACTGCGCCCAGTAGTGGACGGATCCCGTCTTCGGGTCCGGATCGGACCTGCCCTTCGCGAATTCCAGCGGCGTGTACGAATAGATGAAGCCCGTCCCTCTGACCTCGAAGTTCACTTGGCCGCCGTCGTAGAACAGCTGACCAGTCGGGAGTGGCGGCGGATCCACGAGGGTGCCGATAGCGACAACGGATTGTCTGATCTCCTGTAGGGGATCTTCGGGCGGTGGTCCCGGTGTTGCTCTATTGGCCATCGGTCGACCCGGTTTCCAGTGCGGAGGCTCGCGTTGCGGCCCTGCCGACCGGCTCCAATCGTTCTTCAAACCACGTCGCAAGTCCGTCGTATCCCAACTCGCCCCGCGCCACGGCTGTCACGGCGTCGGCGACGACCAGATCCTCGACCGCCAGCCGAAAGCCGCTTCTGACTGCCAGCAATTCCGCGAGGTAGAGAGCAGTTCGCTTGTTCCCGTCCACAAAGCCGTGATTGGTAACGATGCCGTGCACCAGAGCAGCCGCCTTCTCGTGGATGCGACGATGGTAACCGTGGTAGGGCCGGGCGATCGCC
>JAPPGM010000172.1:0-2488 GCA_028874995.1 Gemmatimonadota bacterium | reverse complement strand
GTCTCTTCTTCCAGAGCCGACAACCTCGAGGCCATGTCGTCACCTGACGCTGCTTATGTAGACGCGGATCGGAGTCATCCGCTCGGGCCCGCCTCCGTGTGCGCGATATCCAGCACCTTCCAGTGGCCGCCCTTGTCGGGACCCACCCGCTCGATCCATCCCGCCGTGCGCAGCTTGTCCACATGATATCGGACCGTCGGCTGGGTGGTGCCGAGTGCGGCGGCAAGTGCGCGGCGGCTCGTGGACGGATTCTGGCGGAGGACGGCGAGAATGCGGTCGGGGAGGGGGAGGGATTCTGGCAGTTTTCTCGTAGCTACGGCGGTTTTCTGGTGGTTGGCCGCCGTTTCTGGCGGTTTTCTGGCGGTTATGGTGTAGCGCGCCGTCGCCCGGGTCTCGTCGTCTTCCAGAGCGCGCCTTGCTCTCGCTCCCGCCCGCCGCACCGTCACCATCGAGCACGATCCAGCGTCCTCCCCTGTCCGGCCCCACGCGGCGTAACCTGTTTGATTCCTTGAGCTTGTCCAGCTGATTGGTTGGGGTCGCGCTGATCACTCGCATGGTGGTAGCTGACGAATACCTTATGCTTGGGCGGCTGTCCCCCTCGAGTCCCCGACTCGATCGGCCTTCAGCCGCAATAGTCCGCGAAGAACGAGCACGACGGCCTGCCGGACGAAAGGAGTTGTGGCCAGCAGCTCGTTCCGCAAACGCTGTCTGCGACTTTCCAGCCGCAGCCCGGACCCTCCACTCACACCGACACCCCCATCCGCTCCAGGTGACCCTCAACCTGGTGGAGCGGTCCGGAGCGCGGCCGCTCTACACCTTCGATCGAAAGGCGGCGCGACTGGACGGTGTCCAACTGCCTCGGTGAGTTGCGGTTTCTCTCCGGCTGGGGGGTGCGGCCGGTCACCATCCGCGACAACTACCCGTCCCCCACCGACGGCAGCATACCCGGACACGGCGCCCCGCTGACCCGGCGCAGCGGGTGTATGGACACCCGGTTGGCGGCGGTGGACAGGTTGAAGCCCTGGTCGTTTTCCCAGGCCACGTTCCGGAACACGAGAACGCTGTCGCGGTAGATGTTCAGGGCGTCGTGGGCAAAGGTTCTCTCCGGCTTGCGCACCACTGCGTAGCAGCCGGTTTCGGGATCGATGATGGCGCCCGGGACCTCCACGTCGTGGCCGAGCAGCACGAGGTCGCCCCGGCCGTCGAGAGACGGTCTTCGATATCGGGGCCAGACGCTGCAGGGCAACTCGAAGGAAACACCCGACTGGTTGACCGCAAGCTTGCAATCGTCGTCGAGCGCCTCGGCGAGCTCGCCCGGAACCGCCCAGCTCTCCAGCCGGCCGTCGCGATGGTGCACGAACACCGAATCGGGACCCTCCTCGGAATCCGTCACGACGTAGGCCGCGTCGGCCGTGCAGGCGATGCGAGGCGGGGAACGGGATGTGCGGGTGACTAGACCATCCGGAGTCTCTTCGACGGTCGTCCTGCCTCGGTCCACAAACCCGGGGCCGAAGCGTTCATCCGTGCCATCCGGCCTACGCCGGATCACACCGCTGTAGGCCACGACGGCCGGTTGCCCGTCGAACTCGCACACTCCGCGTACCGTCTCCACCCCCGGACGCCAGTTGCTGACGTACTGTCCAAGAGGGTCGAACTCGAGGACCCGCACGTAGCCGGCGACGTAGAGTCTCCCGTCGCTGCCGAGCGTCATCCCGGCCATCCCCTGCTGGAGCTCTCGCGGGCCGTCGCCCGTCGGAGTCGGAATGGTTCGAATCCACTCGCCCGTCTCGAGTGAGAAGGCCATCACCGCCTCGGGCTCCTCGTCGTCGCGGGCGTAGAGGATGGCCCTCGTTCGGTCCAGGGCCATGTCTCCGAAGGTGCGGATGGCGCGCCATTCGTCGTCGATGATGACCCGCCCGGCCGCGGTGTCGATCACGAGCACCTGCTGGGCGTCGGCGGCGGGCGCGCCGATGGCGGTTGCGGCCGCGGCGGTTGCCACGGCGAGCTGCGTCACCGTGCAGCGGCTGGCAGTCCTGTTCATTGCGATGGCTCTCCTTGCGGATGGTGAATCCGGACGAAGCCGTCACCGGGGCGGTACCCGGCGTTTCATTGGACACCATCGTTGCCGTCCGAGATGCCCAGGACGCCATGGGATGGGCTGCCAAAGCCTCTTCCGGGGCATCCGAAGATGTCTCTGAAGAGGCTCTTCAGGGCGTCGCCGGGGTGGAAGCGGGGCATGTCAGGCATCCTCAACCCCCCTCATATCGTTCCCTTGCGGGCGCGCGGGCGGAGTGGACCACGTCTACGATCGTCACGGTGTTTGCGGACTCATCGACGAAGGCCCAGCTCCTCGGCCAGATCGCGGATCGCTTCTTTCGCGGCTGTTCCGCGCTCTCCAGCCCCATGGGCCCTGATCGCCTCGCGCCACATGTGCCCGCGCTCGGCCGAATGGACCAGGAAGTCGTAGCGCTCGGGGCTCATGACGACC
>JAPPGM010000119.1 GCA_028874995.1 Gemmatimonadota bacterium | reverse complement strand
CGGCAAGGAATCTACCACAATCCTTACGGACATATCACGTGTGACATGACACTAGCTTGCGCGCGAAGGCGAGCTTCATCTTCGCGCGGCGGGTGCGGGGAGTCATCGCGCGGAACTGCGGCAAGGACGAACGTTACGCAGCATGCCCATCCGCCAGGAAGCGACGGATTCGATCCTTGTTGCCACCCAGGCTCGAGTACTGGCGGTCGGACACGTCCGTGAGCCGTGCCAGCACGTTGCGCCCGATCTGCTGCTGATCCTCGAAGATCACAAGCGAGCGGAAGGAGAACCCCCACTTCTCATACTGGAGAAGGGTGATGGTGGCGTCCCGAGTCCTTCCGTCGGTGGCGAGCCCGAAGACGAAGAGCGGCGCCAGGGGATACTCGACCCGGCAGTCGGCGCGGTAGATCCCCTTCGGATCGTGCTCGTCGTCCTGCCAGTCGAAGGTCAGCCGGTCCTTGGCAACCGAATCGGCAAGGAAGGAGCACAGGTCGTCCCGGAAGGTGGACCTGACCTGCTCACGCGACAGGAAGGAGATATCGCTAATCCTGAGAATCGCCTGGACGAACGTGAAGAGAGCGTCTCCGAAGCGATCGTCTGGAACCGGCAGCACGAGCTGTCCGTCCCGGTCCTCCACACCGAACATCCCAAGCGTGTTTGCGATGATCCTCTGCCGCGTTCCTCTGTGGAGGGCAGCTTCCTCGATATCGTAGGTGAGGCGCATGAACGTGCACCCCTCGTCCACGAGCGCCCACTGGTCGCCGTCGCGCCTCAGCACGATCTCCAAGCAGTCCCCGTCGTCGTGGACGAACGGGTTTGAGACGACGTAGCGTTCAATGCCCTCCGGCTTGAGGTCGATCTGCCCGCAGACCTTCTCGCGGAACGACGCGACAATCTGGTCCATGGGGGGTGTGGTCATTCCTTGCCTCCGGAAAACAGGCCGAGCTGGCTCGGGTCACCCGCGGTCGGAAGCTCAAGGGCGGCATCCTCGGCAAGGCATCGGATCGCGACATCATAGTCCGATAATCAATCCGTCGCCTCGGCGTAGCCGTCCTCGCGCATCCCCCGTCGCTGGTAGCGCTCGGTCGCGGTGTGGATGTGAAATTCGCAGATGCGGTTGCCTTCGATCAAGTTGTCGGACCTGTGGAAGTCGGCCCGCAGTCCTGCCATAGCCGGGTACGGGCTCGCGATCCGCGTCGTCCATGAGCGAATCGCCGGGATACCCCGAATCCGACAATCGCGTTTCGACCGAATCGCCCACGGCGCGGCAGACATCCCGAATGGCGGCGTCGTCCGATCCCGACCGTCCGCGAGCGACATCCGGCCGACCGCACGGCCATCCGCCAAGTGCTCCGCTACCTTGGCCGACTTGGTCACTGACCATGTTTAGTTCCAGTCACTGACTATCCTCGCTCGCGCTGACTGGCCCCGCCAGCGGCCGGGACATTGCGGACGGACGGCAGACGCCCAACAATTCCGGGCTGGGTCCCGGTCCTGCGGGCCCACTTTGACTCCGAACCGCCCGGGGCGTGCCACGGATGACCACGCCCGGCCGGTCTCCCCAGCCAACCGACGACCCCGATATGACACGAAACCCCGCTCCGGCAGCCAGGCGACCACCTCCCACCACCCCCTCCACCGCCATCGTCGACAACCGGGCCCGCACCGTCGGCGATTTCCTTTCCGGTCACGCGTTACCGGGAAGCTTCCTATCGGTCGTGTCCGCGTACTTTACGATCTACGGGTACGGCGACCTTCGCGACCGGCTCGACGGGATCGGGCGCCTGAGGTTCCTGTACGGAGACCCGCGGGGAGTGGGCGCACTCGATCCAGAGGAGGCCGACGACAAGGCGTTTCGGCTGACCGCCGAGGGTGGCCTGGAACTGGCGCAGGCGCTCCGGCAGAAGCCGCTGGCCCGTGCATGCGCCCGTTGGATCGAGCGGAAGGCCGACATTCGGACGGTCAGGCGGAGCAACTTCCTCCATGGGAAGATGTACCATGTCGCCAAGGAGGACGGGGCAGGCACCGTTTCGGGCGAGACCGCGGCCCTCGTGGGCAGCTCCAACTTCACGCGCAGGGGGCTGGGCTACGGCCGGAGTCCCAACCTCGAGCTCAATCTCGAGGTGCGTCACGCGGCGGACAGGGAACCCCTGCTGCGGTGGTTCGACGATCTGTGGCGCGACCGGGAGCTGACCCGCGACGCCAAGCAGGACGTGCTGGACGCCCTCGCGGCGCTGCGGAGGCGGCACTTGGTCAGCGTTGTAGGTCACCCTGAGTCGGCGACCGACGACGCGAACCTTGTCGCACCACGCCCGCTCGAACTCCTGCCCGTCCCAGCGCCAGAAGCGGGCGCTCCACGCCTCGTCAGTGCCGAGTGTCAGCCCGACCAGGGGAAGGCCCGTGGCCCGGGCCGGCCCTCCGATGCGGTCCCTCTCGGCGGTCACGTCCCTACGG
Organism: Gemmatimonadota bacterium; assembly: GCA_028874995.1. Taxonomy (GTDB): domain Bacteria; phylum Gemmatimonadota; class Gemmatimonadetes; order Longimicrobiales; family Gaopeijiaceae; genus Bin94. The sequence continues at coordinate 4,122 of JAPPGM010000119.1, read as the reverse complement.
CTCATGGGCTGCCAGCCCCCGGTCGGATGGCTGTGCAGCAATGCGAGACCCGCGCCACTCCCGCAGGCAAGGCGAACGGATCGGGACAGGTACTCGGGCGTGAAGCTCGCCCCGCCGTGGAGCGTCCGCTCGCCCTCCTCCGGAAGGATCAACTCGGAGATCAGAGCGGTTGTACGCAAAATCCCACGACTAGGTCGCCAGAGTGCAAAGCAGAGATCCTCCTGACGCTCCCCCTTCCGCAGGTGCGCGAGGAGATGGCGGCAGGCCGCTAGATGGGCCGACTCGACCAGCACGGCCTCGAAGCTCACAGTCCATCCAGAAAGCGAAGCAGATGGCGCCTGACATAGGTGCGCATGTTCTTCTGCGACGGATCGAGGGCGTCCCAGAAATCGCTCGGAGGAGCGCTGAAGGTCCACCACATCGTCCCCTCGAACTCGTGCTCCGAGTGCCGGGTCTGTCTGGTGGCGTCGAGACCGCGAACGTGGATGAAGTGTGGCGGGTATTCCGGGTAGGATGCCTCCTGAAAGCTCAGACCGATGTCGAGGGTGTTGCCCTCTAGGCGTCCGGTCAGCACGTGGAAAGGGAAGACCACAGCCTCACCACCAGCACCGGTCCATCGTACGACGCGGCTCCCGATACCAAGTTCCCGCAGCTCCCGATCGACGGTGTCGACCACTGCCTCAGGCGACCGGAGTCGGGCCGGCGTAGAGCGCCACGAACTGGTCACCGTCGGCCACGGGAACTTCGTCACCTGGGTTTTCGTGCCTGGCACCGGTGCGCACGTCGTCGAGGTAGTAGTCGTCCAGTCGGTCGAGATCGATTGCCGCGTCCGACCCCGCTCGGCGCAGAATCTCCTCGACGGTCAGGGGGCTTTCCTGGGTGGCCTGCGGCTCGCCGTTGACCGTGTAGCGGATGGAAGGTTCCACCGGACGCACACGGCTCTTGGCTTCGAATGAGTCCCCCTGGCGCAGCTCAACGAGCGCAGATGGATCTCGCCAAGTCTCGCCGGTCGTGGTTCGCACGATCTCGAAGCGAGTCGGATCCAGCCCCGCCTTTTCGGCAAGCCACGCGGCGCGAACCTGCTACCGGTCGGACTTGAATTCTCGGCGGTTGATCTTGAAGTGGATCACGATGTGATCTCCTCCTCAACAGTGTGTGATGCCGCTGGCAGCGTAGGGATCATAGCGCCTAGTCGACGGTCGGTAAACTGCGAACCCGGGTCACTGGTCGGTGGGGCGTCCGTACGGTCGGAGAGAGTCATCCACTCCCCCTCAGCGCGGCCCCAACCTCGGTGAGCACATACCTCTGGTTCGGCGCGCGCGGATTGCCGGGATTCGTCATGCGGACCAGCCCGGCCTCCAGCAACGGCTTCAGGTGCTTCCGGCGAAAGTGGGAACGGTGCGACACGCCGGCACGCTCCATGAGCTCGGCCAGGCTTCGCGGAACATCGCACGCCGTCACGATGGCGCGCTGGCGAGCGGTCAGCCCGTGCCCAGCTTGGTCACCACCCATGTCGGCGCGCACTTGGTCACCATGGTCACTGACCATGTCCGCACGCGGCGGGTCCACGGGACGGTCGTCACCGCCGCCATCCTCGACTCGTCCTGCACCCGTCCCCACCATCGGCCGTCGCTCCCCAGCCAGCGTCGCTCTCCCCAACAGCGTCAGTTCAAACTCGCTTCGGACCTCGTCGCCTAGGATCACCGGAGAGGCATGGCCGAGACGATGCCAGTCGCGGAAGATGGCGCGGATCCCCGTGCCCGCCTGCCGGGCGAGGCCGATGCCGCGGAACGCTGCCGCGATCAACGGATTGCGCACCTCCTTCGCCGTCCGGTTGAGCAGCTCGGCGGTCGGAGCGCCAGCGTCCCCCGGGTTCCAGAACACCGTCCGGTCGCGATAGAAGCGGATGAAGGCCGCACGCCCGCGGTCGCCGTAGTCCTGGTGGATCAGCTGGTTGATGAAAGCCTCCCGAAAGGAGGCGTAGCCGGGCTGTTGGTCGTTGCGAAGCATGGTCCGCGGGTCCAGGCGGAACGGGCGCTCCGCATACCGCATGTAGCGTTCGGCAACGGTCAGCCAAGCCTGAAGCAGGTTCTCCTCGACGACGATGCGGTCGGTCCAGTGGCGTTCGGGCGGCCCCTCGTCGTAGGCGGCGCCAATGAACTGGCAGTCGATGACCGGGCGGGGCAGCGCCTGCCGAACGTAGCGCGGCCTGCCGAAGACAAGGACCGCCGCCCGCGTCGGCGCTAACCGGTCGCCGCACTCGACAACCCATCCCCTATCGTGCAGGAACTCCACATCGCCGAGGTCCTGCCCCGCGCCGGGGTTGCGGTCGGAAAAGAGCGACCGGTACCAGCGCACCGACTGGGGATGGAAGAACTGGTGCGCCTCCAGCTCCTGCAGGACCCCGCCGTCGTACCGGCCTGCGGCGGCGTCCGCCTGGAAGCGCTCCTCGCCGCGATCGGCGTTTGGCCAATCGTGCCGCTCCGTTCGGTCTGGAGCTTCCTCGCGATTCATGTTCCCGGCTCCGTTGGTGTCCGTCCGCGCAACCCTCGCCTGAACAGTGACCAAGTAGGCCACGGGCCGCAACAGCTTGGTCAGTGACCAAGTGGCCTCCTCAAGGTGCTCCGGTGAACAGAGCCAACTGAGTTTGGGGCGCGCTGTGGGCAGCGCGGCCGGCCGCAGGGGACCCCCGCCAACGTGACGATTCTTGCTGTGCACCAGCATCCAGCCGAACATAGACTACGGAGTGTGTCCGAAGGGCCTGCCGGGCCACACAACCTCCAGAACAACCTCGTCCACCACGAATCCCGCGACCCCCACTCAACCGCCGCACCCGCCGGAACTGCCGACGGTCGCCAAGCGCGTTGTCTGGTTCAAGCCGCCGACAGCGACGCTCGCCAACGACATCGTCTTCCTCAACCACCTCATGGTGTACGGCACTGCCGACGATCTCACGGTGGCACGCCAGCGATACGATGACCATGACTTTCGCCGGGCATTGCGAAACGCGCTCCCCGGGATCTTCGATGCGCGCTCATGGGCATATTGGCACGCGCGTCTGGCACTGGGGCCCGCTCCGGCGCGCCCGGGTGCGGGAGTTTCTCCGCTGACGGCTTCGCCCTCCCGTCCACGAGACCGACCACCTCGCCTGTGCTCCCGCTGCCTCCCGGTCGGGGTCGTTCTTGTCAACGGTCCTTGGCAGCCCGATGACGCCTGGTTTCCCGCACTGCGGTTTTCAGTGCCTCTTCGTCGCTCAGTCCCGAGCTGTAGCGCGCTTCGGCGACGATCTTCTTCGCGGTATCCGGCCTGCCTGCGGCGGTGCGTTCGCGTCGCGCCTGCGCAAGCTCGTAGCTCGCCTGCATTCGCATCCAGTGATCTGCGGTGCCCCAGCCGACAGCCTCCAATGCCAGTGCCATGTTGGCCGACACCCCGGACTTGCCGTTCAGGAGCCGCGAAAGTGTCCCACGCTCGCACCCCAAGTGTGCCGCTGTCTCGGTGACGTTCCATCCGACCTCATCCATGCTCTCACGGATAAGTTCGCCGAGATGGGGCGGGTTCAGCATCGGATCTACACGCGTGCTGTCGGTGGCATTCATGCCCAGTGCTCCTGTCCAGTCAGTGATAGTCGATCAGGTCCACGTCTACGGCCTCGCCGCCCTCGAAGCGGAAGACGACACGCCAGTTCCCGGATACACGCACACTCCATTGGCCCGCTCGGTTACCCTTCAGCGGGTGCAGTCGAAAACCAGGCGCATTCGCGCTACCCGGATGCGTCGCTTCCTGCAGCCGGAACAGAATCCGCCGAAGCCGTGGCACGAGATGCGGTGGTAGGCGAGCCCGATCGTCCTGCTCGTGCAGCGCCCGCAGTCCCTTGTGACTGACCTTCACTGAAGACTGTAACGCGTCGCGCTACACGCCGCAAGGGTCGTTTGTGACGGGGTATCCCGTCCTACGCTCGATTGTCCCGGTCCCGTAGTCGAGTCCGACCACCGCCCGACCACCCACCCACCCCGCTTGCGCCCCCACCACCCCCTCCCCATTCTGTCCCCCCACACCTGGGCGGCGCATCCGGTCCCCACACCAGGCGCGGGCACCCGATCACATTGACGCGAGGCGTCGGCG
>JAPPGM010000048.1 GCA_028874995.1 Gemmatimonadota bacterium | reverse complement strand
ATTGCGCCGCGGCGGGATCACCCTGCCGACGCGCCGCAACGGTTTGATGGCGCCTTTTCAGCACCCGCCGCACCGTCTTACGACATATCACGTGTGGCATGACACTGTCTGAATGTCCGCCGTTTCAGCCGCTCCCGTTGGCAAAGCGTATCCGTCCCACCCGGACCCTTCGGTTTCCATCCGGCGTGTCGACGAGATCGTAGGCCAGTTCCCCATCGCCCAACGGGCGCACCAGGGTGTCGAGTTGGTCCCGTCCGACGAGGGTCAGTCCGCTCGGGTCCATTCGAACCGAGTAGATGAACGTGTCGAGCAGCCGCTCGAAGTCGGGCGGGCGACCTCGAGATTCCATCAGTTCGTCCAGGAGATCGCTCAGGCTCACCACGGGCGCAAACGCGAACACCCAAACACCCGTGCCGTCGGGTGCGCGGCGAATGTCGTAGACTGCGGCCGGCGCACCGCCGGGCCCCGCGCGAGGGTCCCGTTCGTCCATTCCGGGAAGCTCCAGCCGCAGGGAACCCAGCAGTCCCAGATCCTGGTCGAAAGCCTCCACAATTCCCGCATTCGTCGCCACCCAGATGGTGCCATCGGCAGCTCGCATCACGTCCGCCGCAGCGCTGCCCAGGCTGAGGGACTCTCTGGCGGCGCGCAGTGCGCGGACCACGTCGCCGCCCTGATCGACGAGCAGGATCCCGAACTCGGATCCGTCGCCCGCGCCGAAGTAGCTGACCAGCCAGCCCTCGGTTACCGGATCGAAGCCGATCGCCCGCGCGATCCCGGGAACCTGGAAGGTCTTGTTGAACTGGAGGTCGCTCGAATACAGGTGCAACGCGGATGAGGCCGGCGGAAGAAGGACGATCCCGCCGCTCCCCATGGCGAACTGTGGAGGGGAGCGCAACTCCCCTGGTCCGTCACCCTCGCGGGTCAGCTCCCGCTGGTACCGGCCCTCCGCATCGTAGACGATCACCACCCCGCCCAGGACGCCGGAGCTGACGAGGTAGCCCTGGTCCCCGATCTTCAGAACGTCCGCGAATATTCCGACACCCGCGGGGTCCTCCGCCGCACCAAGCGTGTCCATGGGTTCGAATTCGACGGTGCATCCGGCGCAGAGCTGAATCGCGCTGACGGTGTTCAGGACCAGGCTCATGAATGACCTCCTTGGCGGGATTGCGCGTCCTCTGCTGGAGACGCCGGCGGATGGGGCTTTGGGGACCGGGCGAGTATCCTACTGTGACTACGGTTGAACTGCGAAGCGTTGTCGGGTCCGACTCCGCCGACGGTCCCTCACTCACCCGATGCCGGGACCACAGTTCGGGCAGTCCGTGGATAGAGCCGCCCGAATGCCGGGGCGATTCTCCCACGGGATCGCACGCCGTTTGAGTGACCCTCACCCGCTCCCCTTCGTGAATCGCAACCGCCCCACCCGCACCCTCCGGTTCCCATCCGGCGTCTCGACGAGGTCGTAGGCCAGATCCCCATCGCCCAGCGGGCGCACCCGGGTATCCAATTGATCCCTTCCCACAAGGGTCAGGCCATTCGGGTCCAGACGAACCGAGTAGATGAAGGTGTCCGCCAACCGTTCAATATCGGGCGGGCCACCCTGTTCCCGGGCCTCTGCCAGCTCCTTCACGAGATCGTCAACGTTCAATACGGTCGCGAATGCGAACACCCAAACGGTCGACCCGTCGGGTGCCAGGCGAATATCGTTGACCTCGGCCGGATAACCGCTCCCGTGTTCGCGACGGTTCCATTCGTCCATCCCGGGCAGTTCCAGTTGCAGCGAATCCACGAATCCCAGGTCCCGGTCGAAGACCCGCACCATGCCCGCGCCCGTCGTGGTCCATATCGTGCCCTCCGCGCCGCGGATCTTGTCCCACACCGAGTGCCACAGCCCGGCTTCACCGGCCTGCCCTGAACGGATCGAGTCTCCTTCCTGATCCAGGAGCAGGATTCGTGCGTCCAACTGTGGGCGGTACCCATCGGGCCCTTCGCCCGCCGCCATGTGGCTGACCAGCCAACCCCCGGCGACCGAATCCCACAGGACCGAGCGGACCATGCCGGCAACCTGGATGGTCTTCGTGAAGACAAGGTCGGCCGAGTATAGGTGTAGCCTGGGGCTGCCCGGTTCAAACAGGACGATTCCGCCGGCCCCCCTGGCGAACTTCGGCTCGCCGCGAAGCTCCCCCGGCCCGTCACCCTCGCGCGTCAGCTCGCGCTGGTAGCGCCCCTCCCAATCGTAGACGATCACCACGCCGCCCAGGACTTCGGAGCTCACGAGGTATCCCTGGTCCCCCACCTTGAGGACATCCGCGAACAACCCGACCCCCGCCGGATCCTCCGTCGCGCCCAGCGTATCCACGGGTTCGAATTCGATCGTGCATCCGGCACACAGCTGAATCGCGCTGACAGCATTCAGAACCAGGCTCATGTGAGTGTCTCCTTGATCGATTCCCGTCTCCACCTGTGTGAGGCGTTGATGGCCGCAGCATCGATGAAGAATATATCTAGATCATCAATGTATAAGATGGAAGCGGGAGACACAAGATCACTTGAGAAGGCATGTCAGCCGCGTGAGGGAGCGGTTGACCGGGTCAGCCCCGATTACCCCGCCAGGACATCTCGAGGGCTCCATGGACCGCTCGCCAGTTCTCACGGTCGGAGGCCAATTGACCCTTGCCGAGCCTGGTGAGCCGGTAGTACTTGCGGCGCCGTCCTTCCTCGGTAAGCTGCCAACGTCCTACGATGAGCCCGTCACGCTCCAGCCGGTGGAGGACCGGATAGAGCATTCCGTCGGACCACTCCAGCCTGCCCCCGGAGAGCAGCTTGACCTGCTTGAGGATTTCGTAGCCGTAGCTCTCGCCCCCCGCCAGGATGGAGAGCACCAGCGGACGGGACGAGGCGCCGACGAGTTCCCGGGAGACCGGCTTCGTCATTGGTATGCTCCCCGGTCCGGGACACGGGTCCACGGTTCGGGCTTCGCCGATGCCCACTCGCGAGCGCGCAGCTGAAGTGCCGCGGCCACGAAGATCAGTGAGGCGGTCCAGGCCCAGAAACCGATGCCAAAGGCGGCGAGCGGGTCCCACAAGCCGAGATTCGGAGGGCCGACCATAAAACGGGCCGAGTGGACCACTGCGGCTCCGAGCGCACCGACCCCAGCAATGCCGAGCAACCACTTCAAGCAACGAGGGGACGGTGGCTTGCGGCCCAGGAACACCGGGGTCGTCATGAACATCACGAGGTTTGGAAGAAAGGCGAACGCCAGGACATTGGGATAGGTGAGATCGCTCAATGTGAAGTCGAGGAGAAACTGGTAGCCGTGACTGAATTCGAGTTCGCTCGAGGGCAAGAGGAACGAAGCCGCGTACAGGACCCAGCCCTGCATGAACATTCTCCGCCACCGCACCTTGCCCACCTTGGCGAACTCCTTCGAGAGCGCGGTGGCCCTGCCGATCTCATCGCACGCGACCCGGAACGCGCGGGAAGGTCCCATCCCCGGATTCAACTCCTTTTCGAGATCGACATGCGCCCTCAGGTGGTCCTCCAGCTCGTCGAGTTCGCGCGGTGATAGTGACGAGGTGCGCTCCTGCCATCTCCTCCACTCGCCGACCTGCGCGTCAAGGTCGAAGTCCCGGCGCTGTTCCATGATCCCCTCCTTGCCTGGCGGAACGAGTGGTGTATGCTAACCCGACCGCGATCGAAGGGGCAAAGAGCGCCGCGGTCCCAGTCTCGCCAGCGGCCCCTCAGCCCCCTATGTTGCAACCGGCCAGCACCGTACACCCCAAGGAGGGCGACGAGTGGACCACCTGAAAGCCATCAACCAGAAGGCCCGGCGGATTGAGGAGCATGTGGGCACGCCGGACCCGGTAACGCCTGCGGCACCCTCACCCGCCGAAAACGGTGACGCTTCACCCGAAGCAACCGCTGCCGCCTCCGCCGACCTCGACGTCGTCGGCCTCGAAAGCCGCTCCGGCCCCCACATCCCCCTCGGCTGCTCCCTCGTCTTCGCCCCCGGCTGGGAGGTCGACTCCACCGGCGGCACCGCCGGCCTCTGCCAACCCGTCGAGCGCGACCTCTTCGACTGCCACCTGGCCTGCTTCTGGCCCGCCCACGTCCCCGACCAGCTGAACCACGCGCCCGACTGGACCGGGAAGTGCGCGTCCGCCCAGAAGGACTGGCGCAAGATCGACCTGATCTTCCCGTGAGGGGTTCTTCCGCCCCGCTCGCGGCCGCGGCCCTCGCCGCCCTCACCCTCACCACCCCACCCGCCCAGGCCCAAAGCGGCGGCAACGGCATCATCTACATGGGTGCCTACGACCGGTCCATCCTGGTCATCGACGAGAGCACGCTGGAGGTAGTCGACCGGATCGAGACGACGACCGGGATCCCCATCAGCCTAACGCTATCGCAGAACCACGAACGCATCTACCTGCGCAACGCCGAATTCGAGGAGATCGAGATCATCGACGTGGCCGCGCGCAAGTCCATCGACAGCTTCACGCTGAGCCGGGGACGGTCGAAGGTGCGGATCTGGGGGATGACGGTCGACCCGCAGGAGGAGTTCGTCATCCTCAACACGATGCGCTACACGAAGCGGATCGACCGTTGGGAGATTGACGATCCGGTCCTCCTCAAGTACGACCTGAAGGAGAAGGAGGTCACCGACACGATCCCGTGGCCGGACGGCGAGGAGCGCCAGCGGGTGCGCCTCATGTTCTCGCCCGACGGTGAGTACCTGTACTTCTTCGGCCGCGACATTCTCGTGCTGGAGACGGAGAACTACACGGAAGCGGATCGCTGGGAACTGTCCCGGCCGCTCGAGGAGGGGCTGGGCCGCTTCAGCTTCGGCTTCCCCCGCAGCTCGCACGACGAGCCGGGCATCCACACCGGGCTGTTCAACTTCACGGACCCGGTGCAGAACCGCCGCATCATGGGGATCGCGCGGGTCAACCTTGCCGAGAGGGAGTTCGACTTCTTCACCCTGGGGCCAAGCCGGGGGGTCAGCTTTCGTCTGGCGCCGGGGGGCAGGAAGGGGTACGGGCTGGTGCAGCAGATCGGGAACTACGAGTTCTGGACCTTCGACCTTGAGGGCCGCCGGGTGGAGAGCCGCCAGCGGTTTGCGGGACGGCCCCGGATGAGCTTGGAGGTCAGCTCGAACGGCGAGCTCCTGTACATCTACAACGCGGGCGGCACAGTCGACGTGTACGACGCGGCCACGTACGAGTTCCTGCGCACGGTGGCGTACGACGCGGACATGACCTCGTTCATCATGATTCCGGAGGGGACGGGGCCGGGGGGTTAATGTAATGGCAAGTTTCCATAATGTAATCTCCAGTATACATTCCGGAGAGAGCTGAGGGGGACGAATGCCCGCGGGCCCCGTTGTGGCCGGACGGACACGGGGTGTGGGAGGATGGACACAGGTGTGACGGGCGGGGTGGCTGCGAACGAGCGATTCGCGGGCTTCGATGCCCTGTGCCGGGTTACCGACCGGCTCGGCGCTGGTCCCGTTCTTGCTTGGACATGGTGGTGTCCCCCCCCGCCCGGTGCCCGGCGCGCCGGACACGTCCCCACTGTTGGCAGGGAGTCCATCCGATCAGCAAGCGACCCCTTTTCCACAGCGACGGACCCGGCAGTGGCCGCGAATCACGGTCATCGTCGGCGCTGAAATCGGCGGCCAGGCGGCTTGGAATCGCAGTTGCCCCAATCCTCTTGTGCGCTCCCGCCTGCGCCGATGTTGCCACAGACCGCGTCATGGAACGCCGGATCGACGAGCCGCCTCGCGGACCACTCGGCCCGCCCACGGCAGTCTTCGCGGGTGAATTCGGGTACCTGCACTCGGTGCGCGAGCTGCCCGACGGCGATGTCCTCGTCGCCGACCTGCTGGACGAGGCGATCTATCGCGTGGACATGGCGACGCAGACCCGCACGATGGTGGGGGGACGGGGAGAGGGCCCTGACGAATACCTCGCACCGGACGCCGTGTGGCCGCTGCCAGGGGACTCCACGCTGCTGGTCGACGTGGGCCGCGGACGCCTGGTCAGAATCGGGCCGGATCTGGCGTTCGGAGCGACCCGCTCCATGACCGTCCGTCCCGAGGCGGGAAGCATGGTGCTGGCGGTGCCGCACGCCGTCGATCGTCACGGGTACATCTACACCACACCGGAGCCGTGGCCCCCTACCGGGGCCGACACTGCCACGATTCTCCGCATCGATCCGGTGCGCGAAACGGTCGACAGCCTACGCACCATCAGAACCAGGTGGGCGGGAGGTCTCATGCCGCACGACGCCTGGGGTGTGGCCGCCGACGGTTCGGTCGTCGTGGCGCGGGCCGACGCGTACGGTGTGGACTGGCTCTCGCCCGATGGCTCGGTGATCCGCGGCGACACCGTGCCCTATGACCCGGTCCCCGTCACCACTGCCGAGAAGGCCGAGTACTATCGTGACCTCCAGCGCCACTCCCGGGTCATTCGGAGTGTGGTCATCGGTGCCGCCGGCGCGCGCTTCATTCTCTACAGACGCAATCCGGACCTGGAGCCGGCACAGTATGACCGGGATTTCTGGCCGGAGGTGATGCCGGCCTTCCACTACCAGACCGTCCATGTCGACCCGCTTGACCGCGCCTGGGTGCACCGCCACGACTCGGCCGGGGGCGACAGTCCCTACGACATCTTCGACCGCCAGGGACGGCTCGCGCTGCGGATTGTGGCGGACGGCGACCGGCGAGTGGTGGGGTTCGGGGCCGGTGCCGTCTACGTCGCGGCCTTCGACGACCTCGACCGCGTGTTCCTGGAACGCCACCGGCTGCCGGGTGGTTGACCCTTTCACGACACATTCCACCGATCATCCACGTACACCACAGGGAGTCCCCCCGATGAACAAGCCGACCGCCCTCTCCACCGTCTGCGCGATGGCGATCACCGCCGCGGCCTGCGACCGGCCTGCGGTGCCCGGCGCCAACGGCACCGGCTACACCGTCCACGACTCCGCGGGCGTCGAGATTGTTGTGAACCACACGCCCGAACACCTGCCCGGGCAGTTCTGGACGGTCGACCCCGAGCCCGAGATCGTGCTGGGTGGGGAAGAAAACCCGCGCGGCGCGGCGAACGACTCGGCACAGCTGATCTGGGATGTGGTCGGAATCGCCCGCTTGACGGACGGCAGGGTGGCGGTCCTCTCCGGCGAGGGCCGGGCGCTGTTCCTCTTCGAGGCTTCCGGCAAGCTGTCCGCCACAATCGGACGTGCGGGAGAGGGTCCCGGTGAGTTCCTGCGGCCGGAACGGCTGCAGTACCTTCCGCCGGACACGCTGGTCGTCTGGGACTACCACATGACCTCGATCAACTATTTCGATACCGAAGGTTCGCTGCTGCGGGAACGGACCATCGACCACGCCGTCCTGATGGAGCGCGTGCCCGGCGCGTCCGGCGAGTCCATGAGAATGACCCTTCCGGACGGGTCCTTTATCGTGGGTCGCGGTGACCCGGAGGCGGCCAGGGAGCTCGGCGAACCGATGCCCGGCAGCACGTTCAGATTCATGCCCGAAGAATACCTGAGGGTCGACGATGAATACGGCATCCAATCCTTCGGGAAATGGGCAGGGATGGAGATGTGGGTTCCGGAGATGGACATCGATTCCGACTTCGGCATCCCCTTCGTCCCCACCTTTGCACTCGATTCCCACATCGCGGTCGGAGGCGATCCGCTCTCGGTCTACATCAGCGAGGGCGACCGCAACGAAATCCTCCAGTTCGCCCTCGACGGCAAGCTGCTGCGCATCATCCGGCGAACGACCGATCCGCTGGCCGTAACCGACAGATCGCACGGCGCGTGGATGGATGACATGTACGCGTTCGGCGAAGTGATCGGCGAGCCTCTGCCTCCGGGCGTCTTCGACGGGATGCCCCGCAAGGAGTCGTATCCGGCGGTGGGCGGACTCGTCGTGGACGCGGAAGGCTATCTCTGGGTAAGGGAGTGGTCGGAGTCGGAGACCGGATGGCCGGACCGGTGGAGCGTCTTCAGTCCGTGGGGACGCTGGCTGGGAATCCTCACCGTGCCGCCGGAACCCGCGCTCTCGGATCTCTTCACGTGTTACAAGTACATGGTGCCCTGCTGGGTGGACCGGGACATGTTCCTGACGATCAGGCGCGACGACTATGGCGTGGAGCGGGTGGAGGGGTACAGGATTCGGCGGGCGGACTAGGGACCAGGGCGGACGGTCGACTCACCCCGGCTGGAAAGGCCCCGACATGGGTTCAACGATACTCTGGCGTCGAATGGTGGTGGCCATATCGCTCGCCTGCGGGCTTGCGTGCGGCGACGTCGCCGAAGACGAGGTTGCGGAACAGCCGCGCGCACCACTCGGACCGCCCACGGCAGTCTTCCCCGAGGCGTTCGGATATCTGCACGTGGTGCGCGAGCTGCCCGGCGGCGACGTCCTGCTCGCCGACCTGTTCGACAGGGCCGTCTATCGCGTGGACATGGAGGCGCAGACGCGCACGACGGTGGGGGGACGGGGGGAGGGGCCCGACGAATACCTCGAGCCGGATGCCGTCTGGCCGCTGCCGGGCGACTCAACGCTGCTGGTGGACCTGGGCAACGGCCGCCTGATGCGGCTTGCGCCAAACCTGGAAGTCGCGGCCACGCAGTCCATCACCGTGCATCCGGAAGGGGGGAGCGTCCTGCTGGCGGCACCCCACGCAGTGGACGCTCGCGGACACATCTATGTCGCACCGGAGCCGTGGCCTCCGACGGGTGCCGACACCGCCACGATCCTGCGCGTCGATCCGGCACGCGAAACGGTCGACAGTCTCCGGACCATCAAGACGAAGTGGGCCGGTACGCTGATGCCGCACGATGCCTGGGGTGTGGCCGCCGACGGATCGGTCGTTGTGGCACGCTTTGACGCTTTACGGCGTCGACTGGATCTCGCCCGGCGGCTCGGTGCTTCACGGCGACACCGTGGCGTTCGCCGCCATCCCCGTCACCCAGACGCTCATGGAAGAGTTCTTTCGCGACCTCCAGCGCCACTCCCGGGCCATTCGCGGGGTTTTCGGTCCGACCGGCGACACGCGTTTCATTCCCTACCGACGCAATCCCGACACGGAACAGCTGAGTTACGACAGCGACCAATGGCCGGAGGTGATGCCGGCCTTCCACTACCAGACCGTTCATGTCGACCCTATGGACCGGGCCTGGGTGCTCCGCCACGATGCGGGCGGCGGCGACAGCCCCTATGACGTCTTCGACCGGCAGGGGCGTCTGGTGCTCCGCCTGGTCGCTGACGGAGACCGGCGCGTGGCGGGTTTCGGGGCGGAATCGGTCTATGTGGTCGCCTTCAACGATGTCGACCAGGCGTTTCTGGAACGCTACAGTTTGCCGGGCAACTGATTCTCTCGACCCGCTCGCCCCCACTTGGGAGACGGGTGGTTGCCGTTCGAAGCCGGTGGGGGCACGTTTTCCACCCCGGATGGGAGCTGGAACGGAAGGAGTTTCGCACATGAAGCACCGTCACATCAACTTGCTCCTCGTTCTCGGTGTCCTGCTCGGGCATGCCGACCAACTCCACGCCCAGCGACCCAGGATCGTGCGGCCCCCGCAGAAGAGTCCGGAAGAACGCTACGAGGACATGAAGAAGAGTCCGTGGCTCGCCGCAACACTCGAGCTGATCCTCCCCACCGTGGGCCACGCGTATGCCGGCGACGAGGATGGGGGAAAGCCGATGGCCGGGCTGATGGGTGCGGCGGCGGTCATCTTCTGGGCCACTGCAATGACCGGACACCACTGTACGAGGGACAAACCGCGCTGTTGGGGGCGCGAGATTACAGTCAAGACTTGCGCGATGGCTATCATTGGCAGTCGCGTTTGGGCGTTCGATTCGGCCTTGAGGCTCGCAAGACGGACCAATGCGTTCTACCGGAGGCGTCTCGGTCTGAACGACGCGGGGCTCGCCCTGTCGGTCACGCCGGGCAGGCAACTCGGGTTGGGAGTGCGGCTGCGCTTCTGATTAGCGCAATGACGCTCGCCAAGTTCCGGGGGACGACGGTCAGCGCAGTCGTGACGATTGCAGTCATCGTGTCCGGGTGCGACTCCGCATCACGGGACGAGAGTCTGGCCGTCCAAGATCACGGCTTCACCGTCCGGGACTCCGCGGGCATCGAAATCATCGAAAACCACGCCCCGAGGTATCCCGCCGGGGAGTTCTGGACCATCGACCCCGAGCCCGAATTCGTGCTGGCCGACGACTCCGCCCGGTTGGATTGGACGGCCGGAATCGCACGGCTTCCGGACGGCAGGGTGGCGACACTTTCCTTCTCGAACAAGCAACTCTTCATCTTCGACCCTTCAGGAGAGCTGTCCCGTACCATCGGCCGCCCGGGAGAGGGCCCGGGCGAGTTCGGCATACCGGAACTCATGCAGTATCTGCCGCCCGACACGCTGGTCGTGTGGGAGCGCTTCGGGGCATCGATCGACTATTTCGACACCGCCGGGACGGTGCTCGGAGAGCGGTCGGTCGACTATGCCGGGCTGATGGAGCACGGGGCCACCTATGAAAACCCGTTTCGGCTTCCCCTTCCGGATGGGTCATTCCTGATCGGAGTCAGGAAAAGAGCTGCCGGCCGGCCGCAAGAGGATTGCTCCCACCTGGACACCAAGGTCAGCTTCGCCGGTCAGGACGAAATCACCGTGCCCGGCGAACAGCTCCTCAGGATCGACGGTGCCTACGCTGCCCACCCGTTCGGGTGTTCCCGCCCCGGGTCTCGCATGGCGGTGGGTGGCGATCCCTTGTCGGTCTACATCAGCAACACGGGCGACGAGGTGCATCAGCGATCGCTCGACGGTACTCTGGTGCGGATCATTCGGCGTACGACCGATCCGCCGCCCGTCACCGACAAGGCGTGGGCGGCGGAGTTGGAAGCCCGGGAGAGATCAAGGGAAGCGCTGAGCGGGCCAATGTGGATGGGAGGCGATGGCGAACCCCGCAGGAGGATGGCATACCCCGCGATCGAAGCTCTTCTCGTGGATGCCGAAGGCTATCTCTGGGTCAACGAGTGGTCGGATTCGGAGTCGGGCCTACCCGACCGGTGGAGTGTGTTCAATGCGGAGGGACGGTGGCTCGGCGCCCTCGCGCTGCCACCGAATCCGGAGCCGACGGATCTTGACCTCTGCTCGATGTTCTCCCCCTGCTGGGTGGGAAAGGACTATTTCCTGATGATTCGGCGTGATGAGCTTGGGAGAGAGAGGGTGGAGGGGTACCGGATTCGGCGCGGGCAAGCAGGATCTGCGGGCGCGGAATCGGGCTCGTGACCTCTTGACGTGTTTCGGGGAACCGTAGAGGTGCTAAAGTTAGTCAGATTATCTAGTCATATTTTGGACAGGAGACCGCGAATGTTCAGGCAAGTGACCATTGTCGCCGCTCTTTCCCTTTCCCTGGCCGCGTCCGGTTGTGAACGGCCCGCGGACGACAGCGCGGCCGAGGCGGATCCGACCTTCACCGTTTGGGACTCGGCCGGCGTCGAAATCGTCGAGAACCACGCGCCCGAGTACGCGGACGGGGAGTTCTGGACCATCGACCCGGAACCCGAATTCGTACTGGGAGGGTCCGAGAACCCGGGCGAACTCGCCAACGACTCGGCCCAACTGATCTGGAGCGTGGTCGGACTGGCGCGGCTGCCGGATGGCACGGTGGCCGTCCTGTCCTCCGAGAACAAGCAGCTCATGCTCTTTGAAGCTTCGGGAGAGCTGGCCAGGATCGTAGGCGGGCCGGGCGAGGGTCCCGGCGAGTTCACCCGGCCGGAACGGCTGCAGTACCTGCCCCCCGACACGCTGGTCGTGTGGGACTACTTTCTGAGGGCGGTCGACTACTTCGATTCCAGCGGCGAGCTGCTCAGGGAACGCACGGTCGACTACGCCAGGCTGAGGGACCTCGGCGCCTGGGGCGAGTCGCGCAGGATCCCGCTTCCGGACGGGTCCTTCCTGGTCGGGGTCATGGACACGATTGCCGACGCATCCCCGGACGATTGCACCCACCTGACGGTCACGAGCCAGTCCGCCCGCTTCGGGGAGATGGTCCTGCACGCGGAAGAACTCCTGAAGATCGACGACAGCTACGCCGCGCACCCGTTCGGATGCTCCAGCAGTTTCTTCAGCCTGCTGGCCGCGGGAGGCGATCCCCCCTCGTTCTACATCCGCAACGGCGGCAACGAGGTGCATCAGCGATCGATGGACGGTACGCTTGTGCGGATCATTCGCCGCACCACCGAGCCGCCGCCCGTCACCGACAAGGCGTGGCAGGCCGAACTGGCGCACCTGGAGGCGTATCGGGAAATGATGGGCTGGCCGCCGCGACCGGAAGAGGAAGGGCCGGTACCCAGGAGGGAGAAGTACGCCTCGGTCGAATCCATGCTTGTGAGTCCGGAGGGATTCCTGTGGGTCAAGGAGTGGTCGGCGTCGGAGTCCGGGATTCCGGACCAGTGGAGCGTCTTCAGCCCGGATGGGCGATGGCTGGGCGTGCTGCCCTTCCCGCCGGATCCCGGGGCGCCGGACTATCAGATGTGTGGTCGGGACGCCACCCCCTGCTGGGTGGGAAGGGACTACTTCCTGGCCGTCAGGCGCGACGAGCTGGGGGTGGAGAGGGTGGAGGGGTACCGGATTCGGCGGCGGACGTAGGGGAGCCTCCTACGCCCCCGTCCATCGAACCTCGTGGATCGCGACCGTGGCGCGGTCCATCTCGTCACGGACGACCACGACCACGGACTGTCCCCTCACCTGCGCCGGCGAGACGTTGCCGGGCAGTTGAATATGGCCGACAAGGAAGCCCTCGGCGTCGAATACGTCCCAGAATCGATTCTCCGGTGGGAGGTCCGCCGGCGCCGCTTCGGTGCCGCCGACTTGCTGGAGCCACACGCCACCTCGATCCGTGACCACGAGCGCATCCCAATGACGTCGCGTCTCCGGTATCGGCATGTCGGACAGGTGCTCCTCGTAGATCCGCACCTGGTATTCGGGAAAGCGGATGCCCCGCAAATGCTCAACGAACATCGCCGTGGAGCGGCCATCGATCGTTCGGGGTGCCCGGGCCATCTCGACCCTGCGCTCGAGACCTACCGGGCCGTACACGGAAAACGACGCCTCCCCGGTGTCATCGACCACGTAGACGCGGTCGTCCCGGAATCCGTGAAGGGGGCCGCCGGCGTACGGGGACGGCAGGATCCCGGTGTACGGTACGACGACCTGCGTTCGATCCCGGAAGTACCACAGTGCGCCAGGTGTCTCCGACACGAGAGCGGGGGCCGTCCCGTCCAGCGGCATGGTCCACATGCGGACCGTATCCCTGAACGTCGAGCCGTCTGCCGGTATGCGCCCCATTTCTCTCGCGATCTGGCCAAGAAGGGTTCCCGCCCGGGTCACGTGGTGTGGATCCGGCCGGAAGCCGAGGGACGACGGCATCAGGTCGGTGCGCAGCAACTCACCGCTCTCGGAAAACACGGACAGTCGCCGGTGTTCAAAGTCATACACGTAGGCGATTCCTTCGCCGTCGAACCCCAGGAACTTGCTCTGCCGGAAGTCACCAGGGCCGTCACCCCGCCCACCGACCGTGAACAGATGCGCCCCGGAGCCGGAGTCGAACACCCGAATCTCCTGGGTTTGCCGCTCCTTGATCCACAGCGATCCATTCGGGTGCAAGCGAACGTTGCCGAGTCCACCGAACAGCTCCGGGCCTTCGGTCTCGGAACCGAAGACGCGCCTGGCGGGCTGGACCAGTTCCCCGCGAGGCCACGGCTGATCCGTGTTCCGGACGATCGCCACGCCCGCGCTGTCCACGCGGCTGGGAAGGCTCTCCTCGGTCCGGTCGGAAGGGCCGCACGCCGTGCAGTACAGGACGATGGCGACGTGGCACTTCCGGTTGACGTACCTCATGGCTACAAGGCTCGCAGCACTATTCGTCCGAAGCAAACGCTCAGGGTAGCACCCGAAGACGGGCCACACAGGGGAGGCGGACCATTGCCGCTGGAACCCGGGAGGTGCACGTTTGCTCGCGGAGGGGGTGCAAAGAAGCGCACCGGGATGGGAGCTTGAACGGCAGGAGATTCGCAGATGAAGCACCGTTACGTCACCTCCCTGCTCGTTCTCGGCGCTCTCCTCGGCCATGCCGGCCAGGTCCACGCCCAGCGACCGACTATCGTGCGGCCCCCCCAGAAGAGTCCCGAGGAACGCTATGAGGACATGAAGAAGAGCCCGTTCCTCGCTGCAACGCTCGAATTGATCATTCCCACTGCCGGCTACGACTACGCGGGCGATCGGGATGCGGGCAAGCTGGCGGCCTGGCTGACGGCGGGAGGAGCGATCACATGGCTCGCGGCCGGCTTCGTTGCGAACCACCCTGATTGCCGACACGATCCGTGCACTGTGGAAACCATCGTGGGTGTTGCCGGTGTCGCAGTGTTCTACGGAAGTCGCATTTGGGCATCTGTTTCTGCGTGGAGGCTGGCAAACAGAACCAATGCGTTCTACCGGAGGCGTCTCAACCTCGACGACGCGGGCCTCGCCCTGTCGGTCACGCCGAACGGGCAGCTCGGGTTGGGGGTGTCGCTTCGCTTCTGAATGTCTTGTTTCGCGGCAGGGAGGTTGCGGATGCTCGAACGACTGACCCTTCCCGTTGCCCTCGCGATCTCGCCGGCCGTGTTCGGGTGCGACCGGGCGCCCTTTGGTGACACAGCCGAAAACCCCACCGTCACCGTCCGGGATTCCGCCGGCATCGAGATCGTCGAGAACCACGCCCCCGAGCATCCCGCCGAGAGCTTCTGGACCGTCGACCCCGAGCCGGAGTTCGTGCTCGGCGGGTCCGAAGACCTGAGCGGCCTGGCCGATGATTCGGCGCAGTTGATCTGGCGTGTGGCGGGACTGGCGCGTTTGCCCGACGGCCGAGTGGCGGTCCTATCTTCCGGGAGCCGTCAACTCATGCTCTTCGAACCCTCGGGCGAACTGTCCCGGATCATCGGTGGACCGGGAGAAGGCCCCGGCGAGTTCACCCACCCGCTGGCGCTCCAGCATCTGCCGCCCGACACGCTGGTCGTATGGGACTACTTCCTGTCGTCCATCGACTACTTCGATCCCGATGGGAATCTCCTGAAGGAGCGTTCGCTCGATTTCGCCAGGATGAGCGTGCACGGGGCCGGGGCGGAATCGCTCAGGCTCCCCCTGCCGCACGGGTCCTTCCTGGCGGGTGTCCCGGACCTGACCGCTGACGAATCCCCCGGCGATTGCTCTCACCTGGCGGCGCACGGTCTGTCCTGGGCGTTGATGGGCAGCCCGCTTCGGGCCGAAGGAGTGACAGTGCATGGCGAAGAACTCCTGCGAATCGACGACGCCTACGCCGCGCACTCATTCGGCTGTGCCAGGCCATATGGGACTCACGTGGCGGCGGGCGGCGATCCCCCGTTTGTCTACATCAGCAACGACCACGTGGAGATCCGGCAGTGGTCGCTGGACGGTACGCTGGTGCGCATCATCCGGCGCACGACCGAGCCGCCGCCGGTGACCGACAAGGCGTGGGAGGCCGAGTTGGCTCATCGGACCCGGAACCGTGCAATGGACGGTTGGCCCCCGCAAACCGAAGACGACGAACCGATTCCCAGGAGGGAGAAGTACCCCGCGATCGAGTCCATCCTGGTGGACGCCGACGGCTACCTCTGGGTCAGGGAGTGGTCGGCTTCGGAGTCCGGGATACCGGACCAGTGGGGCGTCTTCAGCCCGGAGGGGCGATGGCTGGGAGTCCTGGCCTTCCCGCCGGATCCCGCGGCTCCGGATGTGGGCCTGTGTGCGCGGGCTACCTCCAACTGCCGGGTGGGGAAGGACTACTTTCTAGTCGTGCGAAGGGACGAGCTGGGCCGGGAACGGGTCGAGGGGTACCGCGTTCGGCGGGATGGATAGCGAGGACGGCGACGCGCCGGAAGACAACCCGGGCGGGGAGCACGCCTCTCCAAGTAATGGGACCAAGGGCGGTGCGTCAGACCCACGGAGGCAGAAGCATGATGTGCCAGCGACCGAACGACGCCGCCGTGATGGTCATGCGGGCGCGCGGGCTGTTCACTCTGGCCGTGGCCTCGACGGCGGCCGCCGGGTGTGGCGACCCGCCCGTCGAGATCGTCCCCGCACAGCGCTACGACAGCGCGGGCATCACCGTGGTGGTCTCGCATACGCCGCCGGCGCGCCTTGTCCTCTCCGACGAACCGCGGACGCGAATCGGAGTCGTCAGCGGCGATACCGCCTACCTCTTCTACGATGTCTCCGGCGCCCGGCTCCTCGACAACGGGCAAATCGTCGTGTCCAACTGTCTGCCGCCCATCCTCAGGTGGTACGACACCTCCGGGGTCTACCTGACGGGGGCCGGGCGCGAGGGTGAGGGCCCCGACGAGTTTTCGGCCGGGGCCTGCGCCAGGCTCTTCGAGATCTTCGCCCTGAGCGGCGGGCGCGTGGAGACCTGGGACCACCGAGTCCGCCGTGTCAGGGTCTTCGATTCCTCGGGCGCGATGGTGGGTACGCACGTCCTGGAGACGGGAGCGCTGACGCCGGGACCGCGGCTTGCCGGGAGGTTCGACCGCGGCTACCTGATGGTGGAGATACGCGACCGCCCGGAGCCGGCGGGTGTGGACGACCGGGGGATTGTCGTGTATTCCGGCAACCAGTCGTGGAGGGAGACTCTCGTCATGCACACCTTCGGGGAGGACGGTGAATACGAGGGTGCCATCGGTCGCGTGCCCGGCCTCAGCCTCGCTCGGGTCGAGATGCAGACGGAGATCGGGCCGATGAACGGGACGACCGCTGTTCCGTTCGCCCCGCACGGCCTGGCCCTGGCATGGGGATCGGCGGTTGCGGTCGGCGAGGGAGGCAGGCCCGAGATCGAGGTGCTGAATCGGACGGGCCAACTCAAGACCATCATTCGGTGGACGGCACCGCGCGTTCCGGTCACGGACGACCTCAAGAAGACCTGGATCGAGGAGCGGCTTTCGCGGGGCAGTTACGATGACCAGTCCATTGCGGAACACCGCCGGACCGCGGATCAGTTCCCCTACCCCGACACGGCGCGGTCCTACGAGGGGTTTCAGGTCGGGAGCGACGGGTTGCTCTGGGTCCAGCAGTTCGTGCCGCCGGGCGCATCCTCCGCGACGTGGCTCGCGTTCACACCCTCCGGCTCCCTCGAGGCCACGATGGACCTGCCCCGCGGCGCGAGAATCCTGGACATCGGCGACGACCATGTGCTGCTGCGGGTCAGGGACGAACTCGATGTGGAGTCGGTGGTGCTCCATGGGTTCATTGAACAGAGGGACTGACGGTCCGCCGGGACACAGCCAGAGGAGACTCGTGATGCGTTGCCGCCCTGCCTTCCGTGCCACCGTGGCGGTGGCGATCACCGTGTCGGCGTGCGACCGCATGCCCGGCGACGGAAGTGATTCCGCCGAAGCTCCGACCTTCACCGTGTGGGATTCCGCCGGCGTCGAAATCGTCGAGAACCACGCGCCGGAACACGCTGCAGGGCGGTTCTGGACCATCGATCCGGACCCCGAGTTCGTACTGGGCGGGGTGGAGGATATCGACGCGCTGGCCGACGATTCCGCCCAGCTGATCTGGCGGGTGGTGGGGTTGGTGCGCTTGCCCGACGGCCGCGTGGCGGTCCTGTCGTCCGAGAACCAGCAGCTCCTGCTCTTCGAACCCTCGGGCGAGCTGTCGCGGATCATCGGCCGGGCAGGCGATGGCCCGGGCGAGTTCACCCGTCCGGAAAAGCTCCAGTACCTGCCGCCCGACACGCTGGTCGTGTGGGACTACCACATGACGTCGATCGACTACTTCAATACGGCCGGCACGCTCTTGAAAGAACGGTCCGTAGACCACTTGAGGCTGAGGGAGCACGACCTCTGGGGCGAGAGTTTCCGCTTCCCGTTAAGCGATGGATCGTTCGTATCGTCGAAGACGGGCCGGCAATCCGAGGCCGAGCCGGCGTGGAGCGACTGTTCGCCGACACGGCGCTGGGACAGGATTCGGGTGTCGATGAGGGGCGAGATCCTCGACGAGGCGCAGGTGAGCGAGGACCCCGCCGACGAATTCCTCAGAGTCGACACTACCTACAGGGCCCACTCGTTCGCGTGCCCCAGGTTCATCGCAACGCGACGCGATCCCCCTGCGATCTACGTCAGCCGCGGCGACCGGAACGAGATCCACCAGTTCTCGCCCGATGGCGTCCTGCTCAGGATCATTAGGCGCACGACCGATCCTTTCCGCGTAACCGACAAGGCAAGGAGGGCATGGGAAGATCGGAATGCCAGGTTCTACGAGTCGCAGGGCTTTTCGCTTCCGGAAAGCAAACTCGAGGCGATGCGGAGCGTGCAGACCTATCCGCCGATCGACGGTCTCATGGTAGATGCGGAGGGGTATCTGTGGGTCAGCGAGTATTCCGACTCGGAGACGTGGGCGGCGGATCAATGGAGCATCTTCGGTCCGGATGGGCGATGGCTCGGTGTCCTGGCCAAGGACGTACCGGTGTTCTTCCTGTGCCGCGGCCATCTGTTCGTCTGCTGGATCGACAGGGACTTCCTTCTGGTCGTGGGACGGGACCGGTTCGATTCCGAGAGGGTGGAGGCCTACCGGATTCGGCGGGGCGGCTAGCCAGAACCGCGCCACCTGCCGAATGTGGTGCATGGCCATCCTCGACCCCGAAATCCGCCGCGGCTTCGCCTACATCGTCCCCTTCAAGGGCCGCCTCGCGGTCATCATCCTCCTCAACCTCGCGGGCACTGCGCTCGCCCTCTACGTCCCCTTCCTCACCCGCACCCTGGTCGACGACGCCCTCCTCGGCGCGGACATGGACGCGCTCAAGCGGGTCGTCGTCCTCTTCGTCCTCGTCACCGCGGCCAGCTTCGTTCTGAACTTCGTCAGCGGGATGCGCTACACGAAGGTCTCGGCCGAGATCCTCTTCCGCATGCGCGTGACCGTCTACCGCCACCTGCACCGCCTCTCGCCACGGTTTTTCGCAAAAACGCCACTTGGTGAAATAATTTCACGAA
This sequence comes from Gemmatimonadota bacterium, assembly GCA_028874995.1. GTDB lineage: Bacteria > Gemmatimonadota > Gemmatimonadetes > Longimicrobiales > Gaopeijiaceae > Bin94. The sequence goes on along the minus strand of JAPPGM010000048.1, from coordinate 35,193 downwards.
TTAACAACGATGTGAGCGAAATTCAACGGGTTTTGGCCGACGCGGCGCTGGCGTGGCTCGGCAACGTGGCCTTCCTGGCGGGCGCGGTGGGCATGCTGCTCTGGCTCGACTGGCGGCTCTTCCTGGCCGCCACCGCCCTGCTGCCCCCCGCGATCTGGGCGATCGTGGCGTACCGGCGCCGCCTGGTGGTACGCGTGCGCGTCATGCGGGAGCGTAGCGCGGGGATCGGCGCCTTCCTGATCGAGACGCTGCGCGGTGCGCGCCTGGTGGCCGCGGCGAACGCGGGCGAACGCGAGGCCGCGCGCTTCAGCCGGCTGAACGACGCCTTCGTGTCCGCGCTCATGAAGATGCAGCGCCTCAGCTACCTGGCCGGGGGACTGCCGGGGATCCTGCTCTCGGCCAGCACGGCGGTGGTCTTCCTCTACGGCGGGTCGCGGGTGATCGACGGGGCGATGACGCTCGGGACCTTCACCGCCTTCATGGCCTACCAGATCCGCCTGATCGGTCCGGTGCAGGGTCTCATGGGGCTCTACACGGGACTCGGGGCCGCGCGGGTGTCGCTGAGGCGCGTGCACGAACTGCTCGACGAGCCGGTCGAGGTGGAGGACCCGGCCGCGCCCGTCCCCCTCGGCCCCGTGCGCGGCGAGATCGTCTTCGAGGACGTGTCGTGCGGCCACGGCCGCGGCGCCGACGTGCTGGACGGCTTCGCGCTGACCGTCGCGCCGGGCGAGGTGGTGGCGCTGGCGGGGCGGTCGGGGAGCGGCAAGTCCACCGTCGCCGACCTGCTGGTGCGCCACCTGGACCCCGACCGCGGCCGTGTCCTCCTCGACGGCACCGACCTGCGCGACGTCGCGCTGGCGGAGCTCCGGGCGCAGGTGGCGGTGGTGGCGCAGGACACCTTCGTCTTCAACACCTCGATCCTGGAGAACGTGCGGTACGCGCGTCCGGAGGCGGACCGGGGGGCCGTGTCGCGGGCGGTGGAGCGGGCGGGGCTGGGGGATTTCGTCGCGTCGCTCCCGGACGGGCTCGACACGGTGGTGGGCGAAGAGGGCCGGGCGCTCTCGGCGGGGGAGCGTCAGCGCGTGGCGATCGCGCGGGCGCTGCTTGCCGATCCGGCCGTTCTGGTGCTGGACGAGGCGACGAGCGCGCTGGACGCGGAGGCGCAGGCGACGGTGGTGGCGGCCTACGCGGAGGTGATGAAAGGGCGGACGACGGTGTTGATCTCGCACCGGGAAGAGGTGGTCAGGTCGGCGGACCGGGTGGTGGTGCTGGAGGGGGGGAGGGTGGTGGAAATGTTCGCGCCTGCCGGGAATCGGGGCGCCCCGTAGTTATTGGCGGCCTCCCGGAACGCGCCTCCCCGGCCACCGAGGGCGCAAAGAGCGCAGCGCGCGGCATCAGGCCGTCTTCCCGAATCGTGTACAGCAGGGATTCGTCGCCCGTCCCCCACAACACTTCATCGTTCACGGTGCGGGCAACCCAACGACGTGTGCGCACATCGATCACCTCGGCCACCCCATCGATTCCCGGCCAGTCCAGCCTTGGCACCCACCGCTGGAAGCGGCGCCCCACCAAGGGGTTGTCGGGCTTCGCGGGCTTGCGCGCCGACGGTCGAATCCCGAGAATCGCGAGCAGGAAAAACGCCTGGTTGACAGGGGACGGATCGTCAGCCCCATCACTGCATCCCGCAGCCCACCACGAGAGCCGCCCCTGCCAACCAGGCGAGTACTGCCCGTCCTGCTGTTCGCGACCGATTGCCACCGTTCCCCGCCGATGGCGATCATCACGCGTATGTGCGCTATTACCACGGTCCCTCGAAAAAGTTCCAGCGATGGAATGATGCCGATCCGATGACCTTCGAAAACCCGCGCAAATCCACGCCCGGACTCCATCCGCCGGGGCGGATCTGCATCCAGTCCCCCCGGATGCGCGACCTTCGGGGACGCGGCGTTTCGGTCGCGGTCATCGACAGCGGGGTGAACCCGGAGCACCCCCATGTCAGCGCCGTGGCGGGCGGAGTGACGATCGGCCTGTCGGGCGATGTCTCGGAGGACTTCGTGGACCTGCTGGGTCACGGCACGGCGGTCTTCGCGGCCATTCAGGAGAAGGCGCCCGAGGCGGAGATCTTCGCGGTCCGTGTCTTCGACGACCGGCTCAGGACGAGCGTGCGGACGCTGGTGGCCGCGATCGACTGGGCGGCGGAGCGGGCGATCCGGATCGTGAACCTGAGCCTAGGGACGGTTCGCGAGGAGCACGCGGGGTTGCTGGAGGGGGCGGTGGGGAGGTTGGCGGAGGTGGGGGGAGTGGTTGTGGGGGCGGCGGAGGCCGGTGGGCAGATGTGGTGGCCGGGGTCGCTCGATTCGGCGGTGGGGGTGGTGATGGATGAGGACTTGCCGCGCGACTGCGTGGAGGTGCGGGGGGAGGGGGGGGACGGGGTGGTGGCTGGATCGCCGTATCCGAGGCCGATCCCGGGGGTGCCGGTGGAACGCAATCTGCACGGAATCAGCTTTGCGGTGGCGAATGTGACGGGGGTGTTGGCGCGGGGGGGTGGGGAGGTGTGAGCGATTCTTGAGCGAGACGGAGTCGGTGTTCCGGGGGCATTGGAACGGGCCGTGGCACACGACGGGCGCCGGATTCGATGGACAAATCCGAGATTTGAATTGAACCCCAGTTGCTGCCACCACGACGATCGCCTGACGAGTCAGGAGTGAGTGTCGTCGGACACCCCGCAGGGAGCAGGCCGACTTGCGCCGGTGCGGATATTGACCAAGACTTACGCTACCACGAGCCGCAGGGACCGAAAGCGGACCCTAGGCACGCCCGCGCTCCCGGATCCGCAGAGCTGCTGAACATCCACTCTCACCAACAGTCTCTACATGCTAAGGAACAACGACAGGCACTTCCTCAGACGTGCGCTAGACCGGAACAACTGCGTCCTCTTTCTCGGAGCAGGCTTCGCTGCTGGTGCAACGAACCGACACGGCGATAGTATCCCATGCGGCGACGAACTGGCGAAGCTACTCTGGGAATGGTGTGGCTTCCCTGGCCCATACGACGAATCCCCCTTGGCTGTCGTCTATCAAGCCGCGCTAGACTCGGGCCGTCCCCTTCAGAAACTCAAGAGCTTCCTTGAGGATCGCCTGCTCACATCGCGGGTTCCCGAATGGTACCACCGCTTCGCGGGTGTATTCTGGTACCGAATCTATACTACGAATGTAGACGACGTCATCGAAACCGCCTATCAGGATTCGGGCATTCCCACTTCCCTTTGCAGCCTATCTGCCCCCAAGCAAGACTATCGTGAGCGAGACCAGTTCTTGGAGTCTATCCAGTACATCAAACTCAACGGTTCGCTTCCCGGGGACCCGAGAGACCTTACCTTCGCTACGCGTCAATATGCAGAGCGTATTGCTCATCATGACACATGGTACAGCCATTTCGTCCGAGACTACATATGGAATCCGACGGTCTTTATTGGTACCGACTTAGATGAACCGAACTTCTGGCGAGCGTTGGCAGACCGTCAACGTCGAGGTGATAATCCAGAGGAACGACCTCGGTCATTCCTCATTACGCCCAACATCTCGCCAGCCCGCGTTCCCACGCTGGCAACCCTCAACGTCAACCATGTGCCGGGAACCGCGGAGGACTTCTCGAATTGGTTGGGAGACAATTACCGGTTTCCAGTTCGCATGGAAGTGCTACGCCTTGTGGTTCCAGAGGAGGCAGATGCCTTGGCGCTCGCGATGCCACCCGGGGAACGCGATGCCCTTGTCGAGTTGATTTCCGTCTTTCGGCGTGTCCCGAGAGCGAAGTCACGATCGGACCAGCCCAAGGAGTTCTTTCTTGGGACCCCGCCTACTTGGACCGACATCGCTGCCGACTTCGACGCGCCGAGAGATTTCGCAAATGAAGTCAGCAGTGAGATTAGTTACGCCTTAAAACAACCAGCCCACTTACGGGTGATCGGCCTTACTGGCTCGGGCGGTTCCGGAAAGACGACCACGATGATGAGAGTTGCCCTTACTCTTCGCCAAGCCGGGCGCGAGGTGTTGTTTTCGGAAGGCGTGGAACGTCCCGATATACCGAGCATCACGAAAGGCCTAACAGTACTGGGCACGCGGGCGATTCTGTTTATTGACAATGCACATCTATTGAGCTATTCGTTACTTGAGTTGCTCAAAGCTCTGCGAACCGTGCCGACGCCACCGGTTGTGGTATTTGCGGCTCGATATTCGCTGTTTGAACGCAACATCTCAGAAGTTGTGGGCTTTCCCAACCTTAATGTCCTCAGCATTCCTGACCTGAGCGGCGCCGACATTGTGGCCCTGCTCGAGACGTTGGAGCGTCACCGGCAGCTAGGCACACTAGAACCGAAGACGCATAACGAGCGAGTAAGAGCGTTTAAGATCCGTGCACGAAAGCAAATCCTCGTAGCAATGAGAGAAGCCACGCAAGGAAAGGGCTTCGACGACATCATAAGGAGCGAATTCGGTGAAATCGACAATCAGGAAGCCCGAGTTCTCTATTTGTGTGCAGCCCTGGCGACTGCGGAGTTGATCGACTTGGGCCGGGGCCAGTGGATCGCGTGTGCTATGGTTCCAGCAGCGACTGCAATCGGTTACCTGTCGACAGGCTTGAAGGGGCTCCTTGTTCGTACGGCCAGTGGCCATCGCATCGCGGCGCGACATGCGGTTATCGCGGCGCTCGTTGTTGACAGAATTGCTGGGCGAAATGACTTAGTTGACGCCTATTGTCGCGTTCTATCGGCACTGTCGCAAGACATATATAGGGGCGAAGGGCGTAGGGGACGGAGTTGGCGATTGTTCGTTCGTTTGATCGACCACCGACGTATATTTGAACGGTTTTCGCAAGACATGGTGAAGGCTCGGACGATCTATGAATCAATTGGCGAATGGTTCCGTGCCGATGGTCATTATTGGTTGCAGTTCGCGAGTTTAGAGATTGAATATGGGGAACTGGACTATGCGCGTTTGCATTTAGCCCATGCCGAGGGACTCATGCCAAGAAACCCGCTGGTGGTCACGACTAGGGCACTCTTGACGATGAAGGAAGCAATTGGTGCGTTACACTATGATGAGGCAAAGCGGATGTTGCTGACAGCTCAGGAGTCCCTTGAGAAGCAGATTGAAAGCAAGCCGAGAGACGATTATCCGTACCATGTCTACTTGAGTCAAACGTTGTTGTGGGTGGACACTTGGGAATGGGAAGACCGAGGGCCTAAGCTTGAATGGATGCGGCAACTCATGAAAGTTGCGGCGCAGGCGGAGAAGGAGTGTGGGGGAAACCCGAGAATCAAGGAGATCGTGAAGAGTGTGAAGCGTAGCTACCTAATGTTGGGAGTGAGCGAATAGGCCGAGTCGGACGGAAATACAATCGAGGGGTTCGGCGTGAACTGGCACTGGGGATTCGACGGGCTGCGAAGGCTTTGTCTTCCACTCGGAGATGACGACGAATGGAGATCTGGGCCTTCTTGTCCATGACGAGCGCATGCTTGGCGGTGCGGGGTGTAGTCATCCCAAGAAGAATTTGCGGAGAGGGAGGAGAGGAGTCGACGTTGATTGTCGTTCCTCTTAATGGGGGCATTGCGCGGTTCCGTAAAGCCGACCCCGTAGCCAGGAAGGGTATCGCAGGTCCGAACTATTGTCGCCCATCACCTTGATGGAGTCGCTCGGCCCGTCACGACCCTCGCGACCCATCCCCCGTTGCGCACCCTCCACTCCGGAAATGATCTTTCCGTGAGGGATCGTATCGTCAGGATACGCTCCCCACCCCACGCTGTCCACTCCGCCGGAATCCGAAAGCAGACCCATCTTGCCCGACATTGCCCCCACCACCCCCGATCCCACCCTCACCGCCGCGCTCCGCAACCTCGGCGGCCGCGCCACCCTGGGAGACGTCGTTTCCGCCACCGGCATGCCCGACCACGAGGCCGAGACCGCGCTGAAGTCCCTCCTCGAGACGCACCGCGGCCATCTCGAGGTCTCCGACTCGGGCGATCTCCTCTACCGGTTCGACCGCAAGCTGATCGCGCGCGACCAAGTCCCGTTCGGCGTCCGCTTCCGAAAGGCGGCCTGGTCGGCCTTCAAGACCGGGTTCAAGGTGTGGACCGCGGTCATGCTGGTTGTCTACGTCGTGGTGTTCGTGGCGCTCATCATCGCGCTCATGTTCGCCAACAAGGACGACCGGGGCGGCGGCTTCGGGGGACGCCGGGGCGGCGGCTTCGGGCTCGGGGACTTCCTGATCCTCCACTGGCTCATGGGCGGGCGCGGCTGGAGCCGGGGCAGCCTCTACTACGGCGACCGCTACGCCAAGCGGCTCCCGAAGGAGGCCCAGCCGCCCTTCTACAAGAAGGTCTTCGCCTTCATCTTCGGCCCCGAGGAGCCGCGGCCCACCCAGGTGCAGAAGGACCGGAGCGTGCTGAGGCTGATCCGCGCGCGCAAGGGCGTGCTCACATCGGCCGAATTGGTGGAGCACACGGGCCTGTCGGTGGCCGACGCAGACGAGGAGATGGGCCGGCTGACCGGCGCGTACGGCGGCGACCCCCGCGTCTCAGACCGGGGCGAGGTGGTCTACGCCTTCCCCGGCCTCATGAAGAGCGCCCACGGCCGCGTGCGCGCGAAGGAGCCCAACCCGGCGTGGATGCGCCTCGAGTACCCGAAGAAGCTGACCGGCAACGCGGTGGGGTCGAACGTGGGCATCGGCGCGCTCAACGGGTTCAACCTGGTGGCGTCGTTCGTGCTGGGGCTGGGTCCCGCCCTGGGGACGGCGACGGTGGAGGCCGTGCCGGTGGGCGCGGCCTGGTTCTACGGCCTCGGCGTGGTGCCGGCCACCTTCAGCAGCATGTTCTTCGGCATTCCGCTGTTGCGTTCACTGACGCTGAGAGGGGAGAACCGGGCCCGCCTCAGGCGCAACGTCAGGCGCCTGCTGGTCGGCCTGGTCTACCAGCGGAGCATTTCCGCGGTGCGCTGGGTGCCGGTGGGCGACGCGATCGCCCACGTGCAGAAGCGGATGAAGAACTGGGAGGTGAGCCCCAAGGTCGTGCTGCGCGAACTGGAGAAGCTGGCCGCCGAGTTCGACGCGTCGGTCGAGGCGGACGACGCCGGGTTCCGCTACCGCTTCCCCGCCGTGCGCGAGAGCTTCGTCGAGGCCGAACTGATGCGCCGCCGGCTGAAGCTCCAAGACCAGAAGCTGGGCCGCATCGTCTACGCCACGTCGGATTCGGACACCGAGGCCTCCCGGCGGGACCAGGACGCCTTCGACAGGGAACTGGCCCGCGCCGAGGTCGACGTGTCGCGCTACCTCCCCTCGCCGGGCCGGGCGGGCTACGAGGAGGACTTCGAGGTCGTCATGGAGGAGGCGCCTGTCCGGACGGCGCTTCGGCCCCGCCGACCTCCCCGATGAAAGGATCTCTCTAATTCGGTCGCGACTGCATGATTTGGAGTCGACCTATAAACTCGTCATCCGCGGCTGGCGTAGCCTCCGGGTAGACTATCTCAAAGCGCTGCAAATCAATCATTACGGAGTTGCCTGTCAAATCGAAAAAAGCGCAAGCGCTTATCATAGCTACCAGCACACTCAGATCTGTCACTCAATCCCAGCCATCCACAGAAATTCTGGCGATTCCACAGTCTCTCAAACGCGGTCGAGTCTGAATTGTAGTGTCTATAAGCTGTATCACGTACCCCAATTTTCCATCTATACACATCCTCACCCGGGAAGGTCGCAACAACAACAGTATCGAGACGCGGACTCGCGCATTGATCCACACCAGCAGCCCCCGACTCACATTTCGCCTGTGTCGCATAGTTCGCATGTTTCCAACGCGCCACCCAGACGGGCGGCACTCGTCCCGTGGAACTCTTGTAGCACTTGCTGCTATCAACCGGCCACTTGCCCCAGTGGGCCGAAAGGCAGTATCGAGAGAATACCCAGCCTTCCGAGTCGCTACTATCGCTGTACGTCACCGACATAACAATGAACTCTGAATCACCAGGATGCGGGCCACCAAAGTTGTCCCAGAAATCGCTTCCAGTACCACCGTCACGATAGTAGGCGACCGCAAAGAAAATCCATACCTCGTCCTTCAGATCTCCTTCAGTAACCGCAAAAGGCATAATCAGTTCTTCATTCTGCAATGGACGCCGGGCCTCCCAGAAAACCTCATGATCGCCAAGGCGACGAGGCGGAACAGAGGAGTCGAAGACGAGATCAGCCGAATCAAAGATCATGTGAGGAGCAAACGTTCGAGCGAGCTCAAATTCACATTCATCATCAAGCAAATCTCCATCCAAGTCTAGAGTATCGGGCACATTCTCGGTACAGTCTCGGAAACTCTTCGTGCTCGGGAGAGTATCCGGTGTTGCTGTGGAAGATCTATCTGCACTAAGGGGAAACCAGAATTCCTCCTCGAAGGAACTAATGGTACGTCCGTCGGGCCGCATATCGACCCGACCGATGGCTTCGGTTGTGTCGGGGTCGAGAAAACTGGCCGGCACAGCTCGAACTGTAAGGACTGGCAACTCGTACTCTACAAAGGCCAAAGGCGCAGTCATAACGGTGCCGTCCGTGTAGAACCCACGATTGGGAAGTGATTCCTCTCGGAGGATCGTGTCACTTAGAGTGAGGACAAGGACGTCGGCGTTTCCATCCCATGTAGCTCGATCCAATGCGGAAGTCACGACGAGGATGGTAATGACTGTGTCGTTCGCAGGAAGTCTGTCCAAGGCGTCAACGTTTGTACCAAGGTGTCCTTCGATGCTGGTGACTATGGCGGGCGACCAAGATGAGGTGTCGCCCAACTCGCTGAAGAGAAGGACGTGATTGGGATAGGTGCTCTTCGCCATGTTGGCGATCAGGGTGTCGCGAAGGTCTCTTGATTCTAAAGCGTGTGCGATAGCTCGTGCAACCTCGTCAAAATCATCACGTGGGGTTGAGGGTGGGAGCACCGGTTCGTCACAGCCTAGCGTTTGTAGCGAGGAAATGAGAGCGAGGGCGATAACCAACAGTGGGCAACTGCGTTGCATCGGAAGGCTCGTTGTGCTTGGCATCAGATTGTGATTTGCTCGGATTATACGGATTACTGACGGGGGAACGGTAGTTGGCTCTGGCCTGCGGAGACGGGGAAAGGCTAGGAATGAGGATGCCGCAGGCTCAAGTTGCGTTGAGCACCTCAGCTGTCTCGGCCGACTCCTGTCCCTCATGCGGTACGAGGAGGACTTCGAGGTCGTCATGGAGGAGGCGCCTGTCCGGACGGCTCGCCGCCGCCGGCCGCCATCTCGGCGAGCGCCTCCTCGATGGTAGCGAAGAACTCGACCCACCATTCCAGCGGCTGAGCGCCCATCACCGGGATCCCGTTGGCCACGAACGCCGGTGTGCCGCGCACACCCAGGTTGCGCCCCGACACCATCCCGCTCCGCACCCGCGACTCCGGTCGCCTCTCGTCGAGGCAGGCGTTGAACTCCTCGACATCGGCGCCCACCTCCCGTGCCAGCTCGTCGAAGACGGGGAACGGGTCGCCGAGGTTCTTCCAGTCTCCCTGGCGCTGGTAAAGCAGGTCGTTGACCGGCTTGAAGAATCCCTGTTCACCCGCGCACTCGGCCACGAAGGCCGCCGCCGTGCCGTTCTGGAACATCCCGCTCACGTAGGTGACGTACCTCCAGTGCACCTTGCCGGTCTCGATGTAATCCTCAAGGAGCGTGGGGAAGGTCTCGGTGTGGAAGCGCCTGCAGTAACCGCAGCCGTAGTCGCTGAACTCGACCACCTTGATCGGCGCCTCCCGGGCACCGTATTCGAAGCCGAGTTCCACGAGCGGGACCTCCTGGGCTTCGAACCGGTCGACGATGCCCCCCTCCGTCAGCATGGCGGCCGTAACGGACTGGTCGGGGTTGGCGGCGGAGCCCTCGGCGGCGTCGTTTCCTCCGCCGCACCCGGCGAGGAGGATGAAGAGGACGGCGAAGCCGGGGGAGTATTCGCGCAGAACCCTCGCGGGCCGCTTCGCTTGCCTGGTCTGATGTGTAAACTCAACGTTACAAAATGTCATGTCTGCTATACTTTCTGCCGATCGTGGGGTGATTGCCGCGCGCGCCCTGCGCGGACCATTGTGGACCGTCATCATCGTTTGATCATCGTCGTCTCAGCAACCGGCCAAGCACCACCCCGACGGCAAGGCCGGCGAGCGCCGAAGCCACCAGCAGCTTCTCCAGATTCCGGGACGGAGTCGTGGCCGCCACCTCCGTTGCGGAGTCCGCGCCGACCTGCGGCAAGCCTGCGTCGGAAGCCGCCAACCCGAGTTCCGCCGTGTAGTCCCGTTCCTCCAGGTAGTCGCGAACGTGCTCCTCCTCGTCCTCGAGACCGCACGTGGTACAGGACACGAAGCCGCGTTCGCGTGCCGTCCTGTTGGTGTACGCCATCTCGCCGCCACCACAGGGACAGGGGAGGTCGGCGGCCATGGGGGTGATGATCTCGTAGAGGGCTCCCTTGGAGAGGTCCAGCTCCCGGGTCAGCTGGTTGACGCTGGCGCCGGAGCGCCAGTAGAGGTCGTTGGCCCTTTCGACCACTTCATCGGGGACCTGGTTGCGTGGTGCGGTGGACTGCTTCAAGGGGTTCATTTCTTCCGTGCCGGAGGTTGGACTCGTCGGGCGCGCTACCATACAACATACGCTGCACGATACGATGTATGTACGGGGGCGCGCATCCGGGCGCGTCGCTTCCCGCTGAAAAACGCGAACCGGAGGGTGGACATGCGCACCAGGGACGATGTCATCGGCAGCCTCGAGGGGGTGTACCGCGAGGCGTTCGAGAAGGCGGACGGGGCCGAAGACCGGGCGCGCATGGACGCTCTGGACTTCGGCTTTCAACGGGACCAGGTCATGCTGGAGGCCCTGCTCGACGTGCGCGACCTCCTCTCGGAGATCCGGGCCGACGGCGCGCCCCCGGAGCCGAGCCTCCTCGACAAGGCCCGCGCGATCCGGAAGTTCACGCGGCTGGGGACGCGGTGAAGATCTACACACGGCGCGGCGATACCGGCGAGACCGCGCTTTTCGGCGGTGGACGCACCCGCAAGGACGACACCCGCGTGGAGGCGTACGGGACCGTCGACGAACTGAACGCGGCGATCGGCAACGCCTCCGTTCACGTCGCCGGCGCCGCGACGCGGGACCGGCTGGAACTCATCCAGTCGGACCTGTTCGCGATCGGCGCGCACCTGGCCACCCCGCCCCCGCGCGCGGGCCGCACGGCCCCGGCCCTGCCCGAACTGCCGGCCGGACGCGTCGCGGAGATGGAGGACTGGATCGACGAGGCCATGGAGGCTGCGCCCCCGCTCCGCAACTTCATCCTGCCGGCGGGAAGCTCCAGCGCAAGCGGCCTCCACCTCGCACGGGCGGTGTGTCGGCGTGCCGAGCGGCGCGTGGTCACGCTGGCGGCGGCGGAACAGGTCGATCCCGTGATCATCCGCCACCTCAACCGGCTCTCGGACTATCTGTTCGCGGCGGCCCGCCTCGAGAACCTCGAAGGCGGCCACGAGGACCACGAATGGAAGGGACGTTCGTGAGACACGACCGCGTCGAGACCACCCCCCCGCACGGCGACGTCATCCGCGCCGACGTCCGCGCCCCCGCCCGGGGCGACCCCCGCACCGCCGTACTCGTCGCACACGGCTTCAAGGGCTTCAAGGACTGGGGGTTCTTCCCCCGTCTCTCGGAACGCCTGGCGGAGGACGGCCACCTGGTTGTCTCCTTCAACTTCTCGCTGAACGGCACGGGCCCCGATCTGGTGGACTTCACCGACCTGGAGGCGTTCGGCCGCAACACCCTTTCGCGCGAACTGGAGGACCTGCGCTGGATGGTGGACCGCACGATGGCCGGGGATTGGAGCGGTGGCCGCGCCCCCGCCGCAACCGGCCTCCTGGGGCACAGCCGCGGTGGAGGCGCCGGCATCGTCACGGCCGCGGAGCACAGCGGGGTGGCCGCGCTCGTCACATGGGCCGCGGTGTCGAGCTTCCACCGCTGGGGCGATGAGCACGTGAGGGACTGGACCACCCGCGGCGTGACCTACGTACCGAATGCGCGGACCGGCCAGCAGATGCCGCTCTACCGCACCCTGTGGGACGACCTGCAGGCCAACGCGGACCGCCTGGACGTCACGGCGGCGGCGGCCATGGTGCGCGTGCCGTGGCTCATCGTCCACGGGGAAGAGGACGCCACCGTGCACGTTGCCGAAGCCCACCGGTTGAAGGAGGCGGGGCCCTCGGCGGCGCTGCGGGTCATCGCCGGGTCGGGACATACCTTCGAAGCCGTGCATCCCATGGAGGAATCGACGCCCGGGCTGGAGGCCGCGGTCGAGGCCACGCTGCGACACTTCCGCGCGTCGTTGTAGGGCGGGCTGCGGTGGGGGGCGGGCGACCCCGACCGCGAGGGTTGCGGCTTCAACCCCGTTCCGCAATCATTGGGGCGCCGAATACATGCGAATCACAGAGGTGATCTGTTGACCTACATCATTACGGAACCGTGCATCGGAACCAAGGACGCCAGTTGCGTCGAGGTGTGTCCGGTGGACTGCATCTACGAATCCGAGGACCAGTACCTGATTCACCCCGACGAGTGTATCGACTGCGGCGCCTGCGAACCGGAGTGTCCCGTCCAGGCCATCTTCCCGGACACCGACGTTCCGCCCGAGTGGCACGACTACATCGAGAAGAATATCTCCCACTTCGACGAATAGGGGTCCGCGGACGGAAGCCGCACGAAGGCCGGGAGGTGCCGGCCGGGGGGTGGACCAGAAAAACAACGAGGGGGGTAACCGGTGACCGGTCACCCCCCTCGTCTCGGGTCAGGCCCGGATACCCGCGGCGGCGTGCGCCACGGGCCGGGTCCCCGGGATCGCTAGATGCCCAGTTCTCTGAGCCTCTCCAGCCGGATGTTCGCGGGGACCTTCTCGCCCGGAGGCACACCGCCGTCCTTCGCCGCTTCGGGCTCGGGACGATCGTTGCCATGCCGAAGCAGAGCCAGGCCGGCGGCCACCAGGGCGGCCGCGCCCAACAGGTTCACGGTTGATTTGCGAATCGCTCTCCTCCCGCGTTGAGAGTGGTCGGTCTCGGGCGAGTCCCATGACCTACGGCTCGATTAAGTCAGCAAGAACCGTGCCATCGTGCGCGGGGTGGATCGGATGGTTCGGTGCGCTGACGGGAACTCTTTCTGTTTGCTACGTTTTTGGCTGCTCGACGTTCCCTTCCGCGGAAGCGCTGCACGACACCTGCGTGTATCGGTTTCCCGACCACGTGTCAGAAAATGAACCACAGTCAGGACAGCGATCCCGGCCTTCGGTCCGGCACGTACCCGCCGCCGGACCCGGTCGCGATGACGCAGAGGCTGGTGCGGACGGCGTCCGTGAACCCCGTTCTGGAGAAGAACGGAACCGGCGAAGCGGAGATCGCCGCGCTGGCCGCGGGGTGGCTCGACCGATGGGGATACCGCAGCGAGACCACCGAGGTCGCCCCGGGCCGGTTCAACGTGGTGGCGCGGCGGGGACGGGGTTCGGGCCCAGTACTGCTCCTCAACGGCCATCTGGACACCGTGGGCGTCGAAGGCATGCGCGACCCCTTCTCCGGCGATGTGCGCGAAGGCCGGCTCCACGGCCGGGGCGCCGCCGACATGAAGGGGGGTGTCGCATGCATCCTGGCCGCCGCCGCCCGGCTGGCGAACGAGGATCGGCCCGGCGAGCTGATCGTGGCTCTGACCGCCGACGAAGAGCACGCCTCACTGGGGATGGAGGCATTGGTTGCGTCCGGTATTCGCGCCGACGCCGCCGTCGTCTGTGAACCGACGGGTCTGGCGGTGATGCCCGCCCACAAGGGGTTCCTGTGGATCAATGCGGCGGTGAAGGGGCGGGCGGCCCATGGATCGCGGCCGGATCTGGGGGTGGACGCGATCGCCTGCGCGGGCCACCTGCTGGTCGCTTTCGAGGCCGAGGCGGCACGGCTGGCGCGCGACACCGGCCATGCGCTCCTGGGGCCGGGCTCGCTCCATGCCGGAACCGTCTCCGGCGGCACCGCGCCATCGGTCTATCCAGACCGCTGTGAGGTGGTGTTCGAGCGGCGAACGTTGCCGGGAGAATCCGCGGCGCAAGTCATGCGTGAGGCCGAAGCCGTGCTGGCCAGGGCTCGCGAGGGGTGCCCGAGGCTGGATGCCCGCCTGGAGCCGGGTCTCTACCGGGCGGCGACCGAAGTGCCGTCCGGGTCACCGGTGGTTCGAGAACTCCAGGCCGCCTGCGAGCGCGCGGGAATACCGGGCAGGGTCGCCGGGATGTCCGCGTGGGTGGACGCCTGCTTCCTCAACCGGATCGGAGTCCCGGCCGTCTGCTTCGGGCCGGGATCGATCGCCCAGGCCCACACAACCGGGGAATGGATCCCGATCGACGAGATCAGGACCGGCGCGTCAATCCTGACCGACTTCTCGCGGCGCTTCCTGGCCCGCGGGAAGTGATCCGGCGCGGTTGTCCTACCTGCGACGGGTGGTGATTTCGATTGCCCCGGACCCATGACCCGTGCCGTAGCGCGTCGTGGCGTTCGAGGCATCGAGGTATCTCATGGACTGGACATCCGTGACGATCATTCCACCGAGCACGTCCGCAGCCGAACCGACCCGGTTCCCGTCCTGATACACGACGGGATCCTGCTCCGATCCCCGTCTCTGCAGCCACCGTGGCCGGAGGCGCTGGATGACCTCGTAGCAGGTGAGGCTGCCGTAGTTTGCGAGTTCCTCGGCGGTGATCTGGTTGGGGTCCTGCCGGGGCCTGCCCTCCCCTCCACCGCTGGCGCAACCGGCAATCAGCGCGGCGAAGCCGAAGGCGGCAGCGAATGTCAGGATGATCTGTCGACGATTCGGGTGCATTCCGTCTTCCTTTTCCCTGTGAGCCCTGGAGGCCGGCGCCACTGGACGCACGAACCTCTGCGGCCTTCGGTGTGACGCGCTGCCCTCGCCAAATGGTGAGCACCCAATATCGGTCGTGGTGCCCCCGCCCTGTCAAGCACCAGGCGTGCGGGGCAACCGGTGGGTGCGGGCCGCTATCTGCCTCGGCGGGTGGTCACCTCGATCGCCCCGTTCTGTACCGTCTGGCCGAACCGCACTCTTGCGTCAGCGACGCTGAAGTACTTCATCGATTCGACATCGCTGGCACGAATCCTGTCCAGGATGCTCGCCGCCATGTGGGTGCCGTCCCGGACCACGAGGGGACTATCCGTGCGTTGGAACCAGCGTGGCCGGAGCTGATCGATGGCCTCCCGGGCGCTCAGGTTGGCGAGGGGGGCGAGTTCCTCTGCCGTAATCGTGTTGGGGTCTCGCCGGGGTCCGCCTTCTTCACCCTCACCACCGCCGGTGGCGCAACCCGCAACCATGGCGGTCAGGCCAAGAGCGGCAACGAAGGTGAGAATGGTCAGGCGACGACTGGGGTGCATTGCGTCCTCCTTTCTTGTGAGAACACTGATGGCCCGCGCCCCGGGGTCCGACCGCTTGCGAACGTCCCGGCCTGGCGCGGTTTCTTCACTAACAGCCCTGGTGACATTATGGGCCCGTTGGTCCCCGTGCTGTCAAGCACGGAACACCGTACATGACATCATTGGAGTTCTCGTTACATTGCGAGCAGGCGAGCGAAGCGGTCCAGCCCGCATGCATCGCCGGTCGAATGCCGGGAGGGTTTCCACGGGCTGTCGGTATTCGATTGAATCCGACTGGAGGTGAAATGCGGCAGAGGTTTGCGATATTGACGGCGGTGGCGCTGCTGGCCGGGTCCGCGGTGGCCGCCCAGGCGCAAGCCGCGTTCGGAGTCATCGGCGGGGTCAGCCAGGCGACCTTCACCGGCGGCGGTTCGCAGGGCATCACCTGGCGGACGACTTTCCTGGCGGGCGCGGTTGGGGTCATGCCCCTTGGCGAGACCTTCTCGATTCGATCCGAGTTGCACTTCGCCACCAAGGGCGCACGGGCACGGGTGGGGAGGACGGCCGACAATGCGCTCGAACTGGCGTACCTCGAGCTCCCGTTGCTCGTGCAGGTCGGCACCGGTAGCGGAGACCTGCTCAGCCCGCACCTGTACGGCGGAATGTCCTTCGCAGTGCTACTCGGCTGCACGCGCGAACAGGTCGACTGTGACGCCGACGATTTCGATTCCAGCCTGGTCGTGGGAGGCGAGGTTGAGGTCTTCGGAGCCGGGCTCGGCGTGCGCTACGAGGCCGGCCTGAGTACGGTCAAGGCCGATTTGGAAGGGCTCGAGATCGTGAACGGGGTGTTGTCCGTTACACTTCGCTACCTGGTCCGGCGCTGAATTCCGCGATCGGCCTCTCGTCGCGCCTTACCGAAAGAACTCTCTGACGAAGTCCGACGCCGGGTGTTCGGCCAGGTCCGTTGGCGAACCGCTCTGGATGATCGCGCCCTCCTCCATGGCATAGACCGCAGGCGCTTCGAGAGCGCGCACATCCCGTTCGTCGTGGGTGACCACGAGGGCCGGCTTGTCCCGGGCGGCGAGGTGGCCGGCCAGGTAGCCGCGCATGTCCCGGCGGCTCGCCGCGTCGAGTGCGGCGAGGGGTTCGTCAAGGAGGAGGAGGTCGGGCTCGGAGAGAAGTGCGCGGGCCAGGGCCACACGCTGCTTTTCTCCCCCGGAGAGGGTCGCGGGAAAGCGCGCCGCCAGGTGCGCGCAGTCGATTTCCTCAAGGAGCGCCGCCGCCGCGGTTCGGCGGTGGCTGCGTGGCGGTCTGGGCCGTGCGGCGGCGAGGCCGAAGGCGACGTTCTCGAGCACGCTCAGGTGCGGAAAGAGGCCGTATCCCTGCGGCACGTATCCGATGCGCCGCTCCTCGGGGGCGAGGCATACCCCCGCTTGGGAGTCGTACAGGACGTGCCCGCCGATGGTGATGCGCCCCGCGAGCGGAGGATGTCCCCCGGAAACGACGCGCAGCAATGTGGTCTTGCCGGACCCGTTGGGCCCGATCAGGACGACCGGCGCGCCGTCGCCGGCCACCGCTGCGTCGAGGTCGAAGTCCCCAGCGCGGGCGCGAACCTGGACCTGCCACCTCATTTGGGGAGGGAGTGGGCGTGCAGGGGACGCGACGGGCGGTCCAGCCGACGCGAGAGCAGCGAAGGGAGGGTACGGAGAGGGACCAGCAGCAGGACGCTCGCCGCAGCCAGGACCAGGGCCAGTGCGACAGCCACCCGCGTGTCGGATTCCAGCGCGGTGTAGATGGCCAGGGGCATGGTCTGGGTGGACCCGGTGAAGTTGCCGGCGAAGAACAGGGTCGCTCCGAATTCGCCCAGGGCACGGGCCCAGGAGAGGGCCGCCCCGGCCACCATACCGGGAAGCGCGAGGGGGACCGCAACCCGGAAGAAGGCGCCCAATGGGGACTGGCCCAGGGTGCGGGCGACGATCAGCAGGTCGTCGTCGACGCGCCGAAAGGCGGCGGCTGCGCCCTGGATGTAGAAGGGCGCCGAGACCACCACCTGCGCCGCCACGACGGCGGAGGTGGTGAAGGGGAGGTGAATCCCGAGCGATGCGAGGGCCGGGCCGAGGAGGCCGTGCGGTCCGAAGGTCTGCAGGAGCGCGATTCCCATGACCGCGGGCGGTATGACGACCGGAAGGTCCACCAGCAGCTCGGCGGCGCGCACTCCGCGGCCGGAGGCGCGCGCGAGCCACCAGGCCAGCGGTGTGCCCGCCAGCACGATCACGGCCAGCGCGGCGACGGTGGTGCGTGCGCTGAGCCACAGGGCGGGCGCGAAGAGAGGGTGGCGCGCGCCGGCGGCAATCTCGGAGGGTGACGACCCGGCGGCGAGCGCGATCAGGGGAATGGCGACGATGGCCAGCATGGGAATCGCGGCGAGCAGCGCCCCCCGCCCCCCCCACAACCCCCCGCGCGGCTCCCTCACCACACGGGAGCGGAGCCCGCGTCGGACCTGGCGCGGCCGGAGATCACCCGGCACCCCTCACCACGCGGGCGCGGAGCCCGCCCTGAAACCGCGGCGCGACAGGATCTCCCGTCCCGCGGGCGACGCGACGAAGCGGATCCACTGCTCCGCGCCCTCCGGGTTGGCCGACCCTGCCACCGCTCCCGTCAGGTAGCCCGCGCGCACGTTGGCCCAAGGCGGCACGGCGATCGTGCGAACCCTGCCCGGAGCCGCATCGGTGCGGTACACGATGGCCGCGTCGGCCACCCCCAGCTCCACCTTGGCGCGCACCAGGCGGACGTTGCTCTCCCTGGACACGACCCTGTCGAGCACCGCGGTCTCGAACCCGGGGCCGTTCCGCGCGGCCGCCCGGCGGAGCGCCTCGTGCGTGTATCCGCCGACCGGAACGTGTTCGGTTCCAATCACCAGGCGTTCGGCGTGCGGAAGATCATCGAAGGACTCGATTCCGGCGGGATTGTCCAGCGGCACGATGACCGCCAGCTCGTTACTCGCGAACTCCACATATTCCGCCAACAGTCCGGCGCGGGCCAGGGATTCGATGTGGCGTCGGTCGGCGGAGGCGAAGACGTCGGCGCGGGCGCCCTGCTCGATCTGGAGGCGCAGGATCTGGCTGCCGGCGAAGACGAGTTCCACATTCGTGCGGGGGTGCGAAGCTTCGAAGGCGGTTTCCATGTCCCGGAAGGCGTCGGCGAGCGATGAGGCGGCGAAGACCTGCAGAGTCCGCCGCCCCTCGTCCCCGTCGCCCCCAGCGGCCACCGCGGCCAATCCCAGAATGCAGAAGAGCGTGACCGCTACGGCCGGCAGCCCCCGTACGAAACCGCGCGAGTCTCTCGGCGCGCGAATGCGGGGACGGCTCTTTCCACGCGGTGCCGGGGCGCCGGTTCTCACGCGCCATCCACGGTGGTCACCTGCCCGCTCAGTGAGCTGTCATATCCGGGCAGGTGTTCCACCTCGGCCCGGAAGGCCGGATCGTCGAGCATCTCGATCACGCGGGAGACCGCGTCGCTTGCGGCGATGTCGGCGGGAACAATCAGGTCGAAGCGCTCCGAAACCAGCGGGATGAAGTCCAGCCCTTCGGCCAGGGCCGCGCTTTCAATCGTGATGCCGGCATCGGCGGAGTCCGACCGCACCATCCGGGCCACCTCACGGTGATCCCCGGCGCGGGGTCCGTCCTGGTTGTCGGAGGCGCCGTCGGTGAGCCGGGAGGCGAGTGCGTGAGCGCCGGAGCCCTCTTCGCGACGGGCAAGGCGGAGGCCCGGCCGCGCCAGGTCGCCGGCTGCGGCGAGCCCCAGCGGGTTGCCCGCGGCCGTGGCCACTCCCATGCGCCAGCGCGTCAGGTTGACAACCAGCAGCCGCTGGCCCGGAAGCGCCTTCTTCGCCGCCGCTTCCGTCCCGCCGCCACCTTCTTCGGAAAGGTGCAGACCCGCCATATGAACCAGTCCGTCCGCCAGGAGCTGCATGGAGCGGCGGTTGCCCCTGGGCAGCCAGGTAACCCGCGCGTCGCTGAAGCGTTGCCCCACCCGAGCGGCGACAGCCCCTAGCAGCGGCGCGCATCCTGCAACCAGAACGTTTCGCCGGAGGCTGCTGGAGCTCACGAGTGGAGTCACCTTGACCATGTCGCCATCCGCGCCGGCGATGGTCCCGTCGGCGGCACCGACACCGTGAGAAGGCAACCGGTGCGCGACCCAGCGGTCCGCGACCCGGCCCAGGGCGACCCGCGTGCCGCCCTCGTTGGCGCGGGGGACGGGCGCGAGGTGCGCGTGGATTCCCGGGGCCGGAGCCAGTTGGAAGATGTCCTCGACGCTGCAACCCAGGGCGTAGGCCAGCTTGAGTCCCAGGCTGGTCGAGGGCACGTTGCGACCGGCCTCGACGGCGAGGATCGCCTGTCGCGAGACCCCCACGCGTTCGGCCAATGCGTTCTGTGACAGACCGGCGGCCTTGCGTTGGTGCTTGAGGTGGTTTTCGAGACGGGATTCGGACATCGGCTTCCTCCGTTGGACTGGATTCGCGCGGGCGTTGTTGAACGCCATTGCGTGGGTGGTGGCACGCCGTGGACTCTGCCGGTCCGCGCACGGTGCCACCGTAGGTGCAATGTAATGTCTACATTACAAGATGTAAAGCAGGGTTGTCAGAACGGGTACGGATCGAGATTGGCGCGAGGGTCGGCGGGACTGCCGCCGTCGTCCGTCAGGCCATGTGAGGCCGGATCGCCTTGGCCAGGGAGACCTCGATGTCCCAGATGGCGGCCGTGACCGCGCGTCCGATCAGGTCCATCTTGCGGATGAGTTCGATGCGCGGCAGCGCGTGCCGCACCTCCCGCTTCGAGAGCAGCTCGGTGAAGATCCCGCAGGCGTCGGCCAGGCAGATGATGACGACGTCCCGCGGCGTGGGGATGACGTCGCTGAAGAGCACCTCCATGATGCGCAGCTTCACCTCGCGCTCGGCCCTCCCGTCCACCAGCGGGTAGCGGCGCGACCGGAACACCCACAGGAACCGGTCCTCGCGGCGCTCCAGGATGCCGCGCGCAACGAGCCGTTCGATGGCCGCCTCGCGGGTCTCGTCGGCGCGGTTGGCGGCACGCTCGACCCAGTAGCGCGCGTCGTGCGTTTCCGTCGCGGCGGCGATGTCGGCCAGCACCGGGTCGAGGATGTCGTCGCCGAGCGGAGCCGGGTCCACCAGGATCAGCTTCTCGAGGTCGGTGTCGATCCGGTCCTCCATCGCCAGATCCATGAGGACCCCGCCCGCGAGGGCGTAGCGCAGGGACCAGTCGGGCACCCGCAGGAACCTTTCGCCCTCGTCGTCGAGGAGGAGGAGCATGATCTCTTCTGCAAATCTCAGCATTGCGGGCCTTCATGCGTTGAGAGGTTTCCGGCGGGGAATGGAAAGTGCCCTCGCCGCAGCGTGTCCACAAGGACGGGTGGGTGTCAGCCGGACGATGAGCGGCCGAATCGCCAGATGTCCCGGATGGCCGCCATCACCGCCCGACCGATCAGGTCCATCCTGCGAACGAGCTCGATACGCGGCTTCACCTCCCGGAGATCCTCGCTGGAAAGCAGTTCGGTGAAGATCCCGCAGCCGTCGGCCAGACAGATGATGACGACATCCCGGGGCGTGGGGACCACCTCGGCGAAGAGGACCTCCATGATGCGCAGCTTGACCTCGATTTCGGCCTCGCCGTCGACCAGGGGGTAGCGGCGCGACGGGAACATCCACAGGAACCGGTCATCGCGACGCTCCAGAATTCCCCGCGCGACCAGCCGTTCCATGGCCGCCTCCCGGGTGTCGAAGGCGCGGCTGGCGGCCCGCTCCACCCAGTAGCGTGCATCGTGGGTCCCGGTCGCGGCAGCGATGTCGGCGAGCACCGGGTCGAGGATATCGTCGTCGAGCGGAGTCGGGTCCACCAGGATCAGCTTGTCGAGGTCGGTGTCGATCCGGTCCTCCATCGCGAGATCCATGAGGACCCCGCCGGCGAGTGCGTAGCGCAGGGACGAGTCGGGCACATTCAGGAACCTCTTCCCCTCGTCTTCAAGGAGAAGGAGCATGATTTCTTCGGCGAATCTCAGCATTGGGGGCCTTTCAAAGGGTGGTATCGGGGTCCTGTGGCAACCGCTCAAAGGTATCCGGCTGGGCGAGCCAGGGTTCCGGGAGATTGTTGAATATCTGATGATGGAGACCCCAATAGGCAACAATCTCCGGCCTGACCTGCCGACATCCGCCAATCGGAGTGGCTTGTCAGAATATGTTCACCTCGACCTCTCGGGTCTCCTCCTCGAACCTCCCGTGCCGGAACGCCGTCACGTCCAGCGTGTGCGAACGCCTGTCCGCGATCAGCTCCGACACCGCCAGCCCCGTGGCCGGAGCGTGCATGATCCCGTGGCCGGAGAACCCGCAGGCGTCGACCCAGCCGCGGGCGCCGGGATTGTAGCCGATCACCGGGTTGTTGTCGGGGGTGACGCCGTAGTAGCCCCACCAGCTCCCCAGGCGGTCGACCCCCAGATCCACCCACCAGGGGAAACGGTCGACGCCGGTGAGCAGCACCTCTTCCAGCCAGTTCCAGTCGATCCCTTCGGTGAAGCCGTCGTCGGCGTGGGTGTCGAGCCCGAACAGGATGCGGTCGCCCTCGCTGCGCAGGTAGACCCCCGTCTCCAGGTCGATGGTGAGGGGGTAGACGCGCTCGTCGGCGATGGGGCCGCTCAGGAAGATCTGGATGCGCTTGGGGCGGACGGGGACTTCGAGGTTGGCGAGACGTGCGATGACGGCGGACCAGGCACCGGCGGCGTTGACCAGGTGGCCGCAGGAGAATGACTCGGTGCCTGTATCGAGTCGCCAGCCGTCCCCCTCGGGCCGCAGCGCGGTAACGGTGCGGTTGAAGCGGTACTCCACCCCCGCTGCGCGGCCCATGGCGACCCAGGCGTGGGTGGCCATGTGGGGGTCGATCACGCCGTCCCAGGGGCCGTAGGTCGCGCCGGCGAGGCCGCCGGTGGCGAGGGGGACGTGGCGCAGGGCTTCGTCCGGGGTGAGGACATCGACGGGGGCACCCAAGCTGTGTTGGAGCGCGACCGAGGCCAGGTGGTCCTCCCAGCGGTCGGGGGGAACCAGGAGCAGGTAGCCGATGTCGCGGTAGCCGACCTCGAAACCGTGCCGCTCTCGGAAGGAGCGGTAGACGGGCAGCGAGTACATCGAGAACTCGATGTTGGGACGGGTGGTGAACTGGACGCGCACCCCGGCGGCGCTACGACCGGTGGAGCCGAGGGCGGGGGCGTTTTCGCGTTCCAGGACGGTGACGCGGAGTCCGCGCCTGGCGAGCTCGTATGCGCAGGAGGCTCCGACGATCCCGGCGCCGATGACGACGACGTCGGCGGTGGGACTGTTCGCCTCGCCGTTGGGGGCGGGGCGCGGGTCCGGCGTCATGAAATGGGCGCCCTCACGACGTACTGTACATCCAGGTCGTCCAGGACCAACGCGTAGATGTGGCCGTGCCGAACCCAGAGCGGACTGTAGGGAGCGGGTTGGAAGGCGAAGCGGATGGAGCCGAGATGGTTGCCATCCCCCGAAAAGAGATCATAGAAGCGGGGGGCGCCCAACGGAGTGGATCTCTGCACCCACAGGCGCTCTTCGTCGTCCACGAAGCCGTCTTCGAGGATCGGCTTGAAATACGGCATGAGTGCGGCGACCTCCTCGACGGCACTCCGCATTTCCGGGCTGCGCTCGATCTGGGCCTGGACGTAGGCGGATCGGTCCTCTGCCGTCACGGGGATTGGGGGCAGGGACGCCTCAATCACCAGCAGCGTATCTCCGCCCTCAGCGGTACGCGTCAGGCGGTAGGATCCCTTGTTCGCATCCCAGAACCCTCCCGACGGGTTCAGCAGTGTGAGCCGCGATGACTGGAAGGGGATCGTGTAGAACCGCCGCCCGTCGCCGGGCATCCTGGCCATGAACGACCGATAGGTCTCTTCACCGAGGTACACGGAGTCGATGACTTCAATGGCGAGGTCGTAGGACACGTAGTGGCGGCGACAGGAGCCCGCCAGCAGTCCCGGCTCGGGGTCCAACTCCTCGTCGTCGCAAACGGAAGTGCTCCTCCAGTAGCGTCCTCGAAGGTCGAACGCCCCGTCCCAGAAGTAGCCTCGCCGTCGAAGCGGTGCGTCGAATCGGCGAACCTCCTCACCGTGGGCATCCACGCCGATGACCACATACTTCGTTGTTTCATGAACCCACAGCAGCGTATCGCCCGACAGGATGAATCCGTTGGATCTGAGGATTTCTCCAGGGCCCTCTCCGCGCCGCATGATCGTGCGCAGGTATTCGCCCTCCGGTGAGAACACCCGCACCTCGAGAGCCTGGTTGTCCAGCACGTAGATGGTGCCGTCGCCGGCGGCCTGGATGCCCCGGATATCGCCGAAGATGAAGTTGAGGTCTTCGCCTTCGACACTCCCGAACTGCAGGTCGATCCGTGCTTCTGTGACGTCGGGGCCGACGGAGTCGATGGCGGGGAGGCCGGGGTAGCGGACGAGGGTGGCGCCGTTGGGGAGCGTCTCGCGTGTCGGACTGCCGGCGGGTGCATCGGTGGTGCAGGAGGAGACGATGGCGGCGGCGATGAGCGCCAGCGGTGTGCGTCGGCAGAAAGCGGTGAGCAGTCCGTACAGCTTCACGACAACGGTGCCCTCACCACATATTGGACATCCAGTTCGTCCACGACCCAGGTGTAGAGGTTGCCGTGCCGGACCCAGACCCTGCTGCCGCGCGCAGGCGGGAATCCGAGGCGAACGGAACCCAGATAGTCGCCGGCTTCGGAAAAGAGGTCATAGAAGGGATAGGCCCCATTGCGCGTGGTCCTTCTTGCCCAGAGCCGGTCTTCGTCGTCCACGAAGAAACTGTGGAAGATTGGCTTGAAGTCGGCGATGACAGCAGCGGCGCGCTCGGCCGCACTGCGCTGCCCGGGCTGTCTGTCCACTGTGCGGTCCATGTATGCGGAACGTTCCTCCGGGGTGACGGGCAGCGCGGGCAACGCGGCCTCGATGACGACCAGCGTATCGCCCTGTTCGCTGCTGCGGGTGATGCGGTATGCCGTGTTGCCGGAGTGCCAGAATCCTCCGGCCGGCCTCACCGCTGTCACATCGGACGACACGAAGGGGATGTCCATGATGCCCAACCCACCGCCGCCGATGTCGAACAGGTAGGTTTGCGTAACTCTCTCCCCGAGGGGAACGGAGTCGATCGCTTCCGTGGAGAGGTCGTATGACTTGTAGTAGCGCAGGTAGGTCTCCGTATGCGGGCCCGCGCTCGCCCTGGTGAGATCGCCGCTGCGCTCCTCGTCCGCATGATACGCGCCGATCCAGTAGCGTCCGTAGTTGTCGAAGGCTCCGCTCCAGTAGTATGCGGGATCGTATGCCAGCCTCTTGAACCGGCGAACCTCTTCACCGTTGGGGTCCACCCCGATGACCCCCCTGCGGTCGTTCATCCAGAGCAGCGTGTCGCCCGAAAGGAGGATCCCCGAGGCGCCGGTAGTCTCACCGGGGCCCTCGCCGCGCCGCACGATCGTCCGCAGGTACTCGCCATCGGGACTGAATACCCGCACGTCGTCCGGCTGGCCGTCCAGCACGTAGATGGTGCCGTCGCTCCCGGCCTGGATGCCCTGGATTCGGCCGAAGGTGAGGTTGGGATCGTCCCCCTCACGGCTTCCGAACTGGAGGTCCACGTGCACTTCGGTGACTTCGGGACCGACGGAGTCGATGGCGGGGAGGTCGGGGTAGCGAACGAGCACCGCCCCGTTGGGGAGCGTCTCGCGCGCGGGGGCTCCTGCGGGGGAGTCAGTGGTGCAGGAGAATGCAGTGGCGATCAGTGCGATTCGCGTCGCATCGCGGAACACGGTCCATCTCCCTCGGAACAGGCCTGGTTTCTTCACGCTCTCCGCCCCGGGTGATGAGGTGTGAGCGATGGCTTCACGACAACGGTGCCCTCACCACAAACTGCACACCCACGTCGTCCACGATCCAGGTGTAGATGGCGCCGTGCAGGATCCAGTACCGGTACCCGGGCTGGAAGGCCAGACGTACGGAACCCAGATAGTCGCCGTTCTGTGAGAACAGGTCGAAGAAGGGTGAGGCATCGGGCGGGACGGTCCGGCGCACCCAGAGCCGGTCATGGTCGTCCATCAGGATGCCCTGGAGGATGGGTTTGGAGTCCGGCATGAGGGCGGCGACCGCTTCGAAGTCACGGCGGTACTCCGGTTCGCGCTCGGCCCTGCTCTCGACGTAGGCGGATCGGTCGTCCGATGTCACCGGGATGCCGGGCAGCGCCGCTTCGATCACCAGGAGAGTGTCGCCGCCATCGCCGGTGCGGGTCAGGCGGTATGAGCCCGTGTTCGCGCTCCAGAACCCGCCGGGCGGGTTGACGACGTGGTTGTCGGAGGCGTCGAAGGGGATCTGGGTGCCCCAGTCCGCGGCGGAGCGGTAGGCACGGCCGGTCGTCTCGCCCACGTAGACCGAGTCGACGTGCTCCGTGGAGAGGTCATGGGACTTGAAGTAGACGCGAGAGGTGCTCGAGAGCAACCCGGGCCCGGGATCCGCGCGGTCGAGTTCGTCCCCATCCCGATGCTCGGTCTCCTTCCAGTAGCGACCCTGCCGGTCGAACGCCCCGTCCCATATGTAGCCGTAGCCGAAGATCGGCTTGGTGAACCAGCGAATCTCCTCACCGGCGGGATCGACGCCTTCGATCCGGTTCTGTGCATAGTCGTGGATCCACAGGAGGGTGTCGCCCGAGAGGAGGATGCCGTTGGCTTCCGCGATCTCGCCGGGGCCCTCGCCGCGCCGCGCGATGGTGCGCAGGTATTCGCCGTCGGGACCGAACACCCGGACCTCGGCCGCCTGGTAGTCCAGCACGTAGATCGTACCGTCGCTGGCGGCCTGTACGCCCCGGATGTTGCCGAAGGTGAGGTTCGGGTCGTCCCCCTCGCGGCTCCCGAACTGCAGGTCGATCCGCACGTCGGTGACATCGGGCCCGACCGAGTCGATGGCGGGGAGGCCGGAGTAGCGCACCAGGACGCCCCCGCTTGGAAGGGTGGCGCGCGTCGGGTTTCCTGTGCGCGATTCGGTTTCGCAGGAGGAGAGCGCGGTGGTCAGCGCGAGAAGGAGGAGGATGTTGGGCGCGGGGGCCGTGGCCGGGGTGACTGCTGGGCGGAACATCGTTCGACCCCTCCTTGTCCGGAGACTACAACAAGCGCGGACGAGCCACTTCGCGAAGGAGACGGAAGGTAGCGGTTTGTGGACCGGTTACCAGCTGCCCAGCTCCCCCGCCCGCTCGATCACGTCGCCGAGACGCTCGCCCGCGTTGCGCCAATTGGTTTGCACCGCCAGCTGCGCCCGGTCCGCGTCGCCGTCCTCGATGGCATCGATCGTGGCCTGGTGCTCGTCGATGGACAGGGCGAGCTGGTCCATCAGGGCGTCGACGTAGAGGCGCGCGTACCGTTCGGCCTGCGGCTTGATGGCGTTGTGCAGGGACAGGAGACGGGGTCCGGCGCCTCCTTCCACGTAGCATCGATGGAACCGCGTGTCGACCTGATGGATGAGTTCCTTCGACGGTCCGGGCTCCTCGATTTCCACACGCAGTTTTTCGTTGAGCCGGTTCAGCTTGTTGACGAGACGGCGGCGATGCACCAGCTGGGCGGCCCGCCATGCGGCCAGGCCCTCCAGTTCGCCGACGATCTGAAACAGCTCCTCGGCGTCGTCCCTGGTGAGGGGGGCGACGAACGGGCGGCTCTGGCGGCCCTTGCCGGGATCCGAGATGTACCCCTCCTGCATGAGGCGCTGCAGCGCGCTGCGGACAGGTGTGCGGCTGAGCCGCAGGCGTTCGGCGATCTCCGTTTCGATGAGTCGGGAACCCGGGGCGAGACGGCCATGGACGATCAGCTTGCGCAGCTTGGTGTATGCCTGCCTGCCACGATCGCGCGCAGCGGAGATGCGTGTCGCCATGGGTCTCCGTCGATGGTGGGAAATCGCTGGGTGGGGCTGGTCCTCCCGGTATCCCGGCACCCAACCTAACCTAACATACGTTGGCATCACGGGTTGGAAAACGATTCCCCACCTACCCGGGAGCCCGTCTTTGTATTCCTTGCCGTATACAGTTCCATGCCGTAGCGTTGTCCGGTTCCCGACCGTTGGCCGGAGGCAACCCACTTCAACCGGAGAATCATGGCGGAGGTCCCGACACCTGGAACCGATCCGGTTCACCCGGCAGAAGCGGGAATTCGGATCCGGCCGGTGAAGACGCGGGCGGAGTACGAAGCCTGCCTCGAGCTGCAGCGCGAGACGTGGGGCCGGTCCTTCTCCGATATCGTGCCGGTCAGCATGATGGGGATTGCGGTGAAGATGGGCGGGATCTGCCTGGGTGCGTTCGATGCCGGCGGCGGAATGCTCGGTTTCGTCTTCGGAGTGACGGGACCCAGGCATGGTGAACTCGCCCACTGGTCCCACATGCTCGCGGTGCGCGGAGACGCCCGCAACGCCGGGATCGGGAGACGCCTCAAGTTGGCCCAGAAGAAAGCACTGGCGGAACTGGGCGTGGACGCACTGTATTGGAGCTTCGATCCGCTGGTGGCGCGCAACGCCCACTTCAACCTCAACCGCCTGGGCGCCTCGATCGCCGAATTCGTTCCGGACATGTACGGGGCAACGGACAGCAACCTGCACCGGCTGGGCACGGACCGGTTCATTGCGCGGTGGTCGATGAAGGGGGACGCGGGATCGGTCGGATCGCCGTCCGTCCGGATCCCGGGAGGCGGGCACCCGTACATGGGAAGGCCCGGTTGCAACGGGCATGTGCCGCCCGGCGCCGATGTGATCGAAGTGCCGGTCCCGCGCGACATCGATGCGCTGGCGGAGGGATCGTTCGACGAGGCTCTCGCGTGGCGTCGGTCGAATGGAGCGGCCATGACAGGCCTTTTCTCGGAGGGATACGAGATCGTGGGGTTCAAGGTGGGGGAGGAGTACGGGAGGTACATCGCGGCGAAGGGGCGGGGTGTTTCCGCGCCGGTCGCGCACGGCGTGTGAGGACGCTGATGTCCGCGCGGCTGGCGTGTGCCGTCGCGCTCGGGTTCCTGCCGAGCGCCACCGCGACGGAGGCGACCGCGCAGGCCACCGCGGTGGCACTCGTCGGCGCGCGGATCCACACGGCGGCCGGGCCGCCCGTTGACAACGGCACGATCGTCTTCCGGAACGGGGTGATCACGGCGCTGGGCGCGGATCTCTCCCCGCCCGACGGCGCCGAGGTCGTTGATCTGAGCGGCATGGTCATCATGCCCGGCATGCTGGACAACCACTCGCACATCGGCGTGGACAGCCGCGACCTCAACGAGTTCCCGGTCCGGTTCGGTCCGCAGCACCGCATCCGCGACGTACTCTCGCCCGACGACGCCTTCTGGAAGGGGGCGGTGAAGGGCGGGGTGACCACGGTCGTGACGGGGCCGGGGAGCGGCGAGGTTTCGAGCGGTCAGGCGATCGTGATCAAGACTTGGGGCGAGTCAATAGAAGAACGGATCGTACGCGAGCGCGGCGGACTCAAGATCGCGATGGGCCGCAAACGTCCCGATCAGTCGCCCACTACCAGCATGGCGGTCACGGCGCTGCTGCGCGCCAAGTTCATCGAGGCGCGCGAGTACCGGGCGAAGCGGGACGCATGGGAGGCGGGCGGCCGCGAGGGGCCGGCACCGCCCCGCGACCTGGCCATGGAGGCGCTGGTCCGCGTCCTGAACGGCGAGGACCGGATCCGCTCCCACGTCCACCAGGCGCACGACATCCTCGCGATCATTCGGCTGTCGCGGGAGTTCGGCTTCGGGCTGACGATCCACCACTCGACCGAAGCGTACAAGGTCGCCGACGAGATCGCGGAGGCCGGGATCGACGTGGTGGGGATGCCGCTCTTCACCCGCATCGCGCTCTCCGACGAAGTGATGGCGACAGGCACCGTGATGAACGAGAAGGGGGTCCGCTTCGCCTTTCACACCGATGACCCGGTGGTGGGGTCGAAGTGGCAGCGGGGCAACGCCGGGCTCGGGATCCGCTACGGGATGACCGAGCAGCAGGCGCTCGAGGCGGTGACGATCAACCCGGCCGCGATCGCGGGGGTGGAGGACCGCGTGGGGAGTCTGGAGGTGGGCAAGGACGCGGACATCGTGGTGCTGAACGGGACGTGGTACGAGGTGAGCAGCCTGGTGACGCGGGTGTATGTGGACGGATTGGTGGCGTATGACCGGGAGCGGGAGGGGTCGTGATGGGGGCTTGGGCGCAGGTCGGGCACGGGATGGTGGGCGGGGCAATGGCTGGATGGGCCAGCGGGCGCGCCAGGATAGGGGCGATCGGGGTGGCCGTGATGACCATGGCCGCGATCCATGGCGGAGGCGCCGGGGTCCAGGCACAGGCCATCGCCCTTACCGGGGGGCTGGTTTTTCCCATCTCCTCGGAACCCGTGCCAGGGGGGACGGTGCTGATCGTGGACGGCAGGATCGCGGCGGTGGGCGCGGACGTTGCGATTCCCGCGGGAGCGGAGGTCGTGGACGTGACCGGGAGCGTGGTCATGCCGGGGATCATCGACGCGATGAGCTACTACGGGATCGCCGGCGAGGACATGAACGAGGTGCCGAACCCGCTCACGCCCGAACTGCGGATCATCGAGGCGTTTTCGCCGTTCGGGGACTTCGGCTCGGGGGAGGCGGGCGAGATACGGGTGCGCGAGCTGCTGTCGGGGGGCGTCACGGCGATGTATGTCGGGCCGGGGGACGCGACGGTGCTCGGTGGGCAGGGTGCGGTGGTGAAGACGGCCGCGGCGCGCTTCGACGATCTGATCGTGCGCGAGCCGGCGGCGATCGATATCACGCTGGGGGGACGTCCTGCGTCGACCTACCGGGAGCAGTCGCGGTCGCCCTCGACGCGGATGGCGGTTGTCGCTCAGCTGCGGGAGTTGCTGGTGAGGGCGCAGGAGTGGGTGGCCGCGACCGGCGCCGGGGAGGCTGGGGCGACTCCGCGCGATCTCGGCATGGAGGCGCTCGCGCGGCTGCTGAAGGGCGAGGTCCCGGCGCGGGTGCAGGCCAACGCGGCGCGCGACATCCGGGTGGCGATGGAGTTGTCGGAGGAGTTCGGCTTCCAACTGGTGATCGACGGGGGCGCTGGGGCGCACGAGATGCGGGAGGAGCTTGCGAATTGGGCGATTCCGGTCGTTCTGGGGCCGATTTCGCACCCGTACGTCTCCGGCGAGGAGATTCCCGACGAGGGCGAGTACGGGGCCGTGGACGAGCGCAACGCGGTCTGGCTGAACGAGGCGGGGGTGCACGTCTCGCTGGCAAGCTTCTCGCGGGGGTTCGGCCGATTCGGGCCGGGTGTCGCGGGTCAGTGGCTGCTCATCGATGCGTCGATCGCGCGGGGGCACGGGATGAGCGAGGCGGATGTCCTGCGGGCGGTGACGCTGAGCCCGGCGGAGGTGCTGGGGGTGGCGGACCGGATGGGCAGTCTGGAGGTGGGGAAGGACGCGGACGTGGTCGTCTTCGACGGCGATCCGCTGAGCATTCGAACGTGGGCGAGCCGGGTGTATGTGGACGGCCGCCTGGTGTTTGAGAGGCAGGAGTGAGATGAGAGGGAGGATCGACTTGCTGAGGGGTTTCGTCGCGCTCGGGATGTCGGTCTCGCTGGCCGCCTGCGGGGATGGGGGCGGTCGGGGAGCTGGCGGATACGGGTCCGGAGGCGGTGCGTCCGGCGAGGGAACCGGCGGGTTCGGCGAGGGAGGGGGCGCGATGGATGTGGTGATCGAGAACGGGCGGGTGGTGGACGGGACGGGGGCGGCCTGGTTCTACGGCGATGTCGGCATTCGCGGGGACCGGATCGCGGCGGTGGTGCCGGTGGGCGGGTTGGCCGGCGTTGAGGCCGGTGAGCGGATCGACGCAACCGGCAAGGTGGTGGCGCCCGGCTTCATCGACATCCAGTCGCACTCGCGCGGGCAGCTGCTGACGGGCGACGGGCGGCTGCTCGGCAAGATCACCCAGGGCATCACCACCGAGATCATGGGCGAGGGGTGGACGAACGCCCCCGCCAATGCGAACACGCACCGGGGCGCCGGGCTGGTGGACCCCGAGGCGCGGGGGGAACGGCTCGACTTCTCGGGTCCGCGCGGCTTCGACCGCTGGCTCAGGGCAATGGCGGAAAACGGCGCCTCGCCGAACTTTGGGTCGTTCGTGGGCGCGACCACGGTGCGGGTGTACGCGAAGGGCGAGGCTGCCGGGGACGCGACCGAGGCCGAACTGGACACCATGCGGGCGGTGGTGCGGCGGGCCATGGAGGACGGCGCCTTCGGGGTGGCAACCGCGCTGATCTACCCGCCGGGCAGCTTCGCATCTACGGATGAACTGGTGGAGGTGGTGGCGGCGAGCGCGCCGCACGGGCTCTACATCACCCACCTGCGCTCCGAGGCGGACCGTCTGCTGGAGGCGATCGACGAATCCATCGAGATCGGGGAGCGGGCGGGCGTGCCGGTCGAGATCTACCACCTGAAGGCCGCCGGACGGCGCAACCACCACAAGGCCGCCCTGGCGATCGCGAAGATCGATTCGGCGCGCGCCGCCGGGATGGATGTGCAGGCCGACATGTACCCCTATCCGGCCGGGGGGACGGGACTCTCGGCCGTGCTGCCCCCGTGGGCGTCGGAGGGAGGGGCGCTCCTCGACAACCTGCGGGATCCGGAAATCCGGCAGCGCATTCACGACGAGGTCCTGGCGGACGACGGCGACTGGGAGAATCTGGGGGTGCTCGCGACTCCCGAGGGGATCATGATCACGGCGGTCGCCGAGACGGGACCGGACGGCGAGCCCAGCGGGGCCGCGGGCTATGTGGGGATGTGGCTGGCCGACATCGCCGCCGACATGGGGGTTGACTGGGTGGACGCGGCGATCGAACTGCTGCTCATGACGCAGGGCGGCACGGGGATGGTCCTCTTCATGATGACCGAGGAGAACATCGCGCTGCAGCTGCAGCAGCCCTGGATCAAGATCGGAACGGACGCGGGGGGGCACGATCCGGAAACCGCGACCGGGATGGTCCACCCGAGGTCGTACGGGACGTACCCACGCATCCTGGGGCGGTACGTGCGGGACCAGGGGGTCATCACCCTCGAGGACGCCGTGCGCAAGATGACCTCGGCGGTCGCGACCCGGTTGTCGATCCCGGACCGGGGGCTGCTCAGGGCGGGGATGTACGCGGACGTGGTCGTGTTCGATCCGGTGACCGTCGGGGACCGGGCGACGTTCGAGGAACCGCACCAGCTGTCGGTGGGGATCGAGGAGGTGTTCGTGAACGGGGTGGCGGTGATGCGGGGTGGGGTGCACACGGGTGCGAAGCCGGGGATGATCGTGCGGGGGGCGGGGTACCGGGGGGAGGGGTAGGCTGTGCGGGGTGAGCGAACTAGGTGTGGGGGCAGGTCCGGGCTGGGCGTGATGCGCGTTGGGGTGGTTGGCGGCGGGGTGATCGGGCTGGCGACCGCGTGGTATCTGAAGAAGGCGGGAGCGGAGCCGTTTGTGGTGGAGGCGGGGGTGGTGGGGGGCGGGTGTTCGGCGGGCAACCTTGGTTGGGTCTGTCCGTCGATCTCGACGCCGGTGCCGGCGCCGGGGCTGACCTGGAAGTCGCTGATGTGGGCGTTGCGGCGGGACGGTCCGTTGTATGTGCGGCCGGCGGCGGTGCCTGGGCTGCTGCCGTGGCTGTTGCGGTTCAGGTCGCACTGTAACCGGGCGGACTGGGAGCACGGGGTCGGGAGGCTGGCGGAGCTGAACGCGCGGACGATGGAGTTGTATGAGGGGCTGGCGGCTGAAGGGGTCGATTTCGAGTTCGAGCGGGTGGGGGCTTTGATTGCGTTTCGGGATCGGGGCAAGGCGGCCTTGAGGCGTGAGGAGCTGGCCGCGGTGGCGGCGGTGGGTGAAAGCGTGTGGTGGGAGGTGGATGGGGCGGAGGTCCACGAGCTCGAGCCGATGTTGCGACCGGGGTTTTCGCGCGGGTTCTTCGTGGAGTCGGATTGCCATGTGCGGCCGGAGTCGCTGACGGCGGGGTTGGGGGCCGGGTTGCGTGGGCGGGGTGTGGAGATCCTGGAGGGGACGAAAGTGGTGGGGTTCCGGGGGGAGGGGCGGCGGGTGACGGGGATGAGGACGACTGCGGGCGATCTGGATGGCGATGCGGTAGTGCTAGCAGTTGGTGCTAGCACTGGCGTGTTGACCAGGATGCTGGGGTGGCGGATCCCACTAACCGCGGGAAAAGGGTATTCGGTGACAATCAAGGAGCCCCGGAACCAGCTGCGGCAGCCGCTCTACCTGGGCGACGCGCACGTCGGGCTCACGCCGTTCAAGGGTGCGCTCCGGTTCGGAGGGACGATGGAGCTGTCCGGAGTGAATGAGCGGTTGGACCGAGCGCGCGTGCGGTCGTTGCGGAGGGTCGTATGGCGCGACGTGGACATCCCGGAGGCGCGGGATGGGGGCCGCGAGTGGGTGGGGATGCGGCCGATGTTGCCCGATACGCTCCCGGTGATGGGCCGGGTGCCGTCGCGTGAGAATGTGTATGTGAATACGGGGCACCAGATGTCGGGGGTGACGCTGGGGTTGAGTAGCGGTCGGGCGCTAGCCGGGTTGATGGTGGAAGGGGGGTCGGAGATGGTCTGAGAGGGGAAGCAGTGAATGCCCCCGAAGATCACGGATTGGGGTCGAATCAGTCGTAAGTATGGGCTTGCAACGTGACGCGACTTCACTCCGCGGAAAGCGGGACCCCCTCCACAATGTGCCGCTGAATGGCCTTCTCCCAATGGATCATGAGGTCGCCGAACCCGCCGGCGAATCCGCGCACGAAGTCGTCCGCATCGCATGAGAGGGATGTCATGCGATACCGCACCGACGCGCGGCTTCGTCCGTCGCCGTCTGGCGTCACGCAGACGTCCACCATGGCGACGTGGTGGTCGGGCAGGACATACACGAACGACGCGTGGCCCGTGGCGGGCTCGTGCCGCGTCTGGACCCATGTCGCGGTTCCGGCGCCCTTGCGGGTCTGGAAGACTGCACCCTCTCCCACGCCGGACTCGGCCGGGTAAACGCACCTGGGATCCCACCCGGCAACCCATCTTCGCTCACCTTCCGCATTGAAGAGCGGGAATGCATCCGAAGCCGACAGGGAAATGCGCACTACGCCTGTCGTCTCGATGTGCACTCGCCGGTCCGCTCCGGTTCTGGTCATCAAGCTCGCTTCCGGGGTTGAGGGTCGCCGCAAGTTTGTCGAGTGCCGCAGGCTTGCGGCAAGCTGCTCGTCGGGTCGGGAGGACGATCTGTTCGTGGGCGGGAGCGGGCTCCGCTTGACGAAAACCGGGTGGTCCGGCGCAACTACAGT
Organism: Gemmatimonadota bacterium; assembly: GCA_028874995.1. Lineage (GTDB taxonomy): Bacteria > Gemmatimonadota > Gemmatimonadetes > Longimicrobiales > Gaopeijiaceae > Bin94. The sequence continues at coordinate 335 of JAPPGM010000048.1, read as the reverse complement.
TTCCAAAAGTAGGGTCAGGGGGTGGCGCGGTGCCCTTAGGGTCCGGTGCGTAAATTACGCTCGCTTTCGCGGCGGTGCTCAGTCCGGCTCCCATAGGTCCGTTTCCACCCCCTGCCCTCCGAACCGGACGTGCGGATTTCCCGCATCCGGCTCTCCAGCGGGATCATGCCTCTCGCACGCGGAACGCCGGTCGGGGTCACACTCGCGGTGCCGGTGGCTTGCGTACCCCCGGCTTCCAGAGGCTGCACGGCTTCACCCGCGCGGTGTCCCTCGCCGTCGCACCGCCGGGCCTGTTCACGCCCCGGCGGCACCGAGCCTCCATTCGGCCCGGCCCC